>JBIQJS010000163.1:0-5620 GCA_044507405.1 Rubrivivax sp. | reverse complement strand
CGACCACGCCCTCGCGCTGGCACTGCGCCTCGTAGGCCTCGTAGACCTGCACCATGACGCGGCTCTGCTCGTCGCGCACGTCCACGTCCTTGGGGCGCAGGCCTTCTTCCTTGCTGCCGGCGATGAACCACGTGACCTGCTTGGGCACGTAGCGCTCCTCGTCGAGGTTCATCGCCTTGATGACCCGCTTGACGGCCGAGAGCTGGTCGCTCGAGTCGAGGATCTGGAAGCCCTGCGGCAGGTTGGCGAGCTTCCAGTGCGCGCGCAGGAAACGGTTGCACAGCCCGTGGAAGGTGCCCACCCACATGCCACGCACCGGCACCGGCAGCATGGCCGACAGCCGCGTGAGCATCTCCTTGGCGGCCTTGTTGGTGAAGGTCACCGCCATCACCCCACCCGGCGTGAGCTGGCCGGTCTGGATCAGCCAGGCGATGCGCGTGGTGAGCACGCGCGTCTTGCCCGAGCCCGCCCCGGCGAGGATGAGGGCCGGCCTGGCCGGCAGCGTGACGGCGGCCAGTTGTTCGTCGTTGAGGCCGCGCAGCAAGCCCTGTTCGGAAGCCGCAGGCGGCGGCGTGTCGGTGGCGGAAAAAGGCAGGGGTGCTGTCATCGAGCCATTCTAGGAAACGGCCCCCGGCACGCTTCCTGCCAATCCCTGCTGTGCCCATGCCCGCCCTGCCCCGTCCCCGCCCCCGCCCGATCGGCCTCGCACTCCAGGGCGGCGGCGCGCACGGCGCCTTCACCTGGGGCGTGCTCGACCGGCTGCTGGCATCGGGCCGCTTCGAGGTGAGCGCCGTCAGCGGCACGAGCGCCGGCGCCATGAACGCACTCGCGCTCGCCCACGGCTGGCGCCAGGGGGGCGCCGAGGGCGCACGCGAGGCGCTCGCCCGCTTCTGGACGGCCATCGGCACCCGCGTGCCCTTCGACCTGCTCACCGCGGGCGAGTCCGCGCGCCCGGGCTTCAACGCCGCCGCGCGCGGCCTGATGCAGTGGACGCGGCTGCTGTCGCCCTATCAGTTCAACCCGCTGGGCACCAACCCGCTGCGCGACGTGCTGCGCGAGCAGATCGACTTCGAGGCGCTCGCGCGCGGCAGCCCCATCGAGCTCTACATCGCCGCCACGCATGCCAACACCGGCCAGCTGCGGCTCTTCGCCACGCACGAGCTCACGCTCGATGCCGCCCTGGCCTCGGCCTGCCTGCCCACGCTGCACCACGCCGTGGTGATCGACGGCGAGCCGTACTGGGACGGCGGCTACAGCGCCAACCCGGCGCTCTTTCCGCTCGCACGCTGCGGCGTGCGCGATCTCGTGATGGTCTCGCTCGCGCCGCTGCGGCACGCCCGCACGCCGGTGAGCGCCGGCGAGATCCAGGCCCGGGCGCTGGAGTTCACCTTCAACGCCACCTTCCTGCGCGAGGTGCGCATGCTGGCCGAGGCCTGCGCGGAAGCACGCCGCTCGGTCTGGCCCTTCATCGGCCGTCTGGAGCGGCGCCTGCGCCGCCTGAACCTGCACCTCATCGACGCCCACACCGAGTTGGGCGACCTGCCCGGCGAGACGCGGCTCATCGCGCACCTCCCGTTCCTCGAGAACCTGCGCGACCTGGGCCGTGCGCGCGCCGAGCGCTGGCTCGCGGCGCATGCCGGCGACCTGGGCCAGCGCTCAAGCCTCGACCTGGCCGCGCTGCATGCGCCCGCGGATGCGTGACAGCGCCACCGGCGTGATGCCGAGGTAGAGCGCGATGTCCTGCTGCGCGATGCGCGCGGCAAGCGCCGGCTCTTGCTGCAGGAAGAGCCGGTAGCGCTGCTCGGGGCTCAGCATCAGCAGCTCGCGCTCGCGCTTTTCCTTGCGCTCGCCGTAGTGCTGCAGGCCGGCGCGCAGCGCCTTCTGCCAGGCCAGGTGGCGCTCGCCGAGCTCGAGGATGCGCGGGTAGCTCAGCAACTCGACCACGCACGCCTGCACCGCCACGGCGGCAAAGCTCGTGCGCCCGCCCGGCGCGAGACCCGACAGGCTCGCGAAGAAGCCGGCCTCGCCGATGAACGACTTGATGCGCTCGCTGCCATCCGCACGCAGGTAGACGAGCTTGAAGAGGCCGCGCTGCACGACGCACAGCCAGGGCCACGGCACGTCGCTGCGAAACAGCGGTGCACCCGCGGCCACGCTGCGCACCTGCACGCTCGCCTCGAACGCGGGCCACTCGGGCAAGGGCCCTGCGGCCAGGTGCTCGAGCACGGATCGGGCGGCAAGCGTGGACATGGCGGCACGGTAACGCATCACCGGCTTAACCGCGGTTAACGACAACCCGCTGGCGCGTGCCTAAGGTCGCGCCATGCAGATCCAGCTCAATCGACAGACCGTCGCGCTCGACGATGCGCGCGGCCACGAGCCGCTGCTCTGGTGGCTGCGCGCCGACCAGGGCCTCACCGGCACCCGCTACGGCTGCGGTCAGGGCGTGTGCGGCGCCTGCACCGTGCACCTCGACGGCCAGCCGGTGCGCGCGTGCATCACGCCGTGCAGCGCCGCAGCCGGCCGCGCGCTCACCACCCTCGAAGGTCTTGCACAGGGTGGCGCCCTGCATCCGGTGCAGCAGGCCTGGCTGGAGCTCGCCGTGGCGCAGTGCGGCTACTGCCAGGGCGGACAGATCATGGGCGCGGCGGCGCTGCTGGCGAGCACGCCGGAGCCTTCCGATGCGCAGATCGACGCCGCCATGGCGGGCCACCTGTGCCGCTGCGGCACCTACGACCGCATCCGTGCGGCCATCCACCGCGCCGCGCAGATCGCGCGCAAGGCCGGCACACCATGAGCACCACGCTCACGCGCCGCAGGCTGCTGGCGGCCGGCGGCCTCACGGTGGCCTTCGGCCTCGGCGGCTGCTCGCTCATCCCGCCCATCCCCAAGCGCCCCGCGCCGACGCTCGCCGATGCGATCGGCTGGATCCAGCACACCCCGGACGGTCGCATCCGGCTCTGGTGCCCGCGCGTGGAGATGGGGCAGAACGTGCTCGGCGGCCTGCGCCGCATCGCCGCGTGGGAGCTGGGCGTGGACGAAGCGTCGATCGAGGTGCTCATGCCCGACACCGACGCCATCGCACGCGTGAAGGGCACCGTGGGCAGCGACTCGGTGCGCGAACTGCTCGTGCCGCTGGCGAGCGCGTGCGCGCTCCTGCGCGATGCGATGCGCTCGGGCGGCGTCACGCCGCCACTGCGTGCCCCCGGCGCGCTGCGGCAGGGTCGCGCAGCGGCGCGCGTCGATCCGCCACAGCACCACGCCCTCGTGACCGGCATGCCGCTCTTCGCGGCCGACGTGCGCCTGCCCGGCATGCTGCACGCGACCGTGCTGCACCCACCCTGGCGCCGGGAGCTCGGCGTCGAACTGGACGGCTGGGACCATCAGGCCGTGGCCGCCGTGCCCGGCCACGTGGCCCAGCTGCAGCTGCCCGGCATCGACGGCCCGGTGCTCGTGGGCCGCCACCCCGCGGCCCTCTTCGCCATGCGCCAGGCCGCCGCGGTGCGCTGGACGCGCCCGCCTCGCACGCCCGACCCCGAGCGCCTGGTCGACATCGACGCGGCGCTCGCCAGCGGCCGGCAGACCCAGGACACCGGCCAGGTGCAGGACGGCCCCTGGACCGTGGACCTGCGCCTGGACGTGCCCATGGCCGCCCACGCCGCCATCGAACCGCGCTGTGCCGTCGCGCACTTCAGCATCACGAGCGATGGCCGCGAGCGGCTGGACCTCTGGTGCGGCACGCAGGACCCGTTCTACGTCCGCGACGTGATGGCGCGCGACCACGGCTTGCCGCTCGAGCGGATCACCGGGCACAACCAGCGCCTGGGTGGTGGCTTCGGCGGGCGCACCGTGGCCCTCGTCGAACGCGAGGCGGCGCACGTCGCGCGGGCGCTGCAGGCGCCGGTGCAATTGCAATGGACACGCGAGGACGAATTCACCGCGGGCTTCCACCGGCCGCCGTCATCGCACCGCATCCGGCTGCGCGTGGGCGCAGACGGGCTCATCACCGACTGGTGGCATGCGCTGTCGAGCTCGCACGTGATCTTCACGTCCGCCGGCATGCCACGGTGGATGCAGCGCTTCACCGACTGGGTCGGCGATGCCGGCACCTCACGCGGCCACCACCCGCCGTACGCCATCACACGGCAGCGCCGCACCCTGCAGCTCACGCGCGTGCCGCTGGCCACCGGCCCCTGGCGCGGCCTCGGCGCCGGGCCCAACGTGCTGGCCATCGAAGCGGCGATGGATGCCGCCGCACGCGCGAGCCGGCAGGATCCGGTGGCGTTTCGACTGCGCCACCTCGCAGCAGCACCGCCCGGCGACCACCTGGCCGACCCTGCACGCCTGGCGACCGTGCTGCAGCGCGTGGCCGAGCGCGCAGCACGCGTCCCACCCCGTGCGGCGATGGCCGGTGAGCGGGTGGGCCGTGGCGTGGCCTGCGGTGTCTACAAGGGCCTGAGCGTGGTCGCCGCGGTGGCCGAGGTGGTGGTCACGCCCGAGCGCATCCGCGTCGAGCGCCTCTGGTGCAGCCACGACTGCGGCGCGATGGTGGATGCGCGCAGCGTGCGCGCCCAGGTGGAAGGCAACCTCGTGTGGAGCCTCTCGATGGTGCTCTTCGAGCAGCTCACCGCGCCCGAGGCCCGCGCCGTGCAAACGGGTCTGGCCGACTACCCGCTGCCACGCATCGCCGACCTGCCCACGCTCGACATCGACCTCGTGGCGAGTGACCGCCCGCCGAGCGGCGCCGGCGAGGCAGCCATCGTCGCGGGCGCCGGCGCCGTCTACAACGCCCTGGTGGCCGCCAGCGGACGGCAACCGCAACGCCTGCCCGTGGCCCCCGCCGACCTTGCCCGACCCGGGGTCTTGGCCCTGGGCCCGACAGGGCCGGCTGCGTAGAATGCGCCACCGGGCCCAAATTTGGCGCCCGGTTTCTTGTGTCTGCACCGCCCCTCGCTGGCGGCCCTCGCGGACCACCGGGCTCACCAGTCAAGCGCTCGCAGCCATTGGGCCGCGCACTGCGTCTTCACGACATAACGCGCCGCTCCTTCGATCTGTGACCCTTTTCCAGGAGCCTGACACATGGAAATCTTCGACTACGACAACATCCTGCTGCTGCCGCGCAAGTGCCGCGTGGAAAGCCGCAGCGAGTGCGATCCCTCGGTCGAGTTCGGCGGCCGCAGGTTCAAGCTGCCGGTGGTGCCGGCCAACATGAAGACGGTGGTGGACGAGCCCATCACCGAATGGCTGGCCGCCAACGGCTACTTCTACGTGATGCACCGCTTCGACCTCGACAACGTGGCCTATGCGAAACGCATGCGCGACAAGGGCCTGTTCGTGTCGATCAGCTCGGGCGTGAAGGCCGACGACTACCAGGTCATCGACCGCCTGGCCGCCGACGGCGTGGGCGCCGACTACATCACCATCGACATCGCGCACGGCCACGCCGAGACGGTGCGGCGAATGATCGAGCACATCAAGCAGAAGCTGCCGCAGACCTTCGTGATCGCCGGCAACGTGGGCACGCCCGAAGCGGTGATCGACCTCGAGAACTGGGGCGCCGACGCGACCAAGGTCGGCATCGGCCCGGGCAAGGTGTGCATCACCAAGCTCAAGACCGGCT
>JBIQJS010000026.1:19405-37752 GCA_044507405.1 Rubrivivax sp. | reverse complement strand
ACCCGGCAACAGCCTCACGCAAGTGAAAGACCTCCCACAAGGAGTACCCACATGAAATACGTTCTCGCCCTCGACCAGGGCACCTCCAGCTCCCGCAGCATCGTCTTCGACCAGAACGGCCACATCGTCGCGATGGCCCAGCGCGAGTTCCGCCAGATCTACCCCCAGCCCGGCTGGGTCGAACACGACCCGAAGGAGATCTGGGACACCCAGCTCGCCACCGCCCGAGAGGTGCTGCAGAAAGCTCAGCTGCAAGCCAAGGACATCACCTCCATCGGCATCACCAACCAGCGCGAGACCACGGTGGTGTGGAACCGCAAAACCGGCGACCCCATCTACAACGCCATCGTCTGGCAGGACCGCCGCGCCGAGCCCACCTGCGCGCAGCTGCGCGAGCAGGGGCTGGAAAAAACCTTCCAGCAGAAGACCGGCCTCATCCTCGACGCCTACTTCTCCGGCACCAAGCTGAAATGGATCCTCGACCACGTGCCCGGATCGCGCGAGGCCGCACAGAGAGGCGAGCTCGCCTTCGGCACCATCGACACCTGGCTCATCTGGCAGCTCACCGGCGGTGGTGATGACAACGCGCGCAAGCACGCGGTGCACGTGACCGACGTGAGCAACGCCTCGCGCACGCTGCTGCTCGACGTGCGCTCCAACACCTGGGACGACGAGCTGCTGCAGATCCTCGGCGTGCCGCGCGAGATGCTGCCCGACGTGAAACCCTCGTCGCACCTCTTCTGCCACACGAAGGCCGATCTGCTCGGTGCCTCGCTCCCCGTCGGCGGCGTGGCGGGCGACCAGCAGAGCGCGCTCTTCGGGCAGGCCTGCTTCAAGCCGGGCCTCGCCAAGAACACCTACGGCACCGGCTGCTTCATGCTCATGCACACCGGCGCCAACTTCCAGCTCTCGACCAACGGGCTCGTGACGACGAGCGCGGCACAACCCAACGTCATGCAGCCCCCTCGGCGCGATGCGCCGGCCCCCCGAGGGGACTCCACGCCGCTTGGGAGCGGCCCGGCGCTGGCGTGGACGCCCGAATTCGCGCTCGAAGGCAGCGTCTTCATCGCCGGCGCCGTGGTGCAGTGGCTGCGCGATGGGCTGAACGCCATCAAGGCGAGCAGCGAGGTGCAGGCCCTGGCCGAAAGCGTGCCCGATTCGGGCGGCGTGATGTTCGTGCCCGCCTTCACCGGCCTCGGTGCGCCCTACTGGAAGGCCGAGGCGCGCGGCGCCATCGTCGGCCTCACCCGCGGCACGACCGTGGCCCACATCGCGCGCGCGGCGCTCGAGAGCATCGCCTTCCAGAGCGCCGCGCTGCTGCAGGCCATGAGCCGCGATGCGGTGGCCGCGGGCGGCTCGCCGGTGGCCGAGCTGCGCGTCGATGGCGGGGCCTGCGTGAACAACCTGCTCATGCAGATCCAGGCCGACCTGCTGGGCATCCCGGTCGTGCGGCCGAAGGTGATCGAGACCACGGCGCTGGGCGCGGCGTACCTGGCGGGGCTTTCCTGCGGCGTCTACCAGAACCTTGACGAGCTCGCGGCGCAGTGGCAGGTGGACCGCACCTTCCGCCCCACGCTGCCGCGCGCGCAGGCGCAGGAGCGCATGGCGCAGTGGGAGCACGCCGTGCGCATGGCGACGGCACCCTGACGCGGGAGCCAGAGCCCACTTTCGTGGCAGGGTGCAGCCACCTGCGCTTCGGGCGCGGCGCAATATTGCGCCTCCCTCGTTGAGCAGGAGAGGCGTGATGCTCGAAAGCCTGAAACGTGTGGCCGGCCGCATCGCCGGCCGGTCGGGGCTGCCGCCGGACCTCGGGCCGCGCGAGCGGGCGCTGGTCGAGCGCATCCGCGGCGACCGCCTCACCTACCTCTCCGACAAGAAGCTCGGCAGCCTGGTGCAGACCGCCCGCGGCATCGACGACGCCGGCCTGCCGGGCCTGTTCATCGAGGCGGGCTGCGCGCTCGGCGGCTCGGCCATCCTGATCGCGAGCCTCAAGCAGCCGCAGCGGCCGTTCCACATCCACGACGTGTTCGGCATGATCCCGCCGCCCACGCAGGAGGACACGCCCGACGTGCACGAGCGCTACCGGACCATCGTGCAGGGCAAGTCGGTCGGCATCGACGGCGATCCGTACTACGGCTACCGCGACGACCTCTACGAGCTGGTGCAGGCCAACTTCGAGCGCTACGGCATCGACCTCGCCGCCCATTCGATCCAGCTCGTGAAGGGTCTGGTGCAGGAGACGCTGCACCCCGACGGCCCGGTGGCGCTGGCCCATGTGGACGTCGATTGGTACGAGCCCGTGATGACCTGCCTGCAGCGCATCTACCCGCAGCTGGTGCCGGGCGGCAGCATCATCCTCGACGACTACCACGACTGGGGCGGCTGCCGGAAGGCGACCGACGAGTTCCTGCGCAGCGTGATGGGCACCTTCACCATCAACGACACCGCCGGCTCGCTGAAAGTCACGAAGGTGGACCGCCGGCACTAGGGTCTTGCGATCGACTCGCGGAGCGACACTGTATATTCATACAGTGGATACCCAAGCCAAGCTCGCCATCCTCGCCGACGCCGCCAAGTACGACGCCTCCTGTGCGTCGAGCGGCACCGAGCGCCGCGATTCGCTCGGCGGGCGCGGCATCGGCTCGACCGAGGGCATGGGCATCTGCCACAGCTACGCGCCCGATGGCCGCTGCATTTCGCTGCTCAAGGTGCTGCTCACCAACTTCTGCCAGTACGACTGCCTGTACTGCGTCAACCGCGTGACGAGCAACGTGCCGCGCGCGCGCTTCCGCATCGACGAGGTGGTGCAGCTCACGCTCGATTTCTACCGCCGCAACTGCATCGAGGGCCTGTTCCTCAGCTCCGGGATCATCCAGAGCCCCGACTACACGATGGAGCAGGTGGTGGAGGTGGCGCGCGTGCTGCGCGAGGAGCACGACTTCCGCGGCTACATCCACCTGAAGACCATTCCCGATGCCGCGCCCGAGCTGCTGCAGCGCGCGGGGCGCTACGCCGACCGGCTGAGCATCAACATCGAGCTGCCCACCGAAACCGGCCTCGCCACGCTCGCGCCCGAGAAGGACGCGCCGGCCATCAAGCGCTCGATGGCGCGGCTGCGCACGCACATCGACGAGGCCAAGGCGGCGGCGAAGGAGGCGAACCCCGAGCGCGTGGTGTCGCTGCCTCAAGCGAAGCCCCAGCGCGCCCGGCCGGAACGCTTCGCCCCGGCCGGACAGAGCACGCAGATGATCGTGGGCGCCGATGCGGCCGACGACCGCGCCATCCTCGCCACCAGCGCGCAGCTCTACGGCGCCTACCGGCTGCGGCGCGTCTACTACTCCGCCTTCAGCCCCATCCCCGATGCGGCGTCCAGCCTGCCGCTGCAGGCGCCGCCGCTGGTGCGCGAGCACCGGCTCTACCAGGCCGACTGGCTGATGCGCTTCTATGGCTTCGGTCACGAGGAGATCGTGGCCGCGCCTGACGGCCTCCTGCGGCTCGACGTGGACCCCAAGCTCGCCTGGGCGCTGGCGCACCGCGAGCGTTTTCCGGTGGACCTGAACCGTGCGCCGCGCGAGCTGCTGCTGCGCGTGCCCGGTTTCGGCGCCAAGGCGGTGGAGCGCGTGCTGGAGGCGCGGCGTGTGCGGCGCCTGCGCAGCGATGACCTCCGGCGCCTGCGGGTGCCGATGCGCAAGGCCTTGCCCTTCCTCGTGCTGCCCGATCACCGCCCGCGGCGGCTCGATGAAGCGGACTTCGCCGCGCAGCTCACGCCGGCGCCGGTGCAAGGACAGCTCTTCGCGTGAGCGCACGGCCATGGAGACGCTGCACGTCGCCCTGGAGGGCGAGACCGACTGGGATGGCTTTCGCGCACAGGCGCGCCGGCTGCTCGCACGCGGGGTGCCGCCGGAGGCGGTGAGCTGGTCCGCCGGCGCGGCGGGCGGTCTCTTCGATGCGCCTGCGGCGCCCGCCGACCCGGCCGAGCCGGTGCAGCCCTCGACCGCCGTGCCGGCCGCCTTCATCGCGCTGTGCGAACGCGTGCTGCTGCACCGCGACCCCGCGCGCTTCGCCTTGCTGTACCGCCTGCTGTGGCGCCTGGCGCACGAGCCCGCGCTGCGCGACGACCCGCTGGACCCCGACCGCCTGCGCGCGCAGGCGATGGCGCGCGCCGTGCAGCGCGACGTGCACAAGATGCGCGCCTTCGTGCGCTTCCGCCCCGTGCGCGACGGCCAGCCCGAGCCCTTGCACGTCGCGTGGTTCGAGCCCGAGCACCACATCGTCGAAGCCAATGCGCCCTTCTTCATGCGCCGCTACACGCACATGCGCTGGGCCATCCTGACGCCTCGGCGCAGCGTGCGCGGCGAGGGTGGCGCGGTCGTCTACGGCCCCGGGGCCACGCGCGACGACGCACCGCCCGCCGATGCCGGCGAGGCGCTCTGGCTCACCTACTACGCGCACATCTTCAACCCCGCGCGGCTCAAGCTCGACCAGATGCGCCGCGAGATGCCGCGCCGCTACTGGCGCAACCTGCCCGAGGCCGCGCTCATCGGCGAGCTCTCGGCACAGGCCTTGCCGCGCACCGGGCGCATGGTCGATGCGCCGCCCACCGTGCCGCGGCGGCGCATCGCGATCCATGCAGCCCCGGAGGACACCGTGAGCCGCAGCCCCGCATCCCGCCCGTTGCCCCGCGACCCCGGCAAGGCGCTCGCCGCCTTGCGCGAGGCCACCGACCGCTGCCGCGAATGCCCGATCGGTGAGCACGCCACGCAGTCGGTGTTCGGCGTAGGGCCGGTCACGGCGCGCCTCATCGTGGTCGGCGAGCAGCCCGGCGACAAGGAAGACCTGCAAGGCCGCCCCTTCGTCGGGCCGGCGGGCCATCTCTTCGACCAGGCGGTGGCCGATCTGGGCTGGGAGCGCTCGCAGCTCTATGTCACGAATGCGGTGAAGCACTTCAAGTACGAGCTGCGCGGCCAGCGCCGCATCCACAAGACGCCCACGCAGCGCGAAGCCGCGGCCTGCCTGCACTGGCTCGAAAGCGAGATCGAGCAGGTGCGGCCCCAGGCGCTGATCGCGCTCGGGGCCACGGCCGCGCGCTCGCTGATCGGCCACGCGGTGCCGGTGATGAAGGCGCGCGGCACCTGGCTCATGGGCCAGCACCAGCTGCCGGTGCTGGTGACCGTGCACCCCTCGGCGCTGCTGCGCGGCGACCCGGCGCAACGCGAGGACGACTACCGCCGCTGGCTGGACGACCTCGCGCACGCCACGAAATACCTCGCTGCGCCGACGTGAGGCCTGCGCCTCACCAGCGGTAGCTCACGGTGCCCACGATGTTGCGCCGCGCGCCGTACCAGCAGTCGCCGCGCGCGCCGCAGCTTGCGACATAGGTCTTGTCGGCGAGGTTGGCGATGTTGAGCGCCGCGCGCCAGTGCGCGTTTTCCCAGGCGAGCATGGCATCGAAGAGCGTGAGCGACGGCACCGTCGGTGCGGCGCCGTCGCGGTAGGCCGCGAGGTGGCGCACGCCTGCGCCCAGCGAGAGACCGCGCGCGCCGAGCGCGGCGAGGTTCCACTTGCCCCAGAGCGCCGTCTGGTGGCGCGGCATCTGCTCGAGCTGTTCGTCGAGCTCGGTGTAGGTGTAGTTCGCGGTGAGGTCGAGGCTGCGCGCGATCGCGGCCGTCACGTCCACCTCGACGCCGCTCGCCTTCGTCTGCCCGAGCTGCGGATACAGCATCGTGAGCGGATCCTGCGCGCCGAGCTGGTTGACCTCGCGCACCTCGTAGGCCGCCACGTTCACGCTCACCGGGCCGCCTTCGGGCGCGTACTTCACGCCCGCTTCCCACTGCTCGCCGCGCAGCGGCTTGAAGCGCTGGCTGCCGATGTTGGCGAGCGGCGTGAACGACTCGCTGTAGCTCACGTAGGGCGACAGGCCCGAGGGCGAGGCGTACAGCAGGCCCACGCGCCTGGTGGTGGCGCGGTGGTGCTGCACGTCGTCGGCGCCGCTGCTCAGGCCCTCCACCGTCTCGTTGCGCGCGCGGTCGTGCCGCAGACCCACCGTGAGCAGCCAATGCCGCGCGAAGCGCAGCTGGTCCTGCGCATAGAGGCCGACCTGCCGCAGCACGAAGGGCGCATCGTCGCTGTAGGGCGGCGGCGTGTAGCCGCTGTAGTCGGGCGCGTAGGCGTCGATGGTGCCGCCCGAGCCGTAGGCGGTGCTGCCGTGCTTGCTGTAGCGCGCCACGTCCAGGCCGACCAGCAGCTCGTGCTCGACCGGCCCGGTGCCGAACTTCGCCAGCAGGTTCTGGTCGAGCGTGAGCAGCTTGGTGTCGGTGAGCGTGGCCCAGGCGATGCGGCCCAGCACGCGCTGGTTCACCGGATCGGCGGCCCAGCCGCCGGGCACGGTGAAGGCATCGCCGTAGACCGAGCGGTAGTCCACGTCGGTGTGCGTGTAGCGCAGGTTCTGCCGCAGGGTGAGCGTGTCGCTCGCCTTGTGCTCCAGCAGGTAGCCGATGAAGTTGCGATCGGTGTCGTAGCGGTCCCATTCGGGGTCGCCGATGAAGCGGTTCGTCGGCAGCTGCCCGTTGGGGTTGGGCGCCACCGTGCCGGCCCAGGGGAAGAACTGCGCGGTGGAGCCGCTGCGGTCGCTCTGCGTGAGCGCCTGCAGCGTGAGCGAGGTGGCGGGGCTCGGCTTCCAGGTGAGGCTGGGCGCGAAGAGCCGGCGGTCGTCGCGCACGTGGTCCACCTGCGTGTCGGCCTCGCGGCCCACGGCGATCAGGCGGTACAGCCACTCGCCGCCTTCCGTGAGCGGGCCCGTCACGTCCGCCTGCAGCTGGCGGCGGTTCCAGCGGCCGAGCTGCAGGCCGATCTCGCCCTGCGCTTCTGCCTGCGGGCGTTTGCTGACGAGGTTGACCACGCCGCCCACCGTGCCCTGGCCATACAGCATGGCGGCCGGGCCGCGCAGCAGCTCGATGCGCTCGAGCGTGTACGGCTCGGTGCGGGCGTTGCTCGTGTAGTAGTCGAAGTTCTTGCGCAGGCCGTCGAGGTATTCGTCCGGGTAGCCGCCACGCACGCGGATGGAGTCGGTGCGCGAATCGAGGCCGTAGGCGTCGGGGCGCACGCCAGCCGCGTAGTTGAGCGCGTCCTGCACGTTGGTGGCGCCCTGGTCCACGATCAGGTCGCGCGTGAGCACGCTCACCGACATGGGCGTGTGCCTGAGCGGCGTGTCGGTCTTGGTGGCGGTGGTCGCGCGGCGCGCCTTGTAGCCGTGCACCGGGCCGGTCGGGTCCTCGGTCTCGGCGCCGGCCTTCACGCGCACGGCGGGCAGGGTGGTGGTCGGCACGTCGGGCGAGGAGGCGGCGGGCGCGGGCGTGGCCGCCTCCTGTGCCTGGACGGCGACGAACGGGCCGCAGTGGATGCACACCGCCAGGGCGATGGGGGTGAGGGTGCGGGATGCGGACATGGCGCTTGTGGAAGAGTGGATGAAAGCGGTCAGGGCGCCGTGGCGGCGGCCTCGGGGGCGAGGGACAGCAGCGCGCGCTTGAGGCCGGCCGAGCTCGGCGTCTCGACGAAGACGCAGCGCTTGCCGGTGCGCTTGCAGTGGTCCTTCACGCGCCAGTAGGCGCCGTGGCTGATGCAGCCGGTCTGGCAGATCACGAGGTCGGCCGCGGCGAGCGTGGCGTCGAGCTGCGCGGGGTTGTCTTCCTCGCCGCCGTCGTGGTGCAGGAAGCGCCCGCCGGTGCGCTCGACGAGGTGGCGGTAGACCGGCACGCTGGCCGGGCGGCCACCCACGCACAGCACCGCGCGGTCGCGCAGCGCCGGGCCGAGCGGCGGACCGGCGGGCTCCACCGGGGCAGCTGCCGGCGCGCGCTGCGAGGCCTTCGTCAATTCCTCGTTGCGCAGCCGCAGGCGGTCCGCCTCGGCCCGCGCCTGCAGCACCGTGCGCTCCAGCTGCTGCAGCCGCTCGACGTGGCGGGCGTTCTCGTTTGCGAGCGCGTGCCGGCTGCGCAGCGCCGGCACGGCGGCTTCGAGCTGGTGCAGCTCCTGGCGCAGCGTGGCGATCAGCGTGTCGCGGCCGATCAGCTGCGCGCGCAGCTGCACGACCTGCGCCTGCTGGTGCTCGTGGCGCTTCTGGTGCTCGTCGGCCAGGCGCGTGGCGCGTTGCTGCGCCGCGGCCAGTTCGCGTGCGAGCACGCCGTTTTCCTCGACCAGCAGCTCGAACTGCTGCAGGTCCACGCGGCGCGCCACGCCCACCTGGTGCTGCAGCATGTGCACGTCGCCCAGCACCTGGTGCTCCAGCGCCGGGGTGCAGCGCGGGTGCGTGAGCGTGGCCCAGAAGGCGGCGGCGAGGTCCTGGCCGCGCGAGGCCTCCTGCCACCAGCAGGCCAGGGCTTCCGGCGTCTTGCATTGCGAGGCCTTGCGCAGCGCCAGCATGCAGCGCCGGTCGAGCTCGCGCTGCACGGCCTCGGCGATGCGCGTGCGGCTGCGGCATTCGGCGATCACGCCGCAATGCAGCTCGTAGTCGTCGGCCAGCGCCTGGCCGGCGAGCGTCTTGTCCACCAGCCGGCGCAGCGCCGCGATGGGCAGGCACACGCCCACCACCGGGCAGTGCGCGTGCGCGTCGAGCTCCCAGAGTCGCCGGCGGCGCGAGCCGCGCGAGGCGGCGGGGTCGAGCTTCAGCACCTGGGCGGCGAGCATGCCGTCGGCAGCGTTGTCCATGCACATGGGAGTCCTCCGGTTCAGAGACGCGCGAGATCGCAGCGCAGCTGCTCCAGCATCGCGAGCGGGATCACGCGGCGGTGGGCGTAGCGGTCATGGGCGCAGCCGACCGACGCTGGCGCGCCCGCAAGCAGCGCCACGCGCAGCGGCGGCGTGAAGGCGAAACGCAGGTGCTGCACGGGCGCCGAGGCCTCGCCGAGCGGCTCGGCCATCACGCGCGGCATGCGCGGCAGCTGCACGTAGAGCTGCCCCACGGCGGCCTGCAGCTCGCCCAGGTTGCAGCCGGCCGCGCCGCGGTCGGGCAGCCCGATCTGCAGCGTGGCGAGCCAGTGCGTGCCGTTCAGGCGGAAGCGGTGTTCAGGCGTGGTCGAGCCGGTGAGCTCGTCCTCGAAACGCAGCCACATGCACGGCCCGAGCGCGAGGCTGCGGGCGCGGCGGTGGCTGTCGAGCGCCTGCTGCAGGCGCTGCGCGTCGGCCGCCGCGGTGATCGGGCGCTGCGGGCGCAGGCCCCTCTGGCCTTGAGGGTGTCGAGACAGCATGGTCCAGCCGGGCTCCTGTGGATGGGCATGGCTGGCACGAGGCTGGCGACTGCGATGGGTCGGACTTTAGATGAGAATGATTCTTGTTTGCAACAAAGCCCGGATGGCGTGAGGGGCTCAGTCGTGCAGCGCGGCCCGCGCCCGCTCGACGTGCAGCCGCTCGGTCGCGTCCAGCGCCTCGCACCGCGCCGCTTCGGCATAGAGCGCGTCCGCCCGTGCCACGGCGGCGGGGCCGTCGAACATCACCAGCGCATCGGCGTACTGCATGCGGGCAATGGCCGAGGCGGGGTTGAGCCGCAGCGCCGCCTCGAAGGCCGCGATGCCTGCGTCGCGGCTCGCGCCCAGCGCCTGCGCGCGCTCGGGGCCGAGCTTGTCGATCAGCTCGGCGTGGAAGGTGCCGAGCGCGATGTGCGCATCGGCATGGCGCGGCTGGAGTTGCAGCGTGGCTTCGAGCGCCGCCTTCACCTTGGCGCCCAGGCCTTGCGTCAGCGCGTGCGCCACGCTGATGCCCTGGCTGTAGCGGCCGATCGCATAGGCGCCGAGGTAGCAGGCGTACGCGTTCTGCGGCTCCTGCGCCATCTGCAACTCCGCCCGCTCGGCCACGGCAAGCAGCAGGGCGAGGCGCGTCGTCTCACTCGTTTCCAGGTAGTCGGCGTAGATGCACTGCGCGCGGTTGGCGGCTGTGAGGCCGGCGCCGCCGGCCTTCAACCCCGCGTCCACGGCCGCCTCGTAGTCGCCTGCGTGGTAGAGCGCCCAGGCGGCGAGCGCCCCGGGATCCTCCGGCAGCGGCATGGCGTCGCCCGCATGCAGCCGCGGCCACAGGGCCCTGAGCGCGTCGGCGTCGTGGATGTAGGCGCTGCGGTCGTAGGGGTAGGCGGTCCACGCGGCCATGGGCGTCTCGCTCAGTTGCGGTAGGGGCCGACCAGGCCGAGCAGATGCTCGCGCTGGGCCGGTTCGAGGTAGGGGATGAGCAGGCTCAGCACGTGGAAGGCGCCGCGCAGGAGGGCCGGGCCCGCGCTCTCGGGCTCCAGGGCATGGCGCGGGTCGCGCACGTATTCGTAGTTGAGCCAGTAGGTGAGCACGACCACCATCGCGGTCGCCGTGGGGTCGACGGAGCGCGCATCGAGCGTGATCGCCCCGCCCAGTGCCAGGCCATCCAGCAGGGACTTCACGGCCCGCGTCTTGCCGGCCAGCAGCGCCTGGACGTGCGTCTCCAGACGGCGGTTCTTGCTCAGCAGGTCGCTCAGGTCGCGGTAGAGGAAGCGGTGGCGCCAGATCAGCTCGAAGAGCATGTGGAAGAAGAGCCAGGCGTCTTCCACGTGGCGCACGTCGTCGGCCGCGTGCAGCAGTTGCGTGAGCGCTTCCTCGTGGCGGGCGAAGAGCGCGTTGACGAGCTCGTCCTTCGCCGGGTAGTGGTAGTAGAGGTTGCCGGGGCTGATGCCGAGCTCGGCCGAGATGAGCGTGGTGGAGACGTTGGGCTCCCCGAAGCGGTTGAAGAGCTCGAGCGTCACTTCCAGGATGCGCTCGGCGGTGCGCCGCGGTTTCTTCGGAGAGGTCGCCATGCCGCGGAAATCTAGCACCGCCTGCACGAAAAGGGCCCGCTGCCTACAATCCGCGCCCTCATGTCCGTCTCGTCCGCCGTCTCGTTCCAGAACGTCAGCAAGGTCTTCCGCACCGCAGGCCGCGACCTGCAGGCCTTGGGCGGTGTGAGCTTCGACATCGAGCCCGGCGAGTTCTTCGGGCTGCTCGGCCCCAACGGCGCCGGCAAGACCACCCTCATCAGCATCCTCGCCGGCCTCGCGCGCGCCAGCGGCGGCAGCGTCTCGGTCCACGGCCACGACGTGGTGCGCGATTTCGCCGCCGCGCGCAAGGCGCTCGGCATCGTGCCGCAGGAGCTGGTGTTCGACCCGTTCTTCAGCGTGCGCGAGACGCTGCGCATCCAGAGCGGCTACTTCGGCGTGAAGAAGAACGACGCCTGGATCGACGAGCTGCTCGAAGGCCTGGGTCTCGCCGACAAGGCCGACGCCAACATGCGCCAGCTCTCCGGCGGCATGAAGCGCCGCGTGCTGGTCGCGCAGGCGCTGGTGCACCGCCCGCCGGTGATCGTGCTCGACGAGCCGACGGCCGGCGTCGACGTGGAGCTGCGCCAGACGCTGTGGCACTTCGTCGCGCGGCTCAACAAGGCGGGCCACACGGTGCTGCTGACCACGCACTACCTCGAGGAGGCCGAGGCCCTGTGCCACCGCATCGCGATGCTCAAGCTCGGCCACGTGGTCGCGCTCGACCGCACCTCGGCGCTGCTCGCGGGCACGGCCAGCACCATGATGCGATTCAAGATGGACCAGGCCCTTCCTCCGGAGCTCGCCTCGCATGCGCGCGTGACCGGGCGCATCGTGCAGGTCACCGCGCACGACACGGCGGAGGTCGAGCGCGTGCTGCAGATCCTGCGCGCCCACGGCTGCAATCCCGAAGACCTGGAGATCGGCCGCGCCGACCTCGAGGACGTCTTCCTCGAAATCATGCAGGGCGCGCCGAAGAGCGTCGAACAGGTGAAGGTGGTGGTGTGATGCCGGTGTCGCTCGCAGGTGCGCGCACGCTCTTCTACAAGGAGATGCTGCGCTTCTACAAGGTGAGCTTCCAGACCGTGGCCGCGCCGGTGCTCACGGCGGTGCTGTACCTGCTCATCTTCGGCCACGTGCTCGAAGGCCGTGTCACCGTCTTCGGCGACGTGGGCTACACCAGCTTCCTGATCCCCGGCCTCGTGATGATGAGCGTGCTGCAGAACTCGTTCGCCAACAGCAGCTCCTCGCTCATCCAGAGCAAGATCACCGGCAACCTCGTCTTCCTGCTCGTCACGCCGCTCAGCCACTGGGCCTGGTTCGTGGCCTACGTGGGCGCTTCGGTCATGCGCGGCGTGATGGTGGGCCTGGGCGTGCTGACCGTGACCGTCTGGTTCGGCCCGCCGCCGCTCGCGCACGCGGCCTGGGTGCTCGCCTTCGCCGTGATGGGCGCGGCGCTCATGGGCGCGCTCGGCCTGGTCGCCGGGCTGTGGGCCGAGAAGTTCGACCAGATCGCCGCCTTCCAGAACTTCATCGTCATGCCCATGACCATGCTCTCGGGCGTGTTCTATTCGATCAAGTCGCTGCCGCCCTTCTGGCAGGGCGTGAGCCACCTCAACCCCTTCTTCTACATGGTCGACGGCTTCCGCCACGGCTTCTTCGGCGTGAGCGACGTGTCGCCCTGGATCAGCCTGGGCATCGTCGGCGCGAGCCTGCTCCTCGTCTGCGGCCTGTGCCTGCACCTGCTGCGCATCGGCTACAAGATCCGGTCCTGAGCTCGCTCGGGCGATAATCCCACCCCATGGCCGATCCCACTCCCGCCGAAGTCGAGCGCTACATCGCGCAAGGGCTGGCCTGCGACCACCTGCAGGTCGAGGGCGATGGGCGCCACTTCTTCGCCACCATCGTCTCGCCCGAGTTCGAGGGCAAGAGCCGGGTCATGCGCCATCAGCGGGTCTACCAGGCCCTGGGCGATAGAATGCGCGAGCAAATCCACGCGCTGTCCATGAAGACGCTGACCCCGGCCGAGTGGGCTTCCAACGCCTCGCAGGCCTCCAACCACCACCATTGACCCTGCCGCAGTGTTCACTGCGGCTGGCGCGCCTGCTGCCGGCGGGCACGCAAGCCTGGGTGGGCATGGCACAACCCGAGCCATGGACAAACTACTGATCAAAGGCGGCCGCCCGCTGCAGGGCGAGGTCACCATCTCAGGCGCCAAGAACGCCGCGCTGCCCGAGCTGTGCGCGGCGCTGCTCACCGCCGAGCCCGTCACGCTCACCAACGTGCCGCGCCTGCAGGACGTCAACACCACGCTGAAGCTGCTGCGCATGATGGGCGCCACCGCCGAGCGCAGCGAAGCGCAGCCCGAGACCGTGGCGATCAATGCCGCGAACATCACCTCGCGCGAGGCCACCTATGACCTCGTGAAGACCATGCGCGCGTCCATCCTGGTGCTCGGGCCGCTGCTCGCACGCTTCGGCGAGGCCAAGGTCTCGCTGCCCGGCGGCTGCGCGATCGGCTCGCGCCCGGTCGACCAGCACATCAAGGGCATGCAGGCCATGGGCGCCGAGATCGTGGTCGAGCACGGCTACATCCATGCCCGCACCAAGCGCCTGAAGGGCGCGCGCATCACGACCGACATGGTCACCGTCACCGGCACCGAGAACCTGATGATGGCCGCCGTGCTGGCCGAGGGCGAGACGGTGCTGGAGAACGCGGCGCAGGAGCCCGAGATCCCCGACCTGGCCGAGATGCTCATCAAGATGGGCGCCAGGATCGAAGGCCACGGCACGAGCAGGATCCGCATCCAGGGCGTGGAGCGGCTCTCGGGCGTGCAGCACCGCATCGTGCCGGACCGCATCGAGGCCGGCACCTTCCTGTGCGCGGTGGCGGCGGCCGGCGGTGACGTGATCCTGCGCCACGCGCGTGCCGATCACCTCGACGCGGTGATCGAGAAGCTGCGCGATGCGGGTGCGACCCTCGAGGCGGGCGACGACTGGATCCGCGTGAAGAGCGACCGGCGCCTGCGCGCGGTGGGCTTTCGCACCAGCGAGTACCCGGCCTTCCCGACCGACATGCAGGCGCAGTTCATGGCGATCGACTGCATCGCCGACGGCACGGCCAAGATCACCGAGACCATCTTCGAGAACCGCTTCATGCACGTGAACGAGCTCGTGCGCCTGGGTGCGAGGATCGAGGTCGACGGCCACACCGCGGTCGTGCACGGCGTGCCCAGGCTCTCGGGTGCGACCGTGATGGCGACGGATCTGCGGGCCTCTGCCAGCCTCGTGATCGCCGGCCTCGTGGCCGAGGGCGAAACGGTGGTGGACCGCATCTACCACCTCGACCGCGGCTACGACCAGATGGAAACCAAGCTGCGCGGCATCGGCGCGGACATCGAGCGCATCAAATGATTACTCTCGCACTGTCCAAAGGACGCATCTTCGAAGAGACCCTGCCGCTGCTCAAGGCCGCGGGCATCGAGGTGCTCGAAGACCCCGAGAAGTCGCGCAAGCTCATCATCGGCACGACCCGCCCCGAGGTGCGCGTGGTGCTGGTGCGGGCGACCGACGTGCCGACCTACGTGCAATACGGCGGGGCCGACCTCGGCGTGGCCGGCAAGGACGTGCTGCTCGAGCACGGCGGCCAGGGCCTGTACCAGCCGCTGGACCTGCGCATCGCCAAGTGCCGCATGAGCGTGGCCACGCGTGCCGACTTCGACTACGAGCGTGCGGTGAAGCAGGGCTCGCGCATCCGCGTGGCGACCAAGTACACGAGCTGCGCGCGCGATTTCTTCGCCGACAAGGGCGTGCACGTCGACGTGATCAAGCTCTACGGCTCGATGGAACTCGCCCCGCTCACGGGCCTGGCCGATGCCATCGTCGACCTGGTCTCCACCGGCAGCACCCTCAAGGCCAACAACCTGGTGGAGGTCGAGCAGATCATGCAGATCTCGGCCCGCCTGGTGGTCAACCAGGCCGCGCTCAAGACCAAGCGCGAGCCCATCCGCCAGATCCTCGACGCGGTCGCGTCGGCCATTCCTTCCACGTAAGACCATGAGCGTCCACATCCGCCAGCTCGACACCCGCGCGTCCAACTTCGAAGCCGAGTTCCAGCGCGTGCTGCACTGGTCGGCCGAAACCGACCATGCGATCGAGGAGCGGGTGGCGGCGATCCTGGCCGACGTGCAGCAGCGCGGCGACGCCGCGGTGCTGGAGTACACCCAGCGCTTCGACGGCCTCACGGCCAAGACGGTGGCGGATCTGGAGATCCCGCGCAGCGAGCTGCAGGCTGCACTCGACGCCATCACGCCCGCGCAACGGGGCGCGCTGCAGGCCGCCGCCGACCGCGTGCGCGACTACCACCAGCGCCAGCTCGAGGCCTGCGGCCGCTCGTGGAGCTACCGCGACGCCGACGGCACGCTGCTCGGCCAGAAGGTGACGCCGCTCGACCGCGTGGGCATCTACGTGCCGGGCGGCAAGGCGGCGTATCCGTCCAGCGTGCTGATGAACGCCATCCCGGCCAAGGTGGCCGGCGTGGGCGAGATCGTCATGGTCGTGCCCACGCCCAGGGGCGAGCGCAACCCGCTCGTCCTGGCGGCGGCGTGCATCGCTGGCGCCGACCGCGTCTTCACGCTCGGTGGCGCACAAGCCGTCGGCGCACTCGCCTACGGCACGGCCACGGTGCCGGCCGTCGACAAGATCACCGGCCCCGGCAACGCCTATGTGGCGAGCGCCAAGCGGCGGGTCTTCGGCAAGGTCGGCATCGACATGATCGCGGGCCCGAGCGAGATCCTCGTGCTCGCCGACGGCAGCACGCCGCCCGACTGGGTCGCGATGGACCTCTTCAGCCAGGCCGAGCACGACGAGCTCGCGCAGAGCATCCTGCTGTGCCCCGACGCCGACTACATCGCGCGGGTGCAGGCCGGGATCGAGCGCCTGCTGCCCGGCATGCCGCGCCGCGACGTGATCCGCGCCTCGCTCGAAGGCCGCGGCGCGCTGATCCGCACGCGCTCGATGGAAGAGGCCTGCGAGATCAGCAACCGCATCGCGCCCGAGCACCTGGAGATCAGCTCGCAGGAGCCCTCGCGCTGGGAGCCGCTGCTCAGGCACGCCGGCGCGATCTTCATGGGCGCCTACACGAGCGAGAGCCTGGGCGACTACTGCGCCGGCCCCAACCACGTGCTGCCGACCTCGGGCACGGCGCGTTTCTCGTCGCCGCTCGGGGTCTACGACTTCCAGAAGCGCAGCAGCCTGATCGAGGTGAGCGATGCCGGCGCGCAGACGCTGGGGGTGATCGCCGCCGAGCTCGCGTACGGCGAGGGCCTGCAGGCCCATGCGCAGGCCGCCGAGATGCGGCTCAAGCGCAGCTGACGATGGCTACTTCCTGGGCAAGGCCTGTTGCATCGTGACCAGCGCACGCAACGTCCCCTTCAGCTCCGCCAGCTCGCGCTGCTGGTCGAGCATGATGCGCTGCATGCCTTCGAGCACCTTGTCCTGCTGGGCGACCTTCTCGCGCAGAGCGGAGACGCCCGACAGGCGGTCGACGATCTCGGCGACCAGGCTCATGTCGAGGACTCCGCCTTGAGCGCTTCGATCTCCGCAAAGAAGGCCTGCGCACGGCGCTGGCCGGCATCGAGCGTCGCGATGGCAGCGTCGAGGTCGTCCTTGGCCTTGCGGGTGGCGAAGTCGAGCAGTTCGAGCTCGGCCATCGACTCGACGCCGGCGCGGTACAGGTCGATCGACGAGCGGACCTCCGCGGACACGTTCGTGCCACGCAGCCTCGCCTGCTGCTGGAGGAACTCGCGCTGCGCGGGTTGCAGATGCACGTGGGTCGGGATGGTGGCCACCGGGCGCTCCGTCGGTCGAGAAGACAGGCAATATCTTATGTAATCGGCGCCGAATTCAAGGCGTCTGCTGAAACACCATGTCATCCAAGCTTTCATCGGTCATCTCGCGTTGCATCCGGCAGGACGTGCAGTCCATGCACGGCTATGCCATCCAGCCGAGCGCCGGCATGGTCAAGCTCGACGCGATGGAGAACCCGTTCCGCCTGCCGCCGGCGCTGCGCCAGGCCCTGGGCGAGCGCCTCGCCGAAGTGGCGATCAACCGCTACCCCGGGCCGCGCATCGACGACCTCCGCGCGGCGCTCGCAAGGCACGCGGGGCTGCCCGAAGGCTACGGCCTCATGCTCGGCAACGGCTCCGACGAGCTCATCACGCTGCTCGCCATGGCCTGCGACGTGCCGGGCGCGACCATCCTTGCGCCGCTGCCGGGCTTCGTGATGTACGAGATGTCGGCCAAGCAGCAGGGCCTGCGCTTCGTGGGCGTGCCGCTGCGGCCCGATTTCGAGCTCGACGAGGCGGCGATGCTCGCCGCGATGGCCGAGCACCGGCCGGCCATCGTCTACATCGCCTATCCCAACAACCCGACGGCCAACCTCTTCGACGACGGGATCGTCGAGCGCATCGTCGAGGCGGCGCCGGGCCTCGTGGTGATCGACGAGGCCTACCAGCCGTTCGCCTCGCGCAGCTACATCGACCGGGTGACGAAGCACGAGCACGTGCTCGTGATGCGCACGCTGAGCAAGTTCGGGCTGGCCGGCGTGCGCCTGGGCTACATGCTCGGGCCGCAGGCGCTGATCGACGAGGTGGACAAGGTGCGCCCGCCCTACAACGTGAGCGTGCTCAACGCCGAGGCCGCGCTGTTCGCGCTGGAGCACGACGATGAGTTCGCGCGCCAGGCGGCGGTGCTGCGCGGCGAGCGGGCGCGGCTCATCGCGGCGCTGGCCGCGCTGCCCGGCGTCACGCCCTACCCGAGCGAGGCCAACATGATCCTGACCCGCGTTCCCGATGCGGCCGGGCTTTTCGAGGCGATGAAGGCGCGCAAGGTCCTGGTGAAGAACGTCTCCAGGATGCACCCCCTGCTGGAGAACTGCCTGCGCCTGACCGTGGGCACGCCGGAAGAGAACGACCTGATGATCGAAGCGATGAAAGCGAACCTGTCATGAACCGCACTGCCGACGTAGTCCGCAACACCAACGAGACGAAGATCCGTGTGGCCCTGAACCTTGACGGCACGGGGGCTGCCAAGCTTGCCACCGGCATCGGCTTCTTCGACCACATGCTCGACCAGATCGCCCGCCACGGGCTGATCGACCTCGACATCGCGTGCGACGGCGATCTGCACATCGACGGCCACCACACGGTCGAAGACGTCGGCATCACGCTCGGCCAGGCGGTCGCGCAGGCGGTGGGCGACAAGAAGGGGCTGCGCCGCTACGGCCACGCCTACGTGCCGCTCGACGAGGCGCTGTCGCGCGTGGTGGTCGACTTCTCGGGTCGCCCGGGGCTGCACATGCGCGTCGACTTCAAGAGCGGCATGATCGGCGCCTTCGACACGCAGCTGGCCTACGAGTTCTTCCAGGGCTTCTCGAACCACGCGGGTGTCACGCTGCACATCGACAACCTGCACGGCGACAACGCCCACCATCAGTGCGAGACCATCTTCAAGGCCTTTGCGCGCGCATTGCGCATGGCGCTGGAGATCGA
>JBIQJS010000026.1:0-19305 GCA_044507405.1 Rubrivivax sp. | reverse complement strand
AGAACAGTCGTCGTCGTCGACCACGGCAGCGGCAACCTGCGCTCCGTCTCGCAGGCGGTGATGCATGCGGCACAGGGCTCCGGCGTCGACGTGCAGGTGAGCGCCCGCGCCGAGGAAGTGCGTGCGGCCGAGCGCGTGGTCCTGCCCGGGCAGGGCGCGATCCACGATTGCATGCGTGGCCTGCGCGACGCCGGCCTGACCGAAGCGGTGCTCGAAGCCGCGGCCAGCAAGCCGCTGATGGGCGTGTGCGTGGGCATGCAGATGCTGCTCGACCGCAGCGAAGAGGGCCCTTGCGACGGGCTCGGCCTCATCCATGGCGAAGTGATCCGCTTCCAGCTGCAAGGCCAGCTGCAGCCCGACGGCAGCCGCTACAAGGTGCCGCAGATGGGCTGGAACGAGGTCATCCAGGCGCAGCCGCACCCGATGTGGGCCGGCGTGCCGGACCGGGCGTACTTCTATTTCCTGCACAGCTACTACGCACGCCCGTCGGACCCGCGCCACAGTGCGGGCGAAACCGAGTACGGCGTGCGCTTTACCAGTGCGGTGGCGCGCGATAACATTTTCGCCACCCAGTTCCACCCTGAGAAAAGCGCCGAGCACGGCCTCGCGCTGTACCGCAACTTCCTTCGCTGGAACCCATGACCCGCTGCTGAAGCGTCATCGGCGATACACCCTCAGGCGACACCTCCTTCGCCCACCCCTTCCTCCACCACTGCTTTCGGCCATGTTGCTGATTCCTGCGATCGACCTGAAAGACGGCCAATGTGTGCGCCTCAAACAAGGCGACATGGCCGACGCCACCACCTTCGGTGAAGACCCCGCCGCCATGGCGCGGCGATGGGTCGATGCCGGCGCACGGCGGCTCCACCTCGTTGATCTCAACGGCGCCTTTGCCGGCAAGCCGGTCAACGAACCCGCGATCAAGGCCATCCTCGCGGAGGTGGGCGACGAGATCCCCGTGCAGCTCGGCGGCGGCATCCGCGACATGGACACCATCGAGCGCTACCTAGACGACGGCCTGAGCTTCATCATCATCGGCACCGCCGCGGTGAAGAGCCCCGGCTTCCTCAAGGACGCCTGCAGCGCGTTCGGCGGCCACATCATCGTGGGCCTGGACGCCAAGGACGGCAAGGTCGCGACCGACGGCTGGAGCAAGCTCACCGGCCACGAAGTCATCGACCTCGCGAAGAAGTTCGAGGACTACGGCGTCGAAGGCGTCATCTACACCGACATCGGCCGCGACGGGATGCTCTCGGGCATCAACATCGACGCGACCGTCAAGCTCGCGCAGGCGCTGACCATCCCCGTGATCGCCTCTGGCGGCCTGTCCGACATCGCCGACATCGAGAAACTTTGCGCCGTCGAGAGCGAAGGTGTCGAAGGTGTGATCTGCGGGCGTGCGATCTACACCGGCGCGCTCGACTTCGCCGCGGCCCAGAAACGCGCCGACGAACTCAACGGCGCGGCCTGAGCCTCGTCGCCCACACGCTGTCCCCCATGCTCGCCAAGCGCATCATTCCCTGCCTCGACGTCACCGGCGGCCGCGTCGTCAAGGGCGTCAATTTCGTCGAGTTGCGCGATGCCGGGGACCCGGTCGAGATCGCGGCTCGCTACAACGACCAGGGCGCCGACGAGCTCACCTTTCTCGACATCACCGCCACCAACGACGACCGCGACCTCATCCTGCACGTGATCGAAGCGGTCGCCTCCAAGGTCTTCATCCCGCTGACGGTCGGTGGCGGCGTGCGCACGGTCGATGACGTGCGGCGCCTGCTCAACGCCGGTGCCGACAAGGTGAGCTTCAACTCCGCGGCCGTGGCCAACCCCCAGGTGATCCGCGACGCCTCCGACAAGTACGGCGCGCAGTGCATCGTGGTCGCGATCGATGCCAAGGGCCGTGACGGCGGCACGGGCTGGGACGTCTACACCCACGGCGGTCGTCGCAACACCGGGCTCGACGCCGTGGAATGGGCGCAGAAGATGGTGGCGCACGGCGCCGGCGAGATCCTGCTCACCAGCATGGACCGAGACGGCACCAGGATCGGCTTCAACCTGCCGCTCACCCGTGCGGTGAGCGATGCGGTCGAGGTGCCCGTGATCGCCTCGGGCGGCGTCGGCAACCTCGAGCACCTGGTCGAAGGTGTGCAGCAGGGCCATGCCGATGCGGTGCTGGCCGCGAGCATCTTCCACTACGGCCAGCACACGGTCGGCGAAGCCAAGGCCCTGATGGCCGAGCGCGGGATCCCGGTCCGCCTGTGAAGCCGGCGGCCAGGACCGCCCGGGCGCCTCATGAGGTGCGCATCATCGGGGGGCAGTGGAAGCGCACGAAACTTCCCGTCGCCGATGCGCCCGGCCTGCGGCCGACGCCCGATCGCGTCCGCGAGACGCTCTTCAACTGGCTTGGCCAGGACCTCACCGGCTGGCGCTGCCTCGATGCCTACGCCGGCAGTGGAGCGCTGGGCTTCGAGGCGGCGTCCCGCGGCGCCGACGAAGTCGTGCTGATCGAACGCGACGCGCGCCTGGTCCACGGCCTGCGCGCCGTGCAGCAGCGGCTGAAGGCCGATCGGGTGCGCATCGAGGCGGCCGATGCGTTGGCCTGGATGGCGCGTTGCGCGCCGGATCGCTACGAGCTCGTGTTCATCGACCCGCCGTTCGACGCCGACGTCTTCGCGCCGGCGCTCGCCGCCGCGGCGCGTGTCGTCGTGCCGGGCGGCTACGTCTACCTCGAAGCCGATCGTGCCTTCGACCCGGCGGCACTGGACGCCGGCCTCACCCTGCACCGGCACCGCAAGGCCGGCGCAGTGCATTACCACCTGATCCAGCGTGGGCTGCCGGGCTAAACTGCCCGCACTCGCGTCACGGAAGGAAGCGCCTTGACCTCCACCACCCGCCTCACCGCCGTCTATCCGGGCACCTTCGACCCCATGACCCTGGGCCACGAAGACCTGATGCACCGCGCCAGCCAGCTTTTCGAACGCCTGATCCTGGCGGTCGCCGCTGGGCACCACAAGAAGACGATGTTCTCGCTCGATGAGCGGCTGGAGATCGCCAAGGAGCTCGCGGTGAACTATCCCAACGTGGAGGTCATCGCCTTCGACGGCCTGCTGAGCGATTTCGTCACGCAGCACGGTGGCAAGGTCGTGGTTCGCGGGCTGCGTGCCGTGAGCGACTTCGAGTACGAATTCCAGATGGCGGGGATGAACCGCCACCTGATGCCCAAGGTCGAAACCGTGTTCCTCACGCCGAGCGACCAGTTCCAGTTCGTCTCGGGCACCTTCGTGCGCGAGATTGCCACCTTGAAGGGTGATGTTTCCAAGTTCGTGTCACCCTCGGTCCTCAAGCGGCTCGAGCAGCGCGTGAGCGCCCAGGCCTGAGCCGCCCCCACCGAAACGCTTCCCCGCGGTACCGCCATGGCACTCCTCATCACCGACGATTGCATCAACTGCGACGTGTGCGAGCCCGAGTGCCCCAACCAGGCCATCTCGATGGGCCCGGTGATCTACCAGATCGACCCCAACCGGTGCACCGAATGCGTGGGGCACTTCGACGAGCCGCAATGCGTGCAGGTGTGCCCGGTGAGCTGCATCCCGGTGAACCCCGAACGCATCGAGTCGAAGGAGACGCTCTGGGAAAAGTACCGTCGGCTGCAGGCGGCTGCCGATCAGGAGCGCGTGGCCGACACGGGCCGGTAGCGAGGGGGCTCCGGCGTCTTCGAGGCGCTGCTTTTCTTCCTGCCCGACGCCGGGGCGTCGCTTGCGGCGGGCACGCCGCGCGCATAGCCGACACGGCCGTCGATGGTCGTCGCGCCGTGGGTGGGCGTACGTTCGCGCGCGGTGCGTTCCTGCCTCAGCGCGTCGCCCAGCACCTGCTCGCGTTCGACGACCGTCGCGGCTTCCTGCCGCTGCGCCTCGGAGCGGGTGTCGCCGTCAAGCGTCATGGCTCGGCCTTGTGCACAGGGCGTCTGCGTGAAGGTGCGCCCGTCCGGGCCACAGCGGTAGATGGTCTGCGCGTGGGCACTGCTCGCGGCGAGGAGTGCGACCACGAGCAGGCGGTGATGGTGCTTCATGGCTGGTGCGGGGGTGGCGGCGGGGTCTCGGGGCGCGGCGGCTTGGGACGCGGCGGCTTGGCGTTGATCTTCATCGTCGCGCGTTCCATCTCGCCGGCGAGGATGAGGTCCAGCGCATGCAGCGTCTTGTCGATGCTCGCGTGGATGGCTTCGCGCGCCGCGGGCGCCGGCTTGCGCAGCACGTAGTCCACGACCTCCGACTTCACGCCGGGGTGGCCGATGCCCAGGCGCAGGCGCCAGTAGTCAGGAGAGCCGAGCTGGGCGTGGATGTCGCGCAGGCCGTTGTGGCCCGCATGGCCGCCGCCGCGCTTGAACTTGACCTGTCCCGGCAGCAGGTCGAGCTCGTCGTGGGCGACGAGGATCTCGCCGGGTGCGATCTTGAAGAAGCGCGCGAGTGCCGCGACCGACTTGCCCGAGAGGTTCATGTAGGTCTGCGGCTCCAACAGCCACAGTGGCCCCTGCTCGCCAGGCCGGTTCACGCGGGCGACCAGGCCGTGGTAGCTGCGCTCGGGCTGCAGCGTGGCCTTGAGCTCGCGGGCGACGGCATCGATCCACCAGAACCCGGCGTTGTGGTTCGTGGCTTCGTATTCAGCGCCTGGGTTGCCCAGGCCGACCAGCAATCGAATCATGATGGGCGGATTATCCCGAGCCCGCCGCAGGATGTGATCCCGCATGCGGCTGTCGTCCCAAAGGAGGGACGAAAAAAAGCCCCGCAGTGCGGGGCTTTCGGGCTCTCGGCGCCGAGGCGGCGCGAGGGCTTTACTTCTTGTTCTGCTTCTCGCTCTTCTTGGCCTTGGGCGCCGGTGCGGCGGCCACGGCCGGTGCCGGTGCGGCTTCTTCTTCCTCGGCCGGGACCGAGGTCGAGACGATCACGGGGTTCGGCTTGCCTTGGGTAACCACGGTGATGCCCGCGGGAAGCTTGAGGTCGCTCACGTGCAGCGACTGGCCCTTGGTCAGCTCGCCCAGGTCGATGGTGATGTGCTCAGGCAGGGCCGAGGCCAGGCACTGGACGCGCAGTTCGGTCACGACGTGGTTCACCAGGCACTTGTCGGTCTTCACGGCCGGCGAGTTTTCCTCGTTCACGAAGTGCAGCGGGATCTTCTTGGTGATCTTGGTGGTGGCGTCGACACGCTGGAAGTCCACGTGCAGCACGATCTGCTTGTACGGGTGCAGCTGGTAGTCGCGCAGCAGGACCTGCTCGCTCTTGCCGGCGAGTTCCATCTCGAGGATGGTCGAGTGGAAGGCTTCCTTCTTCAGGGCGTGGAAGAGGGCGTTGTGATCGAGTTCGATCATCGTGGGCTGGCCGGCCCCGTAGACGATGCCGGGCACCTTGTCGGCGTTGCGCAGGCGGCGGCTCGCTCCGGTCCCCTGCTTGGTGCGCTCGAAAGCGACGAATTTCATGATGGCTCCAATATGGAAGAGGGCCCGCGACCAGGCTCCTCGGGGTTAGACGGGCCGAAGGTCCGCCACGAAAGAAGGGTTCCGCACGGAACCCCCTGCTTCATTCAGAAGTTGTTGTTCTGCTCCGCGAACAACGAGGTGACCGACTCGCCATCGGAGATGCGGCGGATGGTCTCGGCGAAGAGGAACGCCACGGACAGCTGGCGCACCTTGTCGCAGGCCTGGCCGGGCTCGCTCAGGGGAATGGTGTTGGTGATCACCACCTCGTCGAGCGCCGACGACTTGATGCGCTCGATCGCCGGGCCCGAGAACACGGCGTGCGTGCAATACGCATAGACGTTCTTCGCGCCGCGCTCCTTGAGCACCTCGGCCGCCTTCACGAGCGTGCCGGCCGTGTCGATCATGTCGTCCATGATGACGCAGTTGCGACCGTCGATCTCGCCGATCACGTGCATCACTTCGGACACGTTGGCCTTGGGGCGGCGCTTGTCGATGATCGCGAGCTCGCAGCCGAGCTGCTTGGCCAGCGCCCGGGCGCGCACCACGCCGCCCACGTCGGGCGAGACGACCACCAGGTCGTTGTAGCGCTTGCTCTGCAGGTCGGACAGCAGCACCGGCGACGCGTAGATGTTGTCGACCGGGATGTTGAAGAAGCCCTGGATCTGGTCGGCGTGCAGGTCCATCGTCAGCAGGCGCTCGACGCCCACGGCCTCGAGCATGTTGGCGACGACCTTGGCGCTGATGGGCACGCGCGTGGAGCGCGGGCGGCGGTCCTGGCGGGCATAGCCGAAGTACGGGATCACCCCGGTGACGCGCCGGGCCGAGGCGCGCTTGAGCGCGTCGACCATGATGCACATCTCCATCAGGTTCTCGTTCGTCGGCGCGCAGGTGGGCTGCACGACGAAGATGTCGCGCGCGCGCACGTTCTGCTGGATCTCGATGTCGACTTCGCCGTCGGAGAAGCGGCCCACCCGGGCGCGGCCGAGTTCGATGCCGAGATGCGTGGCGATTTCGCGGGCCAGCGCCGGATTGGCGTTGCCGGTGAAAAGCACGGTGTTGAAGAGCACGTTTCCTCCGTCGAGGCTTGCGGGCCGCCCCGCGAGCCCTTCGATCCAGCCCCGGGGTGTGCCGGAGTTCACTGCGGGCGCCGCCGACCGACGGGCTTCAGAAAGATTTGGCAGGGGAGGAAGGACTCGAACCCTCGCATGTCGGAATCAAAATCCGATGCCTTAACCAACTTGGCGACTCCCCTACACCGGTTGGCTGCTTGCGCAACCCACCTGAAACCTCAGCCGGCCCAGCCCTTCAAGGGGTGCTGCTCCAGGCTTCGGCACATCCGCCCCACCCAGCCCGGCGGGAGATCCGCCGGAAGCGTCGCCAGGGGTGCGACATCCGTGCCTGCCCTTGCAAACACCGCACTGCCCGAGCCCGTCATGCGGCTGTTGCCGAAGCGGGCCTGCAGCAGGGAAGCGGCTTGCGCCACTTCGGGGCACTGATGCTCGGCGGGGGGCTGCAGGTCGTTGTGACCGTAGCCTTCCAGGAGGGCATCGATGCCGGCCTTTGCAAGGAAGCCCGCGACTATAGCAGCTTCGGTGTCGCGGGCCAACAGTGGGCTTGTGAATATCGCGCGCGTTTCGATGCTCGCGGCCGGTTTGACCACCGCGAGCCACTGGCGCGGCAGGACGAGCGGGGTGAGCTGCTCGCCGATGCCTTCGACCCACGCGTTGTCGCCGCCCAGGAAGAAGGGCACGTCGGCGCCGAGCGCCAGGCCGATCTCCAGCAGGCGCGCGAGCGGCCAGTGCAGTCCCCAGAGGCGGTTGAGGGCGAGCAGGGTGCTGGCCGCGTCGGAGCTGCCGCCGCCCATGCCGGCGCCCCAGGGCACCTGCTTGTCGATGGAGATGTCGGCGCCGCAGGGCGTGCCCGAAGCCGCCTGCAGGGCGCGCGCGGCCTTGAGGCAGAGGTCCTCGGCCGGCAGCGCAGCGCTCAGGTCGTGGCGTGCGAGCCGGCCGTCGTCGCGCCGCTCGAAATGCAGCGTGTCGGCCCAGTCGATCAGCACGAAGACCGACTGCAGCAGGTGGTAGCCGTCCCGCCGGCGACCGGTGACGTGCAGGAAGAGGTTGAGCTTGGCCGGGGCGGCCACGTCGTGCAGAGCGCGCAGGGCCATGGTCAGGACGGGTCCACCTTGGCACGCACCTGCACGGCCGGCGGCTGGGCGCGCCGCGCGGCGATCCAGCCTTCGGCCTGGCGCGCGAGGTCGATGGTCCAGCCGAGCTGCTCGAAGCCGCCGTCGACGCTGCGGCTCGCGGCCCCCGGCCACGGCCGGCCGCGCAGCCAGTCGAAGAGCGCGGCCACGGGCAGGCGCTCGCCGAGCATCTCCTGCGTGAGCGTGTCGAGATCGGGGTACTCGGTTTCGCCCTGAGCGGTGGCCAGCCAGGCACGCCGGCCGGCCCAGCGTGCCTGCGCCATCACGTTGCCGAGCGGGGTGGAGAGGTTGAGTTGTCCGGCCTCGGGCGTGCCCCTGAGCTCGAAATTTCCGCTTTCGCTGCGCGCGGGCGTGGTGGCGGTTGCATCCACGCGCACCGACAGCTTGCCGCTCAAGGTGGTGCTGTCCGCCGGCGCCCGTTCGCCGACCGTCGCGCAGCCGGCGACGAGCGCGGCCGCGAGCACGGCAATGGCGCGCAGGCTCACAGGTCGACCCGCAGTCGGGCGAGCGTTTCCCTGAGCACCTCGTTGCTCTGGTCGCGCCTGTGGGCATCGCGCAGCACCCTGAGCGCTTCCTCGCGCTGGCCGCTGATCCACAGCACCTCGCCCAGGTGCGCGCCGATCTCGACGTCGGGACGCGAGCGATACGCCTGGCGCAGCAGGCGCAGGGCCTCCTCGCGGTTGCCCAGGCGGTATTCGACCCAGCCCAGGCTGTCGGTGATGAAGGGCTCGCCCGGGGCGAGGTCCAGGGCCTTCCTGATGAGTTCGCGTGCCTCCGGCAGGCGAAGGTTGCGATCGGCGAGCGAATAGCCGAGCGCGTTGTAGGCGTGGTGGTGGTCGGGCTTGAGCGCGATCACCTTGCGCAGCAGGCGCTCCATCTCGTCCAGGCGGTTGAGCTTCTCGACCATCATCGACTGCTCGTAGAGCAGATCCGGGTCGTCCGGAAACTGCTGGTTGGCCACGGCGAGGACGCGGTTGGCCTCGTCCCACTGCTTCACGTCGCGCAGCACCTGCGCTTCGGCGAGCAGCTTGGCGCGCGCGTCGTCCGGGTTCTTGTCAGGCGTCGTGCGGATGAGCTCGCGCGCCTGCGCGATCTTGCCCTGCCGCGCCATGAGCGTGGCGCGTCGCGTCTGCACCTCGAGCGCACGCTGGCTGTCGGTGATCTTCGCGAGCCACGTCTCGGCGCCGGCGTAGTCCTGCTGCTGTTCGGCGGCCTGCGCGAGCAGCAGGTAGGCCTGTGTGAGGCTGCGCTCGCCGCCTTCCTCGTCGTCGTCCGGTGCGGCCGCCGGCGCCTTGGGAGCGGCCGCGGCGCGCTGCAGGAACTGCTGCAGCGCCTCGGTCGCTTCGCGCGGATGCCTGAGCTCGAGGTGCAACGCGCCCAGCGTCAGCCATGCGTTCGGTGGCGCGTTGCCGGCCTTCGTCACGGCTTCGAGATGCGGCACGGCGTCGGCGTAGCGCTGCGCGCCCGTCAGCACGCGGGCGTACACCATGCGGATGCCGTTGCTCGCCGGCTTGGCCTGCAGGTGCGACTGCACGATGGCTTCGGCGGCCGGCAGCGTGCTCATGAGCTCGAGCGCGAGCAAGGCCGGCAGCTCCGCCTGCGGGTCCTGCGCGTGTGCCGTCCTGGCGAGCTCCAGCGCGCGGGTCGTGTCGCCCGCGGAGAGCCAGGCGCGGCCGATCGCCACCTGAGCGGCCACGCGTGTCTCGGCTGCGGCGAGCGAGGGGTGCAGGATCTGCTCCAGGCGTCTGGCGCTCGACACCTTGTCGACGCTGCGCTCGAAGAGCCTCGGCAATGCCGTGATCGCCGCCGGCCGCTCGGGCGCAGGCGTCAGGCGCAGGAGCGCGCGCAGCGGCTCGACGGTCTCGTCGGGCCGGTCCATCACGATCAGCAGACGCAGCTGGTAGCGCGCGGCTTCGATGGACTCCGGCAGCGTCTTGCGCCACACCTGCGTGGTCTGCAGCGCGAGCTCGATGGCACGCTGCTCCAGGGCCGCCTCGGTGGCGCGGCGGAAGAGCGCGTCATCGCGCGTGCGCCGTGCCGCATCCACGAGGGCCTTGTGACCTTCGACGACCTGCCCGGAGCGCAGCTCCAGCTCGCCGCGCAGCAGTTGATAGAAGAGGGGGCCGTCCAGCGCGGACTTGTAGACCGGGTCGCTGCTCGCCGGTTGCGCATGCGCGGCATGGGCCAGGGCAAGCGCACAGGCCAGCGTGAGGCCGGCGCGGAGGTTCTTGAGCGTGTACGGCATGCAGGGCTCCAGTGAAGCTCGAACGATTCTAGGGTCGGGGTCTTGCCCGCCGCAGGGCCGGGTCTCCATGCGATCCGGCCCGCTCGCGATAATTCCCGGATGCCTGAACTCCCCGAGGTCGAGGTCACACGGCTGAGCTTTGCCGAACGCATCGCCGGGGCGCGCATCACGGGCGTGCGCCTGGGCAAGCCGCTGCGCTGGCCGCTCGGCTGCGAGCCCGATGCGCTCGTCGGGCAGACCGTGGGCGAGGCGAGCCGGCGCGGCAAGTACCTGTGGCTGCCGGTCACGCGCGGCGGCCTGCTGATGCACCTGGGCATGTCGGGCTCGCTCGCCTTCCGCGACGAGGTGCTGCTGCCCGGCACGCACGACCATTTCGACCTCGCGACCACCCGCGGGCTCCTGCGGCTGACCGACCCGCGGCGTTTCGGCGCCGTGGTGTGGTCGCCGGGGCTCGATGCCGGCATGGCAGCGCGATTGCTCGCCGGGCTGGGCCTGGAGCCCTTCGATCCGCGCTTCGATGGCGCCTACCTGCACGCTGCGCTCAAGCGCCGGCGCGTGGCCGTGAAGCTCGCGCTGCTGGCCGGTGACATCGTGGTCGGCGCCGGCAACATCTACGCCTGCGAGGCGCTCTTTCACGCCGGCATCGACCCGCGTACGCGCAGCGACGCGGTCAGCCGGCCGCGCGCCGAACGGCTCGCGGTCGCGGTACGCGAGACCCTGGCGCGCGCGCTCGCGCTCGGCGGATCCACCTTGCGTGATTTCCGCGATGCGCACGGCATGGCCGGCGCCTTCCAGTTGCAGGCGCAGGTGTATGGCCGTGAAGGACTGCCATGCCTGCATTGCGGCACGCCCATCCGCCGCATCGTGCAGGGGCAACGGTCCACCTTCCACTGCCCGCGCTGCCAGCGTCGCTAGAGAAAGTCCGCGGAACCAAATCGCCAAAAACCTCACAACTCGTCACCTGCCCGGGTGACCAGTTGTTTCCTTTGGGCTGCGTCAAAAGAACACTGCGCTAGGATGCCTGACGCCCTTTTGCGGCCTCCACGCGCGCTTGCGCTCACCTTCATGGCGACATCATTCGCAGGCAGTCTCGACGAACTCTCGCAGTGGCGCGCCGTGCTCGGGGCACGGCTCGACGAGTACGCCCGCTTCCTGGCCGAACAGGACGTCGCCGACCCTTCGGCCCACGAATCACTCGACACGCTGCGCCGGCGCCTGGCAGGCGAGAAGCTGGTCGTGGCCTTCGTCGCCGAGTTCTCGCGCGGCAAGTCGGAGCTCATCAACGCGATCTTCTTTTCCGACACCGGCCGCCGCGTGCTGCCGGCCACGCCGGGGCGCACGACCATGTGCCCGGTGGAGCTGGGCTTCGAGCTCGGCGAAGAGCCGGCGCTCGCCCTGCTGCCGATTGCGACACGCCTGGAAGGCCTGTCCCTGACCGAGCTGCGCGGGCAGCCCAAGGCCTGGACGCACCTGCCGCTCGACGTGAGTTCACCCGATCGCCTGGCCGAGGCGCTGCAGGAGGTGATGCGCACGCAATGGGCAAGCGTCGATGATGCGCGCGCGCTGGGCTTCTGGAACGACGACCAGCCCGAAGACAACCCGCCCACCGACGACGAGGGCCGCGTCGAGGTGCCGGCCTGGCGCCACGCGATCATCAACTACCCCCACCCGCTGCTGAAGCAGGGCCTGGTGGTGCTCGACACGCCCGGCCTCAACGCCATCGGCGCCGAGCCGGAGCTCACGCTCAGCCTGCTGCCCTCGGCGCACGCGATGGTCTTCATCCTCGGTGCGGACACGGGCGTCACCAAGTCCGACATGTCGATCTGGCGCGACCACCTCGGCTCGCCGGCGACGACGAGCTTCGTGGTGCTCAACAAGATCGACGCGCTGATCGACCCCCTGGCCACGCCCGAGCAGGTGCTCGAGCAGATCGAGCGGCAGCGCCAGGCCACGGCGCGCACACTCGAGATGGAAGCCGATCGCGTCTTCCCCCTCTCGGCCCGCCAGGCACTCGCCGCCCGCATCGAGAAGAACCCGCAGACGCTCACCGAGAGCCGCCTGCCGGCCCTCGAAGCCGCGCTCGGCGCGCAGCTGCTGCCGCAGCGCCGGGACATCCTGCAGGACCTGGTGGTCGATGCCATCGGCCGTATGGAGGCGCAGGTCAATCGCCAGCTTGCCGACCGCCGCCGCCAGGTGGCCGAGCAGATGCTGGAGCTGCGCGGCCTGCGCGGCAAGAGCAGCGCCAAGACGCGCATGATGATCGAGCGGGTCGACGCCGAGACGGCCGAGTTCGAGCAGTGCACCTCGCGGCTGCAGGCCATGCGCATGGTCCACAGCCGCATGCTGAAGAACGCGCTCGTGGACCTCACCAGCGACCGCCTGCGCGAAGAAGTCAACGAGATGCAGAAGGCGATGAACGCGTCGCTGCTGAACCTCGGCGCCAAGAAGGCCTTCCTCGCCCTGTGCAGCCGCCTGCGCGAGCTGCTGGAGGTGTCGCAGGTGCGCGCGGGCGAGATCCGCGAGATGCTGCACGCCTCCTTCGCCAAGCTCAACGCCGAGTTCGGCTTCAGCCTTTCGGTGGGCAAGGCGCCTGACATGCAGCGCTTCGTCAACGAGCTCGCGCTCATCCAGCGCAGCTACGTGCAGTACCTCGGCCTCACACAGGCGTTGCGCCTGTCGCAGCCCAAGTTCATGGAGCAGTTCCGCCGCATGCTGGTCTCCAAGCTGCGCGTGGTGTTCGAGAACGCGAGCAGCGAGCTCGAGCTGTGGAACAAGATGGCCTCGTCGCAGGTCGACTCGCAGCTGCGCGAGCGCCGCCGCGGCTTCCGCCGCCGCCGCGAGGCGCTGGAACGCATCCAGGCGGCCTCGGGTGAGCTGGAGCAGCGCATCGCCGAGCTCGAAGCGCAAGACGCGCAGCTTCAGCAGCTGCAGGCTCGCTGCGCCGAGATGGCCGCACGCGTGAAGGACCAGGCGCGCGCCGCCGGCACCCCGGCCGAAGCGCAGAACAGCGAAGCCGGCCTGCTCTACGCCGCACAGGCGTGAGCGACGACACCGGGCCCGACCGCTTCGCCACTCCTCTCGTCGCGTGGCAACGCACGCACGGGCGCCACGACCTGCCGTGGCAGCGCACCACCGACCCGTATCGCGTGTGGCTGTCGGAGATCATGCTCCAGCAGACGCAGGTGAGCACCGTGCTCGCCTACTACGAGCGCTTCCTGCAGCGCTTTCCTGACGTCCATGCCCTGGCCACCGCCTCGCAGGACGAGGTGCTCGCGCTGTGGAGCGGCCTCGGCTACTACAGCCGTGCGCGCAACCTGCACGCCTGCGCAAGGGCGATCGTGGCCGACCACGGGGGCGAGTTCCCGAAGCGGGCGGCGCTGCTCGAGACACTGCCGGGCATCGGCCGTTCCACCGCAGCCGCGATCGCCTCCTTCTGCTTCGGCGAGCGCGTGGCCATCCTCGACGGCAACGTCAAGCGCGTGCTGACGCGCTTCCTCGCGTTCGACAAGGACCTGGCCGTGCCACGCCACGAGCGCGAGCTCTGGGCCGCGGCGACCGAGCTCCTGCCGCACGGCGACATGCCGGCCTACACGCAGGGGATCATGGACCTCGGCGCGACGATCTGCCTGCCCCGCTCGCCGCAATGCCTGCTGTGCCCGGTGCAGGCCAACTGCGAAGCCCGCCGCACTGGCACGCAGGATCGATTTCCGATCAAGACCCGCAAGCTCAAACGCGGCTCGCGCGAGCACGCGTGGCTGTGGCTCGGCAAGGGCGACGAGCTCTGGCTGTGCCAGCGGCCCGACGTCGGCGTGTGGGCGGGCCTGTGGAGCCTGCCGGAGTTCGCCTCCGTCGACGAATTGACGGCACTCGCGAAGACCTGGCCCGCCACGGCGACCGTGCTGCCGAGCTTCACGCATGTGCTCACGCACCTCGACTGGACGCTGCATCCGGTGCACGTTGCCCTCTCGCCGCGCATCGGGCAGAAGGCGCTGGCGGCCATCACCGCGCTGCTGCCCGCGGGGGGCTGGTACGGCCGCGACGAGGCACTGGCGATGGGCTTGCCCGCGCCGCTGCGCAAGCTCCTGAAGACCTCGGCGCTTACTTGACGACGCCCTTGGTGCGCAGGAACTCGTTGACGAGTTGCAGCCGCACCTGGGGATCGGGCAGTTCCATCAGCTTCTGCTTGGCCGCCACCGAGATCGGCAGGATCTCGCACCAGCGGTTGGCCACCCAGCCCGCCCTGTCGAAGTGAAACGGCTTGAGGAATGGCTCGGTGCCCTGCTGCTTGAGGGTGGCGATCGCGTTGGCGAGGCCGCGCACCGTCTCCAGGTAGGGCTCGCCGGGCGCGACGTGCTCGTCGTCGTCGTCGATCGAGGCCGCCCGTGCGAGCCACAGGCCGTCGGGCCGCTGCTCGCGCGACTGCACCTTGAAGCGCTGCAGGCCGCGGCAGCGCACCTGCAGGATGCCGGGCTGCGTGCTGTCGACGTCGATGAGCTCGGCCACCGTGCCCACGTCTTCGAGCACCACCGGCTCGCCCGGCTTGCGCACCTCGCTGCCCTGGCGCAGCGCGACGACGCCGAAGGGCTTGCTTTCACGCAGGCTCGCGCTCACCAGATCCAGGTACCGCGCTTCGAACACCTTCAGGCTCAGCAGGCCGCCAGGGAAGAGCACGGCTTGCAACGGGAAGAGGGGCAGGGGAAAGCCGGCGTCAGTCTCGGGCATCAAGCTCTCGATGGCGTATGAGCGCGATGCCGCGGCTGGCAAAGCGTTTCGCAAGGGTTTCGACCAGATAGACCGAACGGTGCTGGCCGCCCGTGCACCCGATCGCAACGGTGAGGTAGCTGCGCTGGTCGTTCTCGAACGACGGCAACCAGCGCGCGATGAAGGCCTCGATCTGCGACAGCATCTCCAGCGCCTCGGGCTGCGCCTCGAGGTACGCGACGACGTCGCGGTCGCGGCCGGTCTGTGCGCGCAGTTCGCGCACGTAGTACGGGTTCGGCAGCACGCGCACGTCGAAGACGAAATCCGCATCGAGCGGCACACCGTGCTTGAACGCGAACGACTCGAACACGAGCGTGAGCGCACGCGCCGGCGCACCCACCAGGTCCCGGATCCACACCCGCAGCTGCGCGGGGCGCAGAAGGCTGGTGTCGAGCACGGTGGAGGCCTCGCGCAGGCCGGAGAGCAGCTCGCGCTCCATCTCGATGGCGTCGTAGAGCGCACGGTGGCTCACGGTCGCTTCGTCGTCGCGGCGCCGCGCCGGCGTGCTCGGTGACGCCTGCTGGCTCAAGGGGTGCGGGCGGCGCGTCTCGGAGAAGCGGCGCACCAGCGCGTCGGTGCTCGCGTCGAGGAAGAGCGAGCGCACGGTCACGCCCTCCTGCCGCAGCTCGTGGATGAGCGGCAGCAGGTGCGGCAGCGAACCGGCACTGCGCACGTCCACGGCGATGGCGACGCGGCGCTGCTGGCGCTCGTGCTCCAGACGCAGGAATTCGCGCAGCAGCTCGGGCGGCAGGTTGTCCACGCAGAAGAAGCCGGCGTCTTCGAGCGCATGCAGCGCGACCGACTTGCCCGAGCCGGAGATGCCGGTCACGAGCACGATCTCGCCCGGCACCGACGGCGTGGCAGCGAGTTCGGTGGCGGTGGTGCTCATGTGCGCTTGCGGCGGCTGGGCGCCGAAGGTTCCGCCGCCACGGCCAGCAGCTCCTGCGCATGCGCGAGGGTGGTCCCGGTCTGGCGCTCGCCGCCCAGCATGCGCGCGATCTCGGCCACGCGCGCTTCACCGGCCACCGGCTGCACGTCGCTGCGCGTCTTGCCTTCGTGCAGCGCCTTGCTGACGACGAAATGGTGGTCGGCACACGCGGCGACCTGGGGCAGGTGCGTGACCGCCATCACCTGCCGGTCGCGGCCGAGCTGCTTCATGAGGCGGCCGACCGTGTCGGCCACCGCACCGCCCACGCCCGCGTCCACCTCGTCGAAGATGAGCGTGCCCGCCGCTTCGCCGCCCTGGGCGAGTTGGCTCGTGGTGACGGCGATGGCGAGCGCGATGCGCGAGAGCTCGCCGCCCGAGGCCACCTTGGCGAGCGGGCGCGGCGTGCTGCCCGCATGTCCGGCCACCAGGAACTCCGCCGACTCCAGGCCGAACGATTGCCGCTCGGCATGTGCGTTGAGCTGCACCTCGAAGCGGCCGCCGGCCATGCCGAGCTGCTGCATCGCCTGCGTGATGGCCGTCGCGAGCCTGGGCGCGGCGGCCTTGCGCTGCGTCGAGATGCGTCTGGCCTCGGCGTCGTAGGCGGAGGCCGCCTGCTTCACGGCGAGCTCCAGGCCGTCGAGATCGGCCGCGGCGTCGAGCGCACGCAGCTCATCCTTCCACTGCGCGAGCAGCGCCGGCAGCTCGGCCGGCGGGCGGCGGTAGCGCTTGGCGAGGCCCATCCACGAGGACAGGCGCTCGTCGAGTTCGCGCAGCCGGTCAGGGTCGAGTTCGGCGTGGCCGAGGTAGCTGGTCAGCGTGTGGGCCGCGTCCTGCAGTTGCGTCTGCGCGCTCTGCAGCACCTCGGCCACTTCGCCCAGGCGCCGGTCGTAGTCGGCCACGTCCTGCAGCGCGTCGATGGCGCGCGCGGTGAGGCCATCGGCGCTGACGTCGGCTTCGCTCACGGCGTCGAGCGCCGCCTGCGCGGCGTCCATCAGCGACTGGGCGTTGGAGAGGCGCCTGTGGTCCGCCTCCAGCTCCGGCCACTCGTCGTCGCCGGGCGCGAGCTTGTCGACCTCGCCGATCTGCCAGGCCAGGCGCTCACGTTCGCGCTCCAGCCCGGCCTGCTGCGTGCGCGCCTGCGTGAGCGCCTCGCCCGCAGCCTTCCAGCGCTGGTAGGCGGCCGCGAGGGCCGAGGTGTCCAGGCCCGCGTAGGCGTCGAGCAGCGCGCGCACCGAAGCGGCCCGCGTGAGGCTTTGCCAGGCATGCTGGCCGTGGATGTCGACCAGGTGATCGGCTGCCTCGCGCAGCTGCGCGACCGTGGCCGGGCTGCCGTTGACCCACGCGCGGCTCTTGCCCTGCGCATCGATCACGCGGCGCAGCAGCAGCGTCTCGGCGCTGTCGAAGCCGGCGTCTTCCAGCCAGCCGGTGAGGCTCTCGGGCGCGTCGAACTCGGCGCTGATCTCGGCGCGCGCGGCGCCTTCGCGCACCACACCCGCATCGCCGCGGCTGCCGAGTGCGAGCTGCAGGGCGTCGATGAGGATGGACTTGCCGGCGCCGGTCTCCCCGGTCAAGACCGAGAAGCCGCCGGCAAGCTCGACTTCGAGCGACGTGACGATGACGAAATCACGCAGGGACAGTCGGCGCAGCATGGCAGTCGTGGGTCAGGTGACGCCGGCGTGCCAGCGCAGCTTGCGCCGCAGCGTGGCGTAGTAGCTCCAGCCGCGCGGGTGCAGGAAGCGCACCTGGTGGCTGGAGCGCCGCACCACGATGCGGTCGCCGGGCATGAGGCTCGCCAGGCTTTGCATGTCGAAGTTGACGCTGGCGTCGCGCCCGCTCACCACTTCGATCTGGATGTCCTGCGTGTCGGGCAGCACGATGGGCCGGTTGGACAGGTCATGCGGTGCGATCGGCACCAGCAGCCAGCCGCCGATGCCCGGGTGCAGGATGGGCCCGCCGGCCGAGAGCGCATAGGCGGTCGAGCCAGTGGGCGATGCGACGATCACGCCGTCGGCGCGCACGTTGGCCACGAACTCGGCGCCGATGTCGATCTTCACTTCGAGCATGCCGGAGGTGGCGCTGCGGCTCACCACCACGTCGTTCATCGCGAAGCCGTCGAAGATCTTCTGCTCGTCGCGGATGACGCTGCCTTCGAGCATGGTGCGGCGCTCTTCTTCGTAATCGCCGGCGATGATGGGTGCGAGCGCCTCGGCGTAGTCGCCCACCGGGATGTCGGTGATGAAGCCGAGCCGCCCCTGGTTGATGCCCACCATCGGCAGGTTGAAGCGCGCCAGCTGGCGGGCGATGCCCAGCATGGTGCCGTCGCCGCCGACCACGATCGCCATGTCGCACTGGCGGCCGAGCTCGGCGGGGTTGAGCGCGTTGAAATCGGTGATGCCGGTGTTGAGTGCGGTCTCGCGCTCCAGCGACACTTCCAGGCCCTGACGATGCAGGAAATGCGCGATCTCTTCGAGCACCCCACGGATGCCCCGGGCCTGGTACTTGCCTACGAGTGCGGCATGTCGAAAGCGTGACGGCATGCGAAGGATTACACCACAGGGGCTTTGTCCGGATGGGCTGTCAGAGGCCCGCGTCCTACAATGAAAAACCATGTTGGACGAGCGTTCCAGAACCCTCCTCAAGACGCTGGTCGAGCGCTACATCGCCGACGGCCAGCCGGTCGGCTCGCGCACCCTTTCCAGGGCCTCCGGCCTGGACCTTTCGCCCGCCACCATCCGCAACGTGATGGCCGATCTGGAAGAGCTCGGCCTGATCGCGAGCCCCCACACCAGCGCCGGGCGCGTGCCCACCGCGCGCGGCTACCGGCTGTTCGTCGACACCATGCTCACCGCGCAGCCCATCGACCTGAAGACGGTGAGCGCGCCGCTGGAAAGCCAGCTCCAGCCCGACCAGCCGCAGCGCGTGATTGCCAACGCGGCGCAGATGCTGTCCAGCCTCTCGAGCTTCGTGGGGGTGGTGACCGCGCCGCGCAAGGCGAGCGTCTTCCACCACATCGAGTTCCTGCGCCTGTCGGAGCGGCGCGTGCTGGTGATCCTGGTCGCGCCCGACGGCGACGTGCAGAACCGCGTCATCATGACCGCGCACGACTACACGCAAAGCGAGCTGGTCGAGGCGAGCAACTTCCTCACCCAGCAGTACGCCGGCCTCACCATCGAGGAGGTGCGCGAGCGGCTCAAGCGCGAGGTCGATGCGCTTCGCGGCGAGATCGCCACGCTCATGCAGGCGGCGGTGCAGGCCGGCAGCGAGGCCATGCAGCAGAACCAGGAGCAGGTCGTCGTGAGCGGCGAGCGCAACCTGCTCACGGTGCAGGATTTCTCCAGCGACATGAGCAGCCTGCGCAAGCTCTTCGACCTCTTCGAGCAGAAGACGCAGCTCATGCGCCTGCTCGAGGTCTCCAGCCGTGCCGAAGGCGTGCGCATCTACATCGGCGGCGAGAGCATGGTGGTGCCCTTCGAGGAGCTCTCGGTGGTGTCGGCGCCTTACGAGGTCAACGGCCAGATCGTCGGCACGCTGGGCGTGATCGGCCCCACCCGCATGGCCTACGACCGCATGATCCAGATCGTCGACATCACGTCGCGCCTCGTGAGCAACGCCCTGAGCGTCAAGTAGCGCCTCCTACAATCCGCGCCCTGTGGGCCGTTAGCTCAGTCGGTTAGAGCAGAGGACTCATAATCCTTTGGTCG
>JBIQJS010000162.1:0-5673 GCA_044507405.1 Rubrivivax sp. | reverse complement strand
CTCGTCATCGTCGGAGGCGGAGACTCGGCGCTCGACTGGGCATTGCACTTCGCGCAGGACGGCCCGCACCGCGCGGAAAGCGTGATCCTCGTGCACCGTCGCGATGGCTTCCAGGCGGCACCCGCGAGCGTCGCCAGGATGCGCGCGCTCTGCGATGCGATGCAGATGCAGTTCATCGTCGGCCAGGTGACCGGCCTCGAAGAAGCCGATGGGCGGCTCACCGCCGTCAAGGTCACCGGCAGCGATGCCGTCACGCGCGTGGTGCCGCTCGACGCACTGCTCGTCTTCTTCGGCCTGAGCCCGAAGCTCGGGCCGATCGCCGACTGGGGCCTCGCGCTGGAACGCCGCCAGCTGGTGGTGGACACCGAGAAGTTCGAGACCAGCGAGCCGGGCATCTTTGCGGTGGGCGACGTCAACACCTATCCGGGCAAGAAGAAGCTCATCCTGTCGGGCTTCCACGAGGCGGCGCTCGCCGCCTTCGGCGCGGCGCCCTACGTCTTCCCGGACCGGCGCGTGCAGCTGCAGTACACGACCGCGAGCCCCAAGCTGCACAAGCTGCTGGGGGTCGAGTCGCCAACGTTCGACGACTAGCCGATAATCTCGGCCGCTGCGCGCACGCGCAGCACTTCGCTAGGGGTGTTGGTCACCGCAACACGGTGCCCGACTGAGAGAGTCCCTTTGAACCTGATTGAGGTAATCCTCGCGCAGGGAAGCACGCACCGCCACCTGGGCCCCCACGCCCGCACCCGGCGGTGCCGCCGACCTGCCATCGCTTTTGAGACTGCACGATGGCACACACACGACCCGATCCCACGACCACCCTGACCCTGGGCTGCGCCCTGCTCCTGGGCCTCACCGCGCCCGCGGGCGCGCAGACGCAGGAGGCGACCACGCTGCCTGCCGTCACCATCACCGGCCGATCGGCCACCTCGAGCGCCGGCGTCTCCGGCTTCGGCGACCTGCCGCTGTCGCGCGCACCCTTCCAGGCACGCACGCTCGGCAGCGCGCAGCTGCAAGACAGCGGCGTGGACAACCTCGCCGGCATCACCCGTTTCGATGCGAGCGTGAGCGATGCGTACAGCTCCGAGGGCTACTGGGCCAATTTCCGCGTGCGCGGCTTCGACGTCGACACGCGCTACAACTTCCGCCGCGACGGCCTGCCGATCAACGCGCAGACGCACATCCCCCTGGCGAACAAGGAGAGCGTCGAGATCCTCAAGGGCACGACGGGCATCCAGGCCGGCACCAGCGCGCCGGGCGGCCTCGTCAACCTGACCGTCAAGCGCCCGGACGGCGACTTCTCGTCGGCCACGCTCGGCTGGGTCGAACCCAACTCCTTCGGCGCCGCCGTGGACCTGAGCCGCCGCTTCGGCGCGGCCGACGCCTTCGGCCTGCGGTTGAACCTTGCCCACAGCGAGCTCGATCCGCACACCCGCGCGCTCGAAGGGCGCTCGTCGCTCGCAGCCCTTGCCGCTGACTGGCGCGTGGCGGCCGGCACCCTGGTCGAGGCCGAGTTCGAACTCAGCCGCAAGACGCAGCGCAGCCTTGCCGCCATGAGCCTGCTGGGGGGCAGCGTGCCGAGCGCCGAAGCCTTCGACCCGCGCATCAACCTCAACAACCAGCCGTGGGCCCAGCCGGTGGTGCTCGATGGCGACACCGCCTCGCTGCGCCTGCGGCACGAGCTGGCGGAGGGTTGGGAAGGCTACGCGCACCTCGGCCTGCAGCGCCTGCGCTCCGACGACCGCATGGCCTTCCCGCTGGGCTGCTCGGCCGAGGGCAACTATGACCGCTACTGCAGCGACGGCAGCTTCGACTACTACGACTTCCGCAGCGAGAACGAGCGCCGCGACAGCAACGCGTTCGACGTCGGCGCCCGTGGCAGCTTCGTCACCGGCAGCGTCACGCACCAGGCGGCGGGTGGCATTCTCTACACGCGCTCCAAGGCACGCTTCGACCGGCAGGCCTACAACTGGGTCGGGGTCGGCACCATCGACGGCACGGCCGTCGTTCCCCAAGACCCGGCGCTCACCGACGAGAACACGCAGCGCGACGAACGCTCCATCGAGCTCTACCTGCGCGACCAGGCCACGCTCACCGAGGGCACGAATCTCTTCGCGGGACTGCGCCACACGCGCATCGCGCGCAGCAGCATCCGCACCGATGGCTCGCGGCCGACCGACGTCGATCAGCACTTCACGACGCCCTGGCTCGCGCTGACGCAGCAGCTCACGCCTCAACTCATGGGCTATGTGAGCTGGGGCCAGGGCATCGAGTCCGACGTCACACCCAACCGCGCACGCTTCACCAACCGCGGCGAGGCCACCACGCTGCGCACGAAGCAGGCCGAGCTGGGCCTGAAGGCGCAAGGCGACCCGCTGCTCTGGAGCGCCACCCTCTTCTCCGTCGAGCGGCCGTACATCCTCAACGCCGGCACCGATTGCGGCAGCGACACGCCGGGCAACACCTGCACCCGCGGGCTCGACGGCCGGCAGCGCCACCAGGGCCTGGAGGCCGACGTCGAATGGCGCGCCCGCACCTTCGCGGTCCAGGCCAGCGCCATGCTGCTCCATGCGCGCCTTTCCGGCATCGCCAACGAACCCGGCCTCAACGGCAAGCGACCCACCAACGTGCCCGCGCGCACCTTGCGCCTCAACGCGCGACACGACCTCGCCGCCGTGCCCGGCCTGCGCTTGACCGGTGGCGCGGTCTACGAAGGCCCACGCATGGTGCTGCCCGACAACAGCATCCAGATTCCCGGCTGGACGCGCCTGGACGCCGGCCTGCGCTACGAGCAAAGGCTCCCCGGCTCGGGCGCAGGCACGCTCGTGTGGCGCTTCGGTGTGGAGAACCTCACCGACAAGCGCGCCTGGAAGGAATCGCCCTACCAGTTCGAGCACGCCTACCTCTACCCGATGTCGCGACGCACCTTCCGGCTGAGCGTTGAAGCGACCCTGTGAAAGCTCAGAAAAGTGTGGCTATAATGCGCGGCTCTATTCCTCGATAGCTCAGTCGGTAGAGCGCCGGACTGTTAATCCGTAGGTCCCTGGTTCGAGCCCAGGTCGAGGAGCCAGAAAAACGCGGGGCTTGCAGTGATGCAAGCCCCGTTTCATTTGGGTCGGCGCGAGTACGCACCTTCCGCCCCCCTTTCGCTTTCACCCCGCCACCTCCACCCGATCGCGCCCCGCCCCTTTGGCGGCATAGAGGGCTTCGTCCGCACGGCGCAGCAGGGCGTGCAGCGTTGCGCCATGCCCGCCGGAGGTGGACGCAAGACCGATGCTCACGGTGACGCGCCGCACGGCGCCGTCGTCGAACTGCACTTCGCGCGCGGCCACGGCCGTGCGCACGCGTTCGGCCGCGGCCAACGCCTCGTCACGGCTCACGCCCGCCATCACCACTGCGAATTCCTCGCCGCCCAGGCGGCCGAAGAGGTCGCCCTCGCGCATCACCCCCGACACCGCCTCGGAGAACGCCCGCAGCACCGCATCGCCACCGGCATGGCCGTGGGCGTCGTTGACCTGCTTGAAGTGGTCGATGTCGAGCATCAGCGCCGCCACCGTGCCGCTCGCACCTGCCTGGTCGACCAGGCGCTGGCCCCGTCGCAGCAAGGCACTGCGCGAGAGCGCGCCGGTGAGCGAGTCTTCGTTGGTGGCGTCACGCAGGCGCTGCACCAGCTGATTGCGGGCGGCGCTCACGCTCGCCGCCGTGAGCGGGCCGAGGGCCATCAGCGCGATGCCCAGGCGCAGCGAGACGGTGTCGTCGAGGAAGCTCGCGCCGGTCGGCATCTGCAGCAACTCGAGGCTCGCGGCGATGATCTGCCACACGCTGAGCATCAGGGTCAGCACGATGGTGGTGTAGAGGCGGTAGTTCAGCGCACACCACAGCAGCGCCGGGATGGGAAACGCAATCGCGCCCGGCCCCCCGACGAGCGCCGCGGCCACCACGGACGCGATGAGCACGAGCACCGGCACGGCATGCAGCGGACGCAGATCCCGCAGCCGGCAGGCGGGTGCCGCGTTGCGGCGCCGCGCCGCGGCCTGGAGCCGCGGCATCGCGAGGACGAGCGGCACGAGCAGGATGCCGTTCACGAGCTCGGAGGAGAACCAGTAGCCGATGCCCAAGAGGTATCCCTTGCCGCCCAGCGAGGGCAGCAGCGGACCCGCGACGATCATCGCCGCGACCGCGCTGCTCAGGGCCGCCACCCCGCACACGCCGAACATGTAGAGCGGTGACACGGGCGCCTGCAGCCGCTGGTGCTCCGCGGGCAGCCTTCGGTACAGCAGCACGCCCACGCCGACGAAGACGAGGTTGGCCACGGAGAGCGCCACCGCCACGTCGAGGCGATCGCCGCCCACCATGTCGGCCATCACGTAGGCGATGAAGGCCGCGCACCAGCCACTGGGCCGCGCCATGTGCGGGGCGCGCACCATCACCCCGAGCAGGAGCGCGTTCGGCGGCCACAACGCCGCCAGGAAGCCCACCGGCCGCGTGTAGATGCCCACGAGCGACGCTGCGAACACCAGCGCAAAGATCACCGCCGCGTCCTGCAGGTGCCGCCAGGGCCCGCCTGGCGCGACCTGCTTCGCGTCGTCCTCCCTCAACAAGCGCGTCCTGATCGAATGCAAGGTGATGTTCGTGAAGTTGTGTGCAACCCGACATCGTTCCATGGAATCGGCGCGCGACATGGCAAGCCGATTGCCGCACGCCAACAATGCACGAACATCGGCCTCGCCTTGCGCGCACGCGCGGCCACTTTGTTCGCCAGTCGCGCAGGCGGCCACTTTCGCGCGCGACATCGAGTCGCTACGCTAGGCCGACGCCGCCACCCGAGGGGACCTTCATGCACATGCCGCACCCCCAAGCCGACCGCCACCTCGCGACCACGCACGAGGTGCACAACGTCTCGACCGAGCTCGCCGACTTCAACCTCTACCTGCAGGACCGCGCGCTCACCGAAGCGGTATCGCGCGAAGGCGCGGCCTGGGCGCACGACGACCTGGCGGTCTTCGGTGCACTCATCGGCACGGCCGAGCACCTGGAGCTCGGTGCACTGGCCAACAGGCACCCACCCGAGCTCGACACGCACGATCGCTTCGGCCACCGCGTGGACCTGGTGAAGTTCCACCCGGCCTATCACGCGCTCATGAAGACCTCGATCGAGCACGGCCTGCATGCCTCGCCGTGGACCGACCCGCGCGAGGGCGCGCACGTGGCGCGTGCGGCACGCTTCTACCTGCACTCGCAGGTGGAAGCCGGCCATGGCTGCCCCATCACCATGACCTTCGCCTCCATCCCTTCGCTGCGCACGACGCCAGCGCTCGCGCAGTGGTGGGAGCCGCGCATCACGTCGCGCAGCTACGACCCGCGCAACCTGCCGCACACGCAGAAAGCGGGGCTCACGATCGGCATGGCGATGACCGAGAAGCAAGGCGGCTCCGACGTGCGCGCCAACACCACGCGCGCCTACCCCATCGGCGTCGAAGGCCCGGGCGAGGCCTATGAGCTCGTGGGCCACAAGTACTTCGTCTCGGCGCCCATGTGCGATGCCTTCCTCGTGCTCGCGCAGACGGATGCGGGCCTGTCGTGCTTCCTGCTGCCGCGCTGGCGGCCCGATGGCAGCAAGAACCCGCTGCAGGTGCTGCGCCTCAAGCGCAAGATGGGCAACGTCTCCAACGC
>JBIQJS010000161.1:0-5737 GCA_044507405.1 Rubrivivax sp. | reverse complement strand
CTCGACGGCAGCTGGCGTCCATACCGCGCCGTGGGCTGCTCGGCATGCACGAACGGCTACAAAGGACGTGTCGGCATTTACCAAGTGATGCCTGTGACCGAGGAAATTCAGCGCATCATCCTGGCCGAGGGCACCGCGATGGACATCGCACAGCAAGCCGCACGGGAAGGGGTACGCGACCTGCGCCAGTCAGGGCTGGTGAAGGTGCGCAACGGCTTCACGACGCTCGAAGAGGTCATCTCGGTGACCAACGAATAGCGTACGCGCCACAGACAATCATCAAAGGGACGAGGACGGAAGTCTCCTCGGGAACACCATGGCAACCGCAGCAGCAACCGCAGCACGCAACGTCAAGGAATTCGTCTTCGAGTGGGAAGGCAAGGACAAGAACGGCAAGGTCGTCCGCGGCGAGATCCGTGCCGGCGGCGAAGCCATGGTCAATGCCAGCCTGCGCCGCCAGGGCATCCTGATCACAAAGGTGAAGAAGCGCCGCACCACCGGGGGCCGCGCGATCAAGCAGAAGGACATCGCGATCTTCACGCGCCAGCTGTCCACCATGATGCGCGCGGGCGTTCCGCTCCTGCAGGCCTTCGACATCGTGGCGCGCGGCAGCACCAATGCCAAGCTCACCAAGCTGCTGACCGACATCCGCAACGACGTCGAGACCGGTACCAGCCTGTCGGCCGCCTTCCGCAAGCACCCGCTCTACTTCGACGCGCTCTATTGCAACCTCGTCGAAGCGGGTGAAGCCGGCGGCATCCTGGACACGCTGCTGGACCGCCTGGCCACGTACCAGGAAAAGACGATGGCCATCAAGAACAAGATCAAGTCCGCCTTGATCTATCCGGTGGCCGTGATGGTGGTGGCGTTCATCGTGCTCGCCATCATCATGCTCTTCGTGATCCCGGTGTTCGAAGGCGTGTTCAAGTCCTTCGGCGCCGACCTCCCAGCCCCGACGCTCTTCGTGATCGGGATGTCCAAGGTCTTCGTCGAGTACTGGTGGGCCATCTTCGGCTTCCTCGGCGGCGGGCTGTACTTCTTCTTCCAGTCGTGGAAGCGCTCGGAGAAGATGCAGCGCACCATGGACCGGCTGCTGCTGAAGATCCCCGTCTTCGGCGACCTCGTGAACAAGTCGGCCATCGCACGCTGGACACGCACGCTGTCGACGATGTTCGCGGCCGGCGTGCCGCTCGTCGAAGCGCTGGACTCGGTCGGTGGTGCGTCGGGCAACGCCGTCTTCAAGGAGGCGACGGACCAGATCCAGAAGGACGTCTCCTCCGGCGCCAGCCTCACCGCCTCCATGCAGACCACAGGTGTCTTCCCGGTGATGGTGATCCAGATGTGCGCCATCGGTGAGGAGTCGGGCTCGCTCGACGCCATGCTGGCCAAGGCAGCGGAGTTCTACGAAGACGAGGTCGACGAAGCGGTCAAGGGCCTGTCGTCGCTGATGGAGCCCTTCATCATCGTGATCCTGGGCACGCTCATCGGTGGCATCGTCGTCTCCATGTACCTGCCCATCTTCAAGCTCGGCGCAGTGGTCTGACGGGTGAACGTCACGTTCATCGACACGGAGTTCCTGCTCTCGCCCTGGGTGCTGGGGCTGCTCGGGCTGTGCATCGGCAGCTTCCTGAACGTCGTCATCCACCGCCTGCCGCTCATGATGGAGCGCGCCTGGTGGGGCGACATTGCCGAGCAACTGGGCGAGCCTGAAATCCACCAGCGCACCTTCGGTGCGCCGCCGCCCAAGCCGGTCGAGCAGGCGGGCAAGTCGCTCGCGCAGGCGCTGGCGGCGCTCCCCGTGCTCAAGCTCACGCACCCGCGCTCGCGTTGCCCGTCGTGCGGCCACCAGATCGCATGGCATGAAAACATTCCGGTGCTGAGCTACCTGCGCCTGGGCGGCCGCTGCGCCTCGTGCAAGACGCGCATCCCGCTGCGCTACCCGCTTGTCGAATTGCTGACCGGCGCGCTCTTCGCCGCGATCGGATGGCGTTTCGGCGCGCACGCGACGACGCTGCTGTGGTGCGCGTTCGCCGCCACGCTGGTGGCACTGGCGGGGATCGACTGGGACACCACCCTGCTGCCGGATTCGCTGACTTTGCCGCTGCTGTGGGGCGGGTTGCTCTGCAGCGTGATGGGCTGGACACTGCCCCTGCCGCAGGCCATCTGGGGCGCCATTGCGGGCTATCTCTCGCTGTGGTCGGTCTACTGGCTCTTCAAGCTGACCACTGGCAAGGAAGGCATGGGCCACGGCGACTTCAAGCTGCTGGCCGCACTCGGTGCCTGGCTCGGCTGGCAGATGATCCTTCCGATCGTGCTCGGCGCGTCCGTCATCGGCGCGGTGGTGGGCATTTCGATGAAGATGTCGAGCACGTTGCGCGAAGGGCGCTACGTGCCCTTCGGCCCCTTCCTTGCCGGAGGCGGCCTCGCCGTCCTGCTCGCCGGCCAGCAGCGCGTGCTGGGCTGGCTGGGCTGGGCCTGACGCTCTCGCTCGGCGATGAACGCGCCTCGTGGTCTGCACATCGGCCTCACCGGCGGCATCGGCAGCGGCAAAAGCACTGTTGCGCGGATCCTCGTCGAGCGGGGCGCCGCACTCATCGACACCGACGCGATCGCCCGCTCGCTGACCTTGCCCGGTGGCGCGGCCATCGAGGCGATCCGCACTACCTTCGGCCCTGAGGTGATCGATGCCACGGGCGCCATGGATCGCGCGCGCATGCGCGAACTGGTGTTCGCCGATCCCGGCGCCAAGACGCGGCTCGAGGGGATCCTGCATCCGATGATCGGCATCGAGACGCGGCACCAGATGCTCGCCGCCGGCAGCCGCACGATCGTGTTCGACGTGCCCCTGCTCACGGAGTCGTCGCACTGGCGCACGCGCGTCGACCGCGTGCTGGTGGTCGATTGTTCGGCCGAGACGCAGGTCGAGCGCGTCATGCAGCGCTCCGGCTGGGCGCGCGAGGCCGTGCTCGCGGTGATCGCCCAGCAGGCCAGCCGGGAACGCCGGCGCGCCTGCGCCGACGCGGTGATCCACAACGAAGGGTTGACGCTGGACGAGCTTGCACAGCGCGTGGACATCCTGATGACATCGTGGGACGCTGTGGAACAATCCCGCCGATCGAGCGGAGCGCGCGCAACTTGATCCTCTACGAGTACCCCTTCAACGAAAGCATCCGCACCATGCTGCGGCTCGAGCACCTGTTCGACCGGCTGGGGCGCCTGATGCCACGCGAAGAGACCGTGGACCACCACTACGCGCTGGCCACCATGTTCGAGATCATGGACGTGGCCTCGCGTGCCGACCTGAAGTCGGACCTCCTCAAGGACCTCGAGCGCCAGCGCACGCAGCTCAACAGCTACCGCGGCAACCCGTCGGTGTCGGATGCGATGCTCGACCAGGTCATCGCGCGCATCGACCACGCCTTCAATGGCCTGAACCAGCTGCCAGGCAAGGCCGGCCATGCGCTGACGGCCAACGAGTGGCTGATGAGCATCCGCAGCCGCATCAGCATTCCTGGCGGCACCTGCGAATTCGACCTCCCTGCGTACTACGCCTGGCAGCAGCAGGAGCCGGCCCGGCGCCGCGCCGACCTGGGCGGCTGGGTGGCCACCCTCATGCCGCTGGCCGAAGCCCTCAAGGTGCTGCTGGGCCTGCTGCGCGATGCCGGCACGCCGCACAAGGTGGTCACGCAAGGCGGCCAGTTCCAGCAGAGCCTGCCGGCCGGGCGCACCTTCAACCTGCTGCGCCTGCGCATCGACCCCGCCGCGCAGCTCATTCCCGAAATCAGCGGTCACCGCCTCATGGTGCTCGTGCGCCTGATGCGGCAGGACGCCGAAGGCCGCTTGAAACCGGCCGGCGTGGACACCAGCTTCGAGCTCACCCTCTGTTCCTGAGCTTCCATGAGCACCGAAGGCGCCCCCTCCCGGCCTTCCCGCCGGGTCGTCACCTGCCCCACTTGCGGCGGTGACAGCCTCTACGCCCCCGAGAACCGCTTCCGCCCCTTCTGCAGCGAGCGCTGCAAGAACGTCGACCTCGGTGCCTGGGCGAGCGAGGGCTATCGCGTCCCGGCGCAGCCCCCAGCGGCGCGCGAAACGTCTGCCGATGACGAACCGAGCTCTTGAAAGCGCGTTTTCGGTCCCTATAATTCCGGCTGCTAGCACTCGGCTGCGCTGAGTGCTAACGAAATCGCCAGCCATCCCGGTCGGCCTTTCGCAAGTCGATGAGCGCCAACTTCAGCGTTCATTCACCCCAGAACCCGGCTTTGAGTCCTCAAGGAGATGCTATGAAACTTCGTCCGTTGCACGATCGCGTGATCGTCAAGCGCCTGGAAAACGAAACCAAGACGGCCTCGGGCATCGTGATTCCCGACAACGCCGCCGAGAAGCCCGACCAGGGCGAAGTGCTGGCCGTCGGTCCCGGCAAGCGCAACGAGAAGGGTGATTTCGTGGCCCTGAACATCAAGGTGGGCGACCGCGTCCTGTTCGGCAAGTACAGCGGCCAGACCGTCAAGGTCGATGGCGACGAACTGCTGGTGATGCGCGAAGAAGACCTCTTCGCCGTGGTCGAGAAGTAAATCCTTCTCCCGTCCCCCAATCCCAACACTGAATTCGGAGAGATAGAACATGGCAGCAAAAGACGTGGTCTTCGGCGGTGACGCCCGCGCCCGCATGGTCGAAGGCGTGAACATCCTCGCCAACGCGGTCAAGGTCACCCTGGGCCCCAAGGGCCGCAACGTGGTGCTCGAGCGTTCGTTCGGCGCCCCCACCGTCACCAAGGACGGTGTCTCGGTCGCCAAGGAGATCGAGCTCAAGGACAAGCTCCAGAACATGGGCGCGCAGATGGTCAAGGAAGTCGCTTCCAAGACCAGCGACAACGCCGGTGACGGCACCACCACCGCCACCGTGCTGGCCCAGGCCATCGTGCGCGAAGGCATGAAGTACGTGGCCGCCGGCATGAACCCGATGGACCTCAAGCGCGGCATCGACAAGGCCGTGACGGCCCTGACCGAGCAGCTGAAGAAGGCCTCCAAGGCCACCACCACCAGCAAGGAAATCGCGCAGGTCGGCTCGATCTCGGCCAACAGCGACGAGTCGATCGGCAAGATCATCGCCGACGCGATGGACAAGGTCGGCAAGGAAGGCGTGATCACCGTCGAGGACGGCAAGTCGCTGGAAAGCGAACTCGAAGTCGTCGAAGGCATGCAGTTCGACCGCGGCTACCTGTCGCCCTACTTCATCAACAACCCCGACAAGCAGGCCGCCCTGCTGGACAACCCGTACGTGCTGCTCTTCGACAAGAAGATCAGCAACATCCGCGACCTGCTGCCCACGCTGGAGCAAGTCGCCAAGGCCGGCCGTCCGCTGCTGATCATCGCGGAAGAAGTCGAAGGTGAAGCGCTCGCGACCCTGGTGGTCAACACCATCCGCGGCATCCTGAAGGTCGTGGCCGTCAAGGCGCCTGGCTTCGGCGACCGCCGCAAGGCCATGCTCGAAGACATCGCCATCCTGACCGGCGGCAAGGTCATCGCCGAAGAAGTGGGCCTGACGCTCGAGAAGGTCACGCTGGCCGACCTCGGCCAGGCCAAGCGTGTCGAAGTGGCCAAGGAAAACACCACCATCATCGACGGCGCCGGCGCTGCGGCCGACATCGAGGCCCGCGTCAAGCAGATCCGCGTGCAGATCGAAGAAGCCACCAGCGACTACGACCGCGAGAAGCTGCAAGAGCGCGTGGCCAAGCTGG
>JBIQJS010000160.1:0-5779 GCA_044507405.1 Rubrivivax sp. | reverse complement strand
GAGCGCGGCCTGCCGCGCACCTGGCGCCACATGAACGGCTACGGCTCGCACACCTACATGTGGGTCAACGCCGCCGGCGAGCGCTTCTGGGTCAAGTACCACTTCCACACGCAGCAGGGCATGGCCTTCTTCAGCAACGCCGAGGCGGCCACGATGGCCGGCGCCGACGCCGACTTCCACCGCCGCGACCTCTTCGACGCCATCGCGCGCGGCGAGCACCCGCAGTGGCGCCTGTCGGTGCAGGTGATGCCCTATGCCGAGGCGCGGCGCTACCGCTACAACCCCTTCGACCTGACCAAGACCTGGTCGCACGGGGACTACCCGTTGATCCCCGTGGGCACCATGACGCTCAACCGCAACCCCGACAACTTCTTCGCGCAGATCGAGCAGGCCGCCTTCTCGCCGGGCAACACGGTGCCGGGCATCGGCCTGTCGCCCGACAGGATGCTGCTCGGCCGCGCCTTCGCCTACCACGACGCGCAGCGCAACCGCATCGGCGCCAACTTCCACCAGCTCCCGGTCAACCAGCCCAAGGTGCCCGTCAACACCTACATGTTCGACGGCCCCATGGCCTACCACCACAGCGGCGCGGCGCCCGTGTACGCGACCAACAGCGCCGGCCGCCCCTGGGCCGACGGCACCGGCCCCGCGCCCGACGGCTGGGAGACCGATGGCGAGCTGGTGCGCAGCGCCTACACGCTGCACGAGGAAGACGACGACTACGGCCAGGCCGGCACGCTGGTGCGCAAGGTGTTCGACGACGCGCAGCGCGCCGCCCTCGTCGACCAGGTCGCCGGCAGCCTGCTCGGCGGCGTGAGGAGCCCCGTGCTGGAGCGCGCCTTCGACTACTGGAAGCACGTGGACCCGGACGTGGGCCAGCGCATCGAGCAGAAGGTGCGCCAGGGCAGCGCGACCAAGCCCGCCGAGGGCATGGGCGAGGCCTGACGCGCGGCGCACGCCCGCGGGGGCATGGCGGGCAGGACAATCCGCGCATGCCCCGCCTCACCCTCCTCACCCCTGAACGCACGGACGCCCCGGCCGCGCCGGCCACGCGCCGCGGCGTGCCCGCCGATCCGCAGAAGTTCGCGGTGACGGTGGCGCCGAGCACGATCGACGGCCAGGGCGCGTTCGCGGCCGAGGCGATCCCGGCACGTCGCAAGATCGGCGAGGTGCGCGGCGAGCCCGTCAGCACGCAGGAGGCGCAGCGCCGCAGCCGCGGGCAGGGCCGCATCATGATGATCGCGGTCTCGGCGCGCCGCGCGATCGACGCCTCGCAGTCGACCGACCCGCTGCGCTACGCCAACCACGCCTGCCGGCCCAACGCGCACCTCAAGGTCAACGGCGGGCGGGTGGAGGTCTATGCGCTGCGCGACATCGCCGCCGGCGAGGAGATCACGCTGGCCTACGGCGAGACGCACCACCAGGGGCGGCTGCGCTGCCGCTGCGGCGTGCCCGGCTGCACCGGGCGGCTCTGAGGCCTGCAACAACCCCGCGCTCACGGCGGCACGGCGAGGCTGCTACGGTGGCCCGCATGCTGACCCAGATGCAGAAGATGCTCGCCGGCGAGCTCTACAACCCGGTCGACGCAGAGATCCAGGCCGCCCAGGCGGCGGCGCGCGACTGGATGGACCGCTACAACGGGAGCCCCGGCATGTCGCCCGAGCGGTGCCACGCGCTGCTGCGCGAGCGCCTCGCGGCGGTGGGTGAAGGTTCCTTCATCCGCCCGCCCTTCCACTGCGACTACGGCAGCCACATCCACCTCGGCCGCGGCGTCTTCCTCAACTACAGCTGCGTGATCCTCGACGTGGCCACGGTCGAGATCGGCGACATGACGCAGATCGGCCCCGCCGTGCAGCTCATGACGGCCGACCACCCGCGCGACCCGGCCGTGCGCCGCCAGGGCCTGGAGTTCGGCCGGCCCATCCGCATCGGCCGCAACGTGTGGATCGGCGCCGGCGCCATCGTGCTGCCCGGCGTGACCATCGGCGACGACGCGCTCGTCGGCGCGGGCAGCGTGGTCACGCGCGACGTGCCCGCGGGCGCCACGGTCGTGGGCAACCCGGCGCGCGTGCGCCCCGCCTGAGCCGGCACGCTCCGCGTCATTCAAACGCCAGCTTCGGAACACCGTTTGCCGCGCCCCGGCAGCGCTGGCCATCGGGTTGCCTCAGCCGTACCGCGACTGACATGACTCGCGCATGCACCCTGCCAAGGAGGTTCCCATGCTTCATCTGTCATGCACCCGCCGGCTGCTCGCGCTCCTCACCCTGGGATGGGCCGCCGTGGCCGCCCACGCCCAGCCGGCCTACCAGCTGCGCCTGCTGCCGCCCTTCAGCCCCGACGACAACATCGCCCACGCGATCAACGACCACGGCGACGTGGTCGGCCGCACCGGCCTGCGCCCCGCCTCACCCACGCTCTGGCAAGACGGTACGCCTTACCTGCTGCAGACGCCGCCGATACCGACCTACTACGGCGGCACCGCCCACGACATCAACACCCACGGCACCATCGTCGGCCAGGATTCGGCCGGCAACGCCATCATCTGGCGCAGCGGCCTGACCGGCAGCTTCCTGCCAGGCACTGCACCCGGTACGCAGTCCGCCGCGCTCGCGCTCAACGACCGCGGCGAGGTGGTCGGCTGGAGCCAGCGCTCGAACCCCGATGGCAGCGTCGCGCGCCACGCCACCGTCTGGCGCGACGGCGCCCGCATCGACCTGCCCGCGCTCGGCACCTACGAGAGCCAGGCGCAGGACCTCAACGAACACGGCCAGATCGCCGGCTGGAGCTTCCTCGGCGACACCCTGGTGCGCAACGCCACGCTCTGGCAGGACGGGCAGGTCACTTCGCTCGGCACCGCCGGCATCGAGAGCTGGGCCAATGCGATCAACGAGCGCGGCGTGGTGGGCGGCGCGGCCCTCGTGCCCGGCAGCGACTACCGCGCCATGCTCTGGCACGACGGCACGGCCACCGTGCTCGACGCCCTGGGCAGCGACTCCTTCTACAACGAGGTGATGGGCCTCAACGACGCGGGCCTGGCAGTCGGCTTCAGCGCCAACCGCAGCGGCGGCGCCCGCGCGATCCTGTGGCAGGGCACGAGCGCCTACGACCTCAACGCCAGCCTCACGCCCGCGCTCATCGAGGCCGGCTGGTCGCTCTCCACGGCCCAGGACATCAACAACCTCGGCTGGATCACCGGCATCGCCTCCAACCGCTACACCGCCGAAAGCGTCGTCTACCTGCTCGCGCCGGTGCCCGAACCCGGCATCCTCGCGCTGCTCGGCGTGGGGCTCGCGGTGCTGGGCTGGCAGGCACGCCGGCGCCGCTGAGCCTGTCGCGCCCACATGCCCTCGCGACGACCCGAGACCCTGGACCCCGATCGCTGCATCCGCGTGCGCGGCGCACGCGAGCACAACCTGCGCAATGTGGATGTCGACATCCCGCGCGATGCGCTGGTGGTCTTCACGGGGGTCTCGGGCTCGGGCAAGTCGTCGCTCGCCTTCGGCACGCTCTACGCCGAGGCGCAGCGCCGCTACTTCGAATCGGTGGCGCCCTATGCGCGGCGGCTGATCGACCAGGTGGGCGTGCCCGCGGTGGACAGCATCGAGGGCCTGCCGCCCGCCGTCGCCCTGCAGCAGCAGCGCGGCACCCCGAGCACGCGCTCCTCGGTGGGGAGCGTCACCACGCTCGCGAGCCTCTTGCGCCTGCTCTACTCGCGCGCCGGCCACTACCCGCCGCGCCAGCCCATGCTCTACGCGGAAGACTTCTCGCCCAACACACCGCAGGGCGCCTGCCCGCACTGCCAGGGCCTCGGACGCGTCTTCGAGGTGACGGAAGCGAGCATGGTCCCCGACCCCACGCGCAGCATCCGCGAGCGCGCCATCGCCTCGTGGCCGCCCGCGTGGCACGGGCAGAACCTGCGCGACATCCTCGTCACGCTCGGCATCGACGTCGATGCACCGTGGCACAAGCTCCCGAAGAAGACACGCGACTGGATCCTCTACACCGACGAGACCCCCACCGTGCCGGTGTACGCCGGCTTCACGCCCGCCGAGACACGCGCCGCGGTGAAACGCAAGGAGGAGCCCAGCTACATGGGCACCTACACCAGCGCACGCAACTACGTCCTGCACACCTACGCCACCACGCAGAGCGCGATGATGAAGAAGCGCGTGGCGCGCTTCATGACCAGCAGCGCCTGCCCGGTGTGCCATGGCAAGCGGCTCAAGCGCGAGGCGCTCGCCGTCACCTTCGTCGGGCTCGACATCGGGGAGCTCTCTCAACTGCCGCTCGACCAGGTGGCCGCCACGCTGGCGCCGGCCGCACGCGGCGAGTTCGAGTCCAGCAGCGACACCGCCACCATCAGCCGCCGAACCGCACGCGCCGACACGGCGCGCCGCGTGGCCGCCGGCGGCTCGGCGCATGCGGCCGCGCCCGACGTGCGCCGCACGCCGCATCTCTCGGAAGAAAAACGCATCGCCGCCCAGCGCATCGCGCACGACGTGTGCGCGCGCATCGCCACGCTGCAGGGCCTCGGCCTCGGCTACCTCACGCTCGACCGCAGCACACCCACGCTCTCGCCCGGCGAGCTGCAGCGCCTGCGCCTGGCCACGCAGATCCGCTCCAACCTCTTCGGCGTGGTCTACGTGCTCGACGAACCCTCGGCCGGCCTGCACCCCGCCGACAACGAGGCGCTGCTGCGCGCGCTCGAATCCCTCAAGCGCTCGGGCAACACGCTCTTCGTCGTGGAGCACGACCTCGCCGTGATGCGTGCGGCCGACTGGATCGTGGACGTGGGCCCGGCGGCGGGCGAACACGGGGGCGAGATCCTCTACAGCGGCCCGCCCGAGGGGCTGCGCGACGTGGCCGCGTCGCAGACGGCCAAGGCGCTCTACGCCGAGCACGCGCCGGCGCCGCGCACGCCACGCGAGCCGCAGGGCTGGCTCGCGCTGCGCGGCGTCACACGCAACAACCTGCGCGGGGTGGACGTGCGCTTCCCGCTCGGCACCTTCACCGCGGTGACCGGCGTCTCGGGCTCCGGCAAGTCGAGCCTCGTGAGCCAGGCGCTGGTGGAGCTGGTGGCCGAGCACCTGGGCCAGGCCGCCGACACGCCAGCTGACGACGACGAGGCCGAAGCCGAGCTCAGCGCGCCCACCGGCGGGCGCATCGTGGCCGGCGCCGAGCGGCTCCGGCGCCTCGTCACCGTCGACCAGAAGCCCATCGGCCGCACGCCGCGCTCCAACCTCGCCACCTACACCGGCCTCTTCGACCACGTGCGCCGGCTCTACGCGGCCACACCCGCCGCACGCGCCAAGCGGTATGACGCCGGGCGCTTCAGCTTCAACGTGGCCAGGGGCCGCTGCGAGACCTGCGAAGGCGAAGGTTTCGTGAGCGTGGAGCTGCTCTTCATGCCGAGCGTCTATGCGCCCTGCCCGCGCTGCCACGGCGCGCGCTACAACGAGGCCACGCTCAAGGTCACGTTCAACGGCAAGACGATTGCCGACGTGCTGCACATGACGGTGGAGGAGGCGCGTGCCTTCTTCGCCAACGAGCCCGCGCTGCAGCGCCCGCTCATGCTGCTCGCCGACATCGGCCTCGGCTACCTGCGCCTCGTCCAGCCCGCCACGGAGCTGTCAGGCGGCGAGGCGCAGCGCATCAAGCTCGCCACCGAGCTGCAGCGCCTGCAGCGCGGCGACACGCTCTACGTGCTGGACGAGCCCACCACCGGCCTGCACGCCGCCGACGTGGCGCGCCTCATGGCGCAGCTGCAAGGGCTGGTCGA
>JBIQJS010000025.1:0-38623 GCA_044507405.1 Rubrivivax sp. | reverse complement strand
AGAACCCGCTGCAGGTGCTGCGCCTCAAGCGCAAGATGGGCAACGTCTCCAACGCGTCGAGCGAGACCGAACTGCGTGGCGCGCTCGCATGGATGGTGGGCGAGCCGGGGCGCGGCGTGCGCACCATCATCGAGATGGTGTCGATGACGCGCTTCGACTGCATGATCGGCTCCTCGGCCGGGCAGCGCGCGGCGGTCTCGCATGCGCTGCACCACTGCGCCATGCGCTCGGCCTTCGGCAAGGTGCTCACCGAGCAGCCGCTGATGCGCAACGTGCTGGCCGACCTGGCGCTCGAATCCGAAGCCTCGCTCACGCTCACGCTGCGCATCGCGCGCGCGATGGACCATCGCGACGATCCGCACGAAGACCTGATCGCGCGCCTGTGCACGGCGGTGGGCAAGTACTGGATCTGCAAGCGCACGCCGCAGCACGCCTACGAGGCGATGGAGTGCATCGGCGGCAGCGGCGTGATGGAAGACAGCCCCTTCCCTCGCCTCTTCCGCGAGTCGCCTGTCAATGCGATCTGGGAAGGCAGCGGCAACGTGCAGTGCCTGGACGTGCTGCGCGCCATGCAGAAGACGCCAGCCGTCGTGCAGGCGTTCTTCTCGGAAGTCGGCAAGGCCCGCGGCGGCAACGCCCTGCTCGACCGCTGGGTCGAGGCGCTCAAGGCCGAGTTGGGCAAGACCGACGACCTGGAGTACCGCGCGCGCAGCCTGGTCGACCGCATGGCGCTCGCGCTGCAGGCGGCGCTGCTGGTGCAGCACGCGCCGGCCTTCGTGGCCGACGCCTGGTGCGCCGCGCGCCTGGGCCAGCAGGGCGCCGCGCAGTACGGCACGCTGCAGGCCGGCGTGGATTGCGCGGCCATCATCGACCGCGCCACGCCGCGCGCCTGACGCCTACGAGGGCAGGAAGTCCACCGGATAGGTGGCGATGAGCGTCTCCACCTGCTTGGCGCCGAAGTCGAACTGGCGGATGCGCGCGAGCAGCTTGCGCTCCAGGTCGGAGTTCTTGAGCTCGCTGGCCTCGATGCGGAGGTCGGTCACCTCGCCCGAAGGCGAGATGGTGAGCTTGAACACCACCTTGCCCTGCAGCGTCGGGTCGTCGCGCAGCGCGCGGTTGTAGATGGCGTAGATCGCGCCCTTGTTGCGCTCGAACACGAGGCGCACGTCTTCGATGGAGCGCGAGGCCTTGCCGCCGGCGGCCCGCTGCATCGTGCCGCCACCCCCACCCCCTTGGCCCGAGCCGGCCCCGGTGCCGCCGCGGCCACCACCGCCGGCGCCACCGCCGCCACCGCCGCCGGCCACACCTTCGACCAGCGTGGTGGCACGGCCTGCGAGGCCGCCGCCGCCGGTGTTGCGGCTGTAGCCCGCGGTGTTGATGCCGCCGCTGCCGCCGGTGGCGTTGGACGTGATCATGGCGCGGTCGGGCACGCCGGCATCGGTGCCGGCGCCGACGCCCACCCCCACGCCGGAGCCCACACCGGGGCCTTGCTTGATATTCGGGTTGAGCTGCACCGCGGTCGGCGCGCCGCGCAGCTCGGCGAGCTGGTCCTTCATGGCGAGCAGGCCCACACCCGCTGCGCGGCGTCGCGCGCCTTCGACCTCGCCCGGCGGGCGATTCGGCAATGGCTGGCGCGCCTCGGGCACGGGCGCGGCCTTCTTCGCCGGCTCGGGGCGCACGGGCTCGGGCGTGCCGGGCCTGGCCTCGGGCTGCTCCTTGGCGGCGGGCACGTCTGGTGCCTTGGGCTTGGGCGCAGGCGGCGTCTCGCGCTGCTCGATCATGAGCTTGGCCAAGCGCGGCGGCAGCTCCACGGGCTGCGCACGATCGGGCTCGGGCGCCGGCATCAGCAGCAGGAAGAGGCAGATGAGCGCCACCACGCCCAGCACCACGTGCAGGATGCGGCGGAAGCGCTTGTCGTCCTCGGGCACGCCGGCCCAGGCCAGCACGCGCGGGCGGAAGGAGATTGCGGCGGATGCGGCCATGTCAGGTCTTCCTGTTCACCGCGAACGCGATCTCGGTGAAGCTCGCGCGCGCGCTCGTGACCATCACCTTGCGCAGGAGGCTGTACGGGATGTTCTTGTCGCCCATGATGGTGATGGCGCGCGTGCCGGCCTCCTTGTCGGCGCCGACCACCTGGCGGCTCGCGAGCAGGTCGAGTTCGGCCTTCAGGCCGGGGATCACGTCGTCCTTGAGCGCGGTGGCCTCGGCCACGCTCGCCACGCGCCGGCCATCGACCACGATGTCGGTGTCGCTCACGGCCACCACGATGGTCTCGCGCGGCGTCTTCTCGGCGATGGACTCCGGCAGCTTCACCGCGCGCGCGTTCGTCAGCACCTCGATGCCGGTGCTCGACATCAGGAAGAAGATGAGGATGGTGAAGATGTCGATCAGCGCCACGAGGTTCATGTCGAGGCCCGACTGGTTGCGCGCGAGCCGCGCGGCGCGCTTTTCGATCGGGGTCATTTTCATGGGCGGCCCTCCTGCTTCTTCGACGCGGCAGCGGCCACGCTCACGGGCGCATCGCCGATGGAGATGTCGGGAAAGAGCTCGACCATCGGGTCCTTGGGGTCGGCGCCGGCGGGCTTGGCCTCGCGCACCGCGTCCATCACCTGCACCAGCAGGTCGTACGAGGTGTCGGGCTGCGCGAGCACGCTGGCCGTGCGGCTGCCGGGGAACTTCGCCTTGATCTGCTGCATGAGCGCGGAGAGCGCGGCGAGATCATGGCCCTGCGGCGTGCTGCCGATGCGCTGGATGAGCCCGCCGATGCGGTCACCGACCTCCAGCGCATCGGGGCGGATCACGATCTCGAGCTTGAGGTCCTCGACCTTCAGCTGCTCCACGCCGGGTGCGCTCTGCGCGGGCAGCGAGAGCTCCAGCACCGCCAGGCGCGAGAAGACGGCCGTGGAGAGCAGGAAGGGCACGAGCACCACGATCACGTTGATGAACGCGGTGACCTCCAGGTGCGCCACGGGCTTGCGGGGGCGACGGACGGGCATGTCAGGCCTCTCGGGTCGAGACTGCGATACGAGCGGTGTGCAGCGCCGGCTCAGCGCGCATTGGCCTGCTGCTCGGACTTGATGCGGCCGGTGACGTTGAGGAAGCTGATCTTGGCGGCCTCCAGGCCATCGACGATCTCGGTGGTGCGCGCCTGCAGGAAGGCGTGGATCAGCAGGAAGGGAATCGCCACCGAGAGCGCGAAGGCGGTGTTGTTCATCGCGATCGAGATCGAGGCCGAGAGCAGCTCGGCCTTCTCGGCCGGGTTCACGGCGGCCACCGCGGTGAAGCCCTTGATGAGGCCGATGATGGTGCCCAGCAGGCCCACGAGCGTGATGACGTTGGCGAGCGTCGCGATGTAGTGCGTGCGCTTTTCCAGGCGCGGCACGATTTCCATCATGCCCTCTTCCATCGCGGCGTCGATGTCTTCGCGGCGTGCGGGGCTCTGCATGCGCTCCAGACCGTTGGTGACGATCTTGCCGATGGCGGCATCGGAGCTGGAGGCGGCGCTGTGCACCTCCTTGAAACGGCCGCTCTGCAGCATGGGCAGCACCTTCGCCCAGAGCTTGCGGTTCTCGCTGCGCGCGCGCTGCAGGAACACGTAGCGCTCGATGGCGATGGCCACGCCGACCGCCATGATGGCGATGCTGAAGTAGATGGCGACACCGCTGTCCTGGAAGAACTTGACAGCAAAATCGACGACGCTCATGGAAGTCTCCTGTGGGTACGGATCAAGGGAAAAGGGACATCAGGGCCGCGATGACGTCGCGGCCGAGGGAGGAATGTTCTGGGCCTGCGCTTCGCGCACCTGGGCGTCGTAGGCGACCTGGCGGCGGAAGACGTCGCGGTCGATGGGCGCAAGCGCCTCGTCGAGCACGCTGGCCGGCGGCTTGCCGGTGAGCTCGCCCTGCACGGGCTTCTTCCACGGCACGATGTAGAGCACCTTGGGCAGCTCGCGGTTGCCGATGATCTTGGTGCCGTCGATCTCGGCGCGGTCTTGCGCCTGTGCCGACATCGCGAGCAGTGCGAGTGTGGCCACGAGGGCCGGGCGTGTGCTCATTCCTTCTCCTTGCGCGGCGCGGCGGGGGCCGCAGCCGCCGCCGTGGCGGGCTTGCGGTTCCTGAGGTCGGCCACCCACTTGGTGACGGTCGCGTCGCCCCCAGGCGTGAGCGCGAGGTAGCGCTCGTACTGCTCGGCCGCGCACGAGGTGTTCCACAGGTAGAGGTCGCACAGGATGCCGAGGTTGAGCACGGCCGCGGCGTAGCGGTCGTCGAGCTCGATCGCGCGCTCGTAGGCGCTGCGCGCCTTGGCGAACTGGCCCTGCAGGCGGTAGGTGATGCCGAGCTGGTTGAAGTAGACCGGCTGGCGCGGGCCGAGCGCGGTGGCCTGCTCCAGCGCCGCCGCCGATTCGGCGAGGCGGCCGGCCTCCCGGTGGATGAGGCCCAGGTTGGCGTGCGCGCCGCCGAGCTCCGGGTGGAACTGGATCAGCGCCTTGAAGCCGCGCTCGGCATCGGCCATGCGGCCGGCGCGCATGGCGCGGCGTGCATCGTCGAAGGCCCGCTGCGCGGCAGGCGGCACGATGCTCTCGGGTGCGGGTGCGGGCGCCGCGGCCGAAGCCGGCGCGGCGGGCGCCGCGGCGCTCATGGCCGAGGCGCGAGGCGGTGTCCGTGGCGTGGGCACCCGGCCTGACGCAGACGCGGCGGGGGCCGCCGACGCGGGGGGCCCAGCCGGCGCACCCGCAGGCGCTTCGGCTTTGGAGGCCGGCAAGCCGCCGCAACCGGCCACGCACACGGCGGCGGCGATCAAGCCGCGCGAGAGGAAGCGTTCAGCGGATCTCATCGACGATCGCCTCGCTCTTCTCGGTCTTGCCGTACCGCACCGGGCGCAGCTCCTTGAGCGCGCTGTAGCTCTTCCTGACCCATTCGTCGTAGATGCCGTCGGCCGTGCGCCGGGCGTTGAGCTCGTGCAGCTCCATCGACTTCTCTTCGAAGGGGTAGGCCTGCTCTTCGAGCATCACGTTGTACTGCTCGAGCTCCAGCTTCGAGAGGCGCTTGGGCCGCTGCGAGCTCATCAGCGCCTTGCCGAAATCCTGGTACAGCGCGGCGATGTGGTACGTGGCCGCGGTCGCCGCATCGGCCACGCCGGAGCTGGCCGCCGCGTTGTAGCCCTTGAGCACCTCTTCCATCCTGGCCTTCTTGAGCTTGAGGTTGCGCGCGAGGGGCTCCACCAGCTGGACCTTCCTGTAGGCCGCGTAGGTGGGCTCCACCAGCGCGAGCGAGGCCATGGCCCCGAGGTAGCGCGTGCGGTTGGTGCGTGCGCTGCCTCCGGTGAGGTCGGCGCGGTAGATGTCGTTCATCAGCGCCATCTCGCGCCTGGCATCGCCGCCCTTCTTCGCGATCTGCGCAAGGCGCCAGCGCGCTTCGATGCTGGTCTCCAGCGGATCGGGGTAAAGCTTCAGATAACGCTCGTAGGCCTTGACGGCCAGGGCTTGCGCGTTGCCCTTCTCGTGCAGCTCGGCCGCCTGCCAGAGCGCGGCGCGCGCCACCTTTACGTCGGGGTTCGATGCCGCCAGCCGCTCGAACTCGCCCGCCGCGCGGCTCCACTGGCCGCGCTCCATGTAGGCCACCGCGAGCTTGCCGCCCACCTCGGCCTGCAGCGGGTGCCTGGGGAAGCGCGTGCGGAAGTCTTCGAGCGTGGCGGACGCGGCGTCCCAGTCCTTCAAGGCGATGAGCCCGGCGGCCGCGTCGTACTGCGCATGGGCGCGCACCGTCGATTGCGGCGCGACCACGGCCACGCGGTTGAAGTGGCTCACGGCGTCGCGCAGCTTGCCGGCATCGCGCGCCTGCTCGCCCTGCTTGTAGACCGAGGCCGCCACCCGCTCGACGAGCTCGTTGCGGCCGGCTTCCTTCTCGGGCGTGAGCGCGAGCACTTCGAGGTAGGCACGCTCGGCACGCTCGTAGCGGCTGGACTCGAAGGCCGAGTGCGCGACCACCGTCCAGGCGACGCGGCGCTGCGCTGCCGGTGCGGGCGGTTGCAGCGCCAGCACCTGCTCGGCCACCGGCTCGGCGCGCTCGTCGCGCAGGGCGAAGAGCTTCTCGGCGGTGTTGGTGAGCACGAGCGGGGTGCGGGTGTCGGCGGCAAACGTTTTGGCAAAACGCAGCGCGCTCTCGACCGCCGTGCGCTGCAGCGTCTGCAGCTCGGCGCCCTGGGCCCGCTTCTCCAGCGCCGCATAGCTCAGCAGCGCGGAGTAGCCGGCATCGGCGCTCTTCGCATGCGTGGGGTACCCGTAGGCCGACTTCTGGTACTCGACCGCCGCTTCGGCATGGCGGCCGTCCTCGAACAGCAGCTCGGCGAGCAGGAAGTTGTTCTGCGCGGCCTCGGAGTCGTTGGGGAAGGCGCCGAGGTACGCGCGGTACCAGCGCACCGCTTCCTGGTAGTCGGCCGAGGCCTTGCTCTTCTGCGCCACCGCATGGTGGTGGCGCGCGAGCTCGGCCATGTGCGTCTTCACGAGCGGCTGCGCCGAGGCCCAGCCCTCGGGGTTGGCGCGGCGGAACTCGCTCTCCACGCCGTAGCGCGAGACGTAGTCCTTCTTCGCGTCGATCGCGAGCGTGGCGAAGCCGGCGTCCTGGTAGATGTCGATCACGCGCGCCTGCAGCTGCGGCGCCTGGGCATGCAGCGGATCGCGCTTGGCGAAGGCGGCGAAGGCATCGGCCGCGTCCTTGGTCCGCTCCTGCTTGATGTAGAGCTCGCCCAGCTGCTGGTAGATGCGGAACTCGTACGACTTGCGTTCGGGCGTGGTCACGTAGGCCGGGACGGACTCCGCGCCCTCCAGGCTCGCGAGCGAGAGGCTCGCCACGCGGAAGGTGTCTTCGACCAGCTCGCGATCGGCGCGGGTGAGGCCTTCCAGGCTGTCGAGCTCGGCGCCGCCAGCGCGGTGGGCCACCTTGAGGTCGAGCACGCCGAAGAAGGACTTGAGCGCGTCGTCCAACCGGCTCTGCTTGAAGAGCGACCAGCCGTGCATGTAGAGCGCACGCTCGTGGAAGTTGCCCTGCCGGTCGCCGGCGAGCACGGTGGCGTAGGCCTGCTCGGCGCGGTCGTATGCACGCAGGCTGAAGAGCATCTCGCCGCGGCGGAACTGCGCTTCTTCGAGGAAGGCCGTCCTGGGGTACTTCGCGACCAGCGTGTCCAGCGTCTTGAGCGCGTGCTCCAGCTCGCCGCCCTGCTCATAGGCGCGGGCGATCTGGTAGTACACGCGGTCATTGGCCGGGTCCTCGGGGAAGGCCTTGAGGTAATCCTCGTAGCGCGCGATGGCGGCCTTGTAGTCGGGGTTGCCGGCGGCTTCGCCGCTCGCGAGCTTGTTGTCGGCCGTGTCCATCTCCAGGTCGCCGAGGCGGCGCATGGCTTCGGCGCGCTGGATGGCGTTGGGCGCGGATTCGAGGAACTTGCGGTAGGCGGCGATCGCCTGGTCTTCGCCGGCACTGGCGACCGGCTCGGCCTGCACGTCGATCGTGCGGCCGGCCAGGCTCTTGAGCGTGGGCGGCTCGGCGTCGCGGCCGGTGCGCTTGCCGGCGCAGCCGGCGAGCAGGCAGGCCATGGCCACGGCCATCGGCAGCAGCGCGCGTTGCAGGGGCGGCTTATTTCGCTGCATCGCCACCGTCCTTGGCCTTGCTGGCCCGGTCGTACAGCTGCGCCACCGCGAAGCGCGCCTGCGTGTTGTAGGCGGCCAGGCGCTCCTTCTGGCGCACGAGCTCGGCCACCGCCAGCTCCTGCAGCACCGACTGTTGTTCCTGGGTGAGCGCCGTCACCTGAGGCATGAGCGCATCCACACGCTGGGCGAGCGCGCCGATGCGCTCGGCGAAACGGTCGAACTTCGCCGGCTCGTCGCGCTGCGCCTGTGCGAGACGCGCCTCGCTGGCCTGGGCCTGCGCGATGCCGTCCTCCACCGTCTGCACGTCGCGCCGCGCCTCGTAGGAGCGCTGCGGATAGGCCTGTGACAGGCGCCAGACCATCGCACCGGCGGCGAGGCGATGGCGCTCGCGCAGGGCCTGCGCCTCCTCGCCTTGGCCGGCCAATTGCAGCTCGGCCTTCACGCCGTCGAGCAGCTCGATCAGCTCGCGCTCGCCGGCATCCGCAAACGCCACGCCATCGCCCTGCACTTCGGCCGCTGCCACTTCCGCGGCCAGCGCGGAGAGGCGCTGCCGCAGGTCGGCGAGGCCGCTCTTGTGCGCCTGGTCGAGCACCTTGGGCAGCCGCTCGGCATAGGCCTGGCGGCGGTTCGCGAGCATCTCGTGGAAGACGCCGAGGTTGTCCTTCCAGCGCTGCAGGTTGCGCGCAAGGAAGAGCAGGTCGCGGTAGTTCTTGAAGGCTTCCTGGAAGTCGTGCTGCGAGAGCACCTGCGTCAGGTGGCCCGCATGCGGCATCTGCGGCAGCGCGCGGATGCTCCAGAACCAGCCCATCTCCTCGCCGGGGTTGTGTTCCAGCAGGCCTTCGACCAGCTTGCCGGCACGGATGGCGGCGATCGATTCGTCGAGGCCCTTGTCTTCCTGCTCGTAGAGCGCGATGGCCGCGTTGTAGCGGTCGAGCGCCTGGCCGTAGGCGCCGAGCTGGCCGTAGGCATAGGGCAAGGCGATGCTCGCTTCGAGCACCGAGGCATCGCTCGCGTCGCGCCCGGCGAGTTCGGTCCAGGGCACGAGCGCCTGCTGGTGGTTCTTGATCGAGGCCGAGGCCCAGCCGAAGCCGAGCAGCGCCTTGTTGGACTGCGGGCCTTCGAGGCGCACGCGTTCGAGATACGGGCCCGCCGCCTCGGGCTGGTCGGACTTGAGCATCGCAAAGCCCAGCGCGACGTTGGCGCGGTCGCGCAGAGCGCGGAATTCCTCGGTGGCCTGCTTGGGTGCCGGCGCTTTGCCGATCTGGTCGAGCCACGCCGCGCCGCGGGCGGCATCGCCATTGCGCACCAGGGCCACGCCGAGGTTGTAGCGGGCGTAGAGCTGGGCGCTGGTCGTGCCCTCGGAGACGTCCTTCTGCAGGCCGGGCACGCTGTTGAGCTCGGTCGCTGCACCGGTGTAGTCGCCGAGCGCCATCAGCACGTTGGCCTTGACGAGCACGCGGTCCTCTTCGAGCTCGGCCGGCAGGTGCTTCTCGATGCGCGCGAGCGCCTCGGCCGCTTCGGCATGCAGGCCTCGCTGGTAGCGGATCTTGGCGAGGAAGTACCACGCCCGGTCGCGCACCGCAGGCGCGGCGCCCTCGTCGATCAGGCGCGTGAAGATCTCGCCCGCCTCACGGTGCATGCCGTAGGAGAGCAGCATGCCGCCACGCAGCAGCTCGGCCTCGTCGGCGTGCATGGGCACGCGGTTGAAGTGCTGCGACACCATGAGGCCGGTGATGGCGGTGAAGTAGCGCTCCTGGAAGAACTGGAAGAGCGTGTCGCCGTAGTGCGGATCCTGCACGGTGCGCGGGGGCACCTTGCCGGCGGCGAGCGCGCCTGAGGCGGCCGCGGCGAGCACCGCCGCCGTGCCCAGGCGCCGCAGCGTCTTCCTTGCCGATGTCGTTCGGGAGGTCATGGATGCGGGAGCGCTTGCCTTATTGCCAGACCTTCACCTGGAACTCGGGCTGGAGCTTGCCCTGTGCATCCTTGATCTGCAGCTCGATGTACTTGGGCTCGGTGCCCTTGTCGAACTTGACCGTGGCGCCGCGCTTGTAGTCGCGGAAATGCGGGCCGCCGCCGGTGAAGAGCGCCACGAGCTCATGCGTGCCGGCCTTGAGGTTGCCGAGGTAGAGGCGCTGCACACCGCCGCGGTGCAGGGCCTTCACTTCGGCCGGCGTGTAGAGGTAGTTGGCCACGACCTTGTCGTCGAGCTTGATCTGCACCGACTCCAGCTCGAAGAGCTTGCCCACGTCCATGGAGACGAAGACGGCCACCTGCGTGCTGGCCGGGAAGAGCAGCTCTTCCTCGAGCACGAGCAGGTCGCGGTTGAGGCGGATCACGTCGGCCTTGGCCTCCTGGATGCGGGTGTCGAGCGCCACCGCCGAAGCAGCCGATGCCGGCGCCGAGGCGGTTGCAGCCGGTGCCGGCGCCGCGCCGGCGGGCGCGGGCGCGGGCGCCTGGGCCCACGCGGCCGTGCCGGCCAGCAGCAGCATCGCGGCCAGGCGTTTGCAGCAGGAGATGAGGTTCATGGGCGGTCTCTCGTGAATCAGAAGTTGGCCGACAGGAAGAGCTGCACCACGCTCGCGTCGTGCTTGTAGGCCTGGCCGGTGCGGATGTCGGTGAAGTCGGCGAACTTGAAGCTGATGCGCTCCACGGCGGCGTTGAGCTTCAGGTCGTAGCTGCCGGGCACGCGCTTGAGGGTGTAGGTCATCTTGGCGCCCAGGCTCAGGGTCTTGAAGGTCGAGAGCTGGCGGTTGCGCGACAGGAAGGTCGTCGTGGTGGTCGCGTTGTCGCTGTAGAAGAGCGCCTTGCCCTGCGTGTAGTAGCGGCCGTACCAGTCGACCAGCCACTGGTCGCCGATCTGTCGGCTGTAGCCGAGCTCGGCGGTGTGCGCCTTGATCGCCCAGTTGTCCCAGAAGTAGCGGTACTCGGTGCGCAGCGCGTGGCCCGGGCTCACCTCGCCGAGCAGGCGGAACTTGATGGCGCGGCTGGAGCGCGTGCGCGGATTGCGTTCGGGCACGGCCGCGCCGAAGGCTCGTGCGACGCGGTAGGGGCTGCCGAGGAAGCCGTCGTCGGCCACGGCTTCCCAGTTGACGCTCGCGAGCCACGCGGGCGTGAGGATCTGGGTGAGGCCCAGGCGGTAGCGCCAGTGCGTCGCGTGGTCGAAGAAGCCGTCGCCCTTGCGGCCGACGTCGTCCTCGGAGCGCGTGAAGCCGAGCGCGATCGTCGTCATGCCGCCGAAGACCTCCTGCGAGACGTCCACACTGGTGCCGCTGGCGATGTAGTCGGGCTCCTTGCTGTGCGAGGTGCTGACCGAGACAGTGGCGTTGCCCACCAGGTAGTCGGCCGCGAGGATGTACTCGTTGCGCGTTTCCTTGTAGGGGCTCGCGGTCGTGACCACGTCGATGGAGGCGTTGCTCACGATGTCGACGTAGTAGCTCGCCGAGACCGAGAGGTTGTCGGCGAACTTCTTGCGCACCAGCACCGCCGGGCCGTAGGCCTTGAGGCCGCCGCCCTCGTAGACGTGCAGCATCGCGTCGGCGCGGTCTTCCGGCAGGCTGGGCGCGGCGCTCGCCACGCCCCCAGCGAGTGCACCGCCCAGCAGGCCCGCGGCCTGCACGGCACGACGGCCCAGGAGCGCGGCCACGCCGTGGCGCAGGGCGGCGAGCGTGCGGCGCAGCAGCTCAGTTGCAGCCACAGCCGCCTCCTTGCACGCCCGTCGCGCCGCGGCCGCCCTCGCGCACCTCGCGCACATGCTCGAAGTGCTTGGCCGAGAGGCCGTCACGCGAGAACTGCAAGAGCGGCGAAGCGAGCCGCTCGCGCTCGTAGGGCTTGACCCAGGGCTCGATGCTGGAGCAGCCGGCGAGCAGCGCCGCGGCACCGGCCAGCGCGAGCATGCGCATCGCTCGCAACGTGAGGCAGCGCACCATCATCTTTCCCTCAGCAGCTCGCGAATCTGCGCGTCGTAGGTGTTTTCGTAGCCGTCCTGGTAGCCGCGGTGCAGGTAGCGCACGCGGCCGCTGCGGTCGACGACGAGCGTCGAGGGCATGGCGTTGAGGTTGTAGAGCTTGCTGACCGACTTGCCGGTGTCCAGCAGCACGGGGAAGCTGACCTTGAGCTTGTCGGCCACCTCGGCGGCCTTGCGCACGTCGTCGTCGATGTTCACGCCCATCAGCACGAGGCCGGCCGAGCGGTACTTGTCGGCGATGCGGTTGAGGTGCGGGATCTCCTGCCGGCAGGGGCCGCACCACGTCGCCCAGAAGTTGATGAGCACCACCTTGCCGCGCTGCTCTTGCAGGCGCATGTTGGGGCCGTCGAGCGTCTTGAGTGCGAAGTCGGGTGCCGGTGCGCCCACGTTCGCCGTGGCGGCCGCGCCGGTCGTGATGGCGGCCAGCACGGCGGCGACGAGGGGGCGGGCCAGCGTGACGCGCCAGGTGCGCAAGGAGGTCATGTACATGGGCATGCGTGCGTCAGAAGAAGAAGGACAGGCCGAGCGTGAACTCGAGGTTCTGCGTGCTCTTGCGCTGGCCGAGCAGGTCGTGCGCAAAGATGTGGTCGCGGACGTCGAGCTGCAGCGCGCACCAGTCGGCGAGGAAGACGCGCGAGCCGACGCCGAAGTTGTAGGTCTGGCGGCGCTGCTTCACGAAGGTGGTGTTGCCCACGCCCGCGATCAGGTACAGCGCCGAGGCCTTGGCGTGGTTGCGGCCGATGAAGATCTCGCCGGGCAGCACGTTCCAGCCGAGCGAGACGTTGTAGTAGGTCACCTTCTCTTCGCCGGGCGCGATGATGCGCGCCGGCAGGATGGCCCGCAGGTTGTCGTCGCTCGCCTTGGTGACGGCGTAGGCGCCTTCGACGAAGAAATCCTCGGTGATGTGGTAGCCCAGGCGCACGCCGTACACCGGCGCCGAGCCGAAGCTCTCGGTCGCGTAGGTGCCGGCGAAGAGACCGAGCGAGAAGTCGTTCGACGGGAACCTGGGCACGCGCACCTCGCGCCGGTCCACCTGCGGCACGATGACCTGCTCGTTGGCGGGCGGGGTGGAGGTGCCGCTGCTGTTGGCGTTGCCCGAACCCTGCGCCAAGGCCGAGGTGCTTGCACCGGCGGCCAGCAGCAGCGCGAGAAGCCGGCGGGTGATGGAGGGGGGCATGTGCATGGGTGAAGCCGGTCAGAAGAAGAACGAGATGCCTGCCGTGACCGAGCGGTACTCGCCGTAGCGCGCGTCGCTCAGGAAGGCCGTGTAGAAGGTGTAGTCGGTGCGCAGCACGAAGCGGTTGGTGATGTAGTAGCGCAGGCCGATGGTCCCGGTGGCGAGGTTGACGTTGGTGGGCGCTGCGCCGACCAGGCTCGCGTTGGGCAGGTTCTTGAACTTGCCCACGCCCACGCCGAAGAACGGCGACAGGCGCTTGTGCGACCAGGGCTCGCTGTTGAGGTTGAGGTGCCACAGGTCGGTGCCGGAAAAGACACCCTGCACCTGCCCCACCGTGCCTTCGAGCCACAGCGTCTCGGAGGCGCGGTAGCCCATCCACAGCTTGAACATGGGCTCCTTCTTGAAGCGCCCGTAGCCGATGCCCATCTCGACCTTGCGCCGCAGGTAGTCGTCGACCACCACGTCGCGGAAGGTCTTCTCGCTGCCCGCTTCGGTGAGCGTGCGCTCGAGCTGCTGGCGCACCACCCAGCCCACTTTGCCGCCGGCGGTGCGCACCTTGAACCAGTCGGTGTGGCGCAGCTCGATCTCGACCCAGTCGCTGCGCTCGACCACGTGGAAGACCGGATAGCCGCGCCCCGGGCCGGTGTGCAGCTCGAGGTAGGGGTCGGCGACGGTCAGGCGCTCGCGGGGCTCGGCCGCCATCGCGGGCGCCGCGGCAGCCGCAGCGGCGCAGAGAAGGAACGCGAGGGCCACGCTGCTCAGGCGGGGCGTCATGTGGAGGGGCACGGGGGAAGGGACGGGTCGTCGGGAAGATCGGTCGAGAACTCGTCCTGCCCCTCGGGCACGGGGTTGGTCATCCAGTACAGCAGCTTGCGGGCGTTGGGGTCGAGCTCGTTCGCGAAGATCTGGCCGCCGCCGTGCAGCACCCCGCGCACCAGCGGCTTGGTGATGAGGCGGCTGAGCGGCACGGCGGTGAACGTCACCTCGCCCTGGGCGGAGTAGAAGTTCTTGTACATGTCGCTCGCGCGGATGGTGTCCGGGTCGTTCGACGTGACGATGGCGGCCCCGGGCCGCACGCGGAAGGCGCCGCCCGTGCCGTTGGCGTCGTCGTGGCAGCCCGAGCTCGCGCAGGTGTTGCTCGTGCTCGTGCCGATGATGGGCAGCGTGTCGAGAAAGATCGGGTTGATGCAGCGCTGGAAGTACGCGAACGACAGCGCGCGCCCGTTGGTCGTGGTGTCGTTGCGGATGTCGGGCGGGTTGCCGACCGGCGAGCCGCCGCCGCAGCCCGCCGCCAGGCCGATCAGCGCGGCGCCCGCCGCGCCCCGCCACCACGTGGCTGCGGTGGGGGAGGCGCGCTCGCGCACGCGACAAGCATGGTCTTCCTTCTTTATGGACATCCGGTCTGGATCCAGTTCGCGATCGCCTGGTAGTTGGGGCTGCCCACCGGCAGGATGGCCTGCGTCCCGCCCGAGGGGTGCGGGTTGGTCGAGGGCCGGCTCAGCAGGTAGTTGGCGTCGGGGTTGCAGGTGTCGGAGATCATCGACAGCGTCACGCCGAAGTCCCCCTCGGTGCTGCCGGTGAGCACGTAGCGGTTGCGCCGGAAGGACGCGGCCGAGGGCACGTCGGGATCGCTGCCCACCGCCTGGTGGCACGAGGCCGCGCAGGTGGTGCGCAGGATGGGCTGCACCACCGCCGCGAAGCTCGCCTCGGTCAAGCCGTTGACCATGCGCACGCTGCCGTTCGGGTGGAACGGGTCGTTGTAGTACTGGCCGCCGAGGTCCATCCACTCGGTCACGAGGCGCAGTTCGGCCTTGTTGAGCAGCGTGGCGTGATCCGGCGCGGTGGCGGGCGGGTTCGGGTGGGCCGTGCGGGCGGCTGCGCCGGCCTTCAGCGTCTCGCCGAAGAGGATCTCGCCCAGGCGGCTCTTGCGGGCGCCGCCGGCCGAGTTGGCCGCGCCGGAGCTGGTCTCCACCAACGCAGGGCCGCGCTCGATCATCGGCTCACCGTCGCGCACCACGATGACCGGCAGGCCGGTGTCCTCGTCGATGATGGGATCGCCCAGCACCAGTTCCTCGTAGGAGGTCAGGCGGCCGGTGCCGGCGGTGCTGCCGCGCAGGTCCAGCAGCGCCGTGTCGGCATGGCAGTTGACGCAGGTGTGCGCACCGCCCGGGCCGCGGGCGCGCGTCCACAGCGGCTGGATGTGATCCGGGTAGTTGATGATCCCGCGGTGCGTGCCGCTCGTGGCCGGCGCCGGCGTCTGCAGGTCGTCGGCCGGATTGGCGTTGCCGGTGTAGCGGATCTGGATCGGCGCGCGCGCGGTGACGCCGGCCTGCGCGGTGTCGGCCCAGACGTCGGTGAACTCCATGTCGGGCTGCAGGGCGAGCGCCGCCGGGGTTTCACGGGTGCGCAGCGACGCCATGGTCTCGCCGGACTGGTGGGCCGCGCGCAGCTCGGCGCGCAGCGACGCGGGCAGCGTGTTGACCACGACGCCCGAGTTGATCGAGGCGCCGCGGCGCGGGCTGTGGCAGCCGTCGCAGGTGCGGCGCTCGCCCGGGCGGACCTGGATCCAGTTGGTGTGCGTCTGGATCGCGCGGCCCTTGGCGTCGATGATCGACAGCGCCAGCGGCGTGTCGGCCGGCACGTGCAGCTTGAACGAGCCATCGGGCTCCACCGGCGCATAGCCGAGGATCTGCTGCTGCTCGAACTCGGTTTCGCCGATGGAGCTGCGCAGGCCGGTCATGCCCTGCGGCGGCGCCACGGCGCGCACGGCCCGCACGAAGCGCACCGGCGTGCAGTGGTAGGCGGCGTTGGCCGGGTCCTTGATCGACAGCAGGTCGGGCACGGTGGCACGGGTCTCGTGCTCCTCGTGGAGCGGCGCCGTCATGGCGATGCCTCGTGCGCAACCCGGAGGCAGGTCGGGGGCTGCGAGCATCTGCTCGCCCATGCGGCCGAGGCCGTCGGTGTCATAGACGCTGCGCACCTCGATCAGCGCCATGTCGGCGGCGGCCAGCGTTTCGTCGCGGGCGGTCGGCGGCGTGGCGTTCGGCCGGGTCGAGCGCGGCTGCAGCGCGACCGGGTCGGTGTAGACATAGCCCGAAGGCGGCGAGGCGACGATCGACATCTTCTGCGTCGCCGGGTCGTACATGTGGATGGCGTAGACCGGGCGGCGGTTCAGCTGGAAGCGGTTGGCCGCGATCTCGGTGTCGGTCAGGTTGCGGTCGCCCACGCGGGCGAAGGCGGCGGCGTCGAGCTGCTGCGCAATGGCGCAGGGGCGCAGCACGTTGCCGGCGGCGGTGTCGATCACGTCGCAGGCGGCGTAGCTCAGCAGCACGCGGTGGGTGCCGTCCCACAGCGGATAGGGCGTGGTCACGCGCCCGTACATCGAGACGCCCATGCCGTCGTTGAGCGGCTGCTCGGTGATCGAGCGCTGGCCGCCCTGCACCGGCACGGTGGTGAACGCGCGCGTGTTGTGCTCGGAGTAGTTGAAGGCGTCGATCATCACCAGCGCCCCACCCTCCTGCGTGCGCTGCAGCGGCATGAGCGAGCTCATCACGTGGCCCTTGTAGGGGCCCGTCGGATCCATGTCGCGCGGGTGCAGGAAGCTGTTGCCCGGGCTTTGCGCGCCGTACAGCACGAACATGTCGGTGCCGTCGGGCTTGGCGCGGAAGATCGCGAAGCGGTTGCGGTCGCCCACGTGCTCCCAGCGCGAGAACATGATGTCGCCGTTGGGGCGCACGACGGGGTTGCGGTCGTGGCTCTGGTTGAAGGAGATCTGGCGCACGTTGTTGCCGTCGGCATCCATCGTGTGCAGCGCGAGCACGGCCTCGCGCTCGTATTCGTCGAGCGCCTTGTAGGTCCGGCCCAGCGCCTGGTTGGGGCGCGCCTTCTCCTGGCGGTTGGACGAGAACACGAAGCCCGCGCCGCCCGGCAGGTAGTACGGGTCGACGTCGTCGTCGGTGGTGGAACTCGTGATGCGACGCAGCGTGCCGTTGGCCAGGCCGTTCGCCATGTCGTATTCCCAGATGTTCCAGCGGCCCGTGCAGGCGGGCACGCCGTCGATCTGCGAGGTGTTGGAGGTGGGGCAGCGCAGCGCGAAGACGACCTTGTCGCCGTCGTCGGAGACCTCGGGGTCGGAGGCGTCGCCGTTGCCCTGGGTGATGCGGCCGGTGATGTTGTGCTCGGCCGCGCTCGGAGACGCCTTCTCGCGGATCATCAGGTCGCCCCCCGCCACGAACGGCGTGCCGTCGGTCGGGTTCAGGGTGATGCTGGCCGAGCGCTTGACGTACGCGATGGGCACGTCGCCGTGCACCGTCACCGTGTCATCGGAATCCGTGCTGCTGCTGCCGCTGCCGCAACCGGCCAGCAGCAGGCTCACACAGACCGCGGCAGATGCCAGGGCGTGCCTTCTTGCCAGGACTTCTTTCATGTTGACCTCCTATCGAGTCCGTTCTTGGTTTGTCGTCTGTCTTCTGGCGGTCATTGCGACGGCGCGGCAGCCGCTCCGTCCAGCAACCCCGATGAGCAGTGCAGGCCGCCTTCGGCATCGACCACCACGGCATCCACGCCGGGCTGCGATTCGACGAGGCGCATGCCGGCTTCCAGGCCCATCACGAAGAGGCACTTGGACAGCGCCTCGCTCGTGAGGCCGTCGGGCGCAAGGATGGTCACGCTGCGCAGCGCGCTCGGCGAGCGGCCGGTGCGCGGGTCGAGCAGGTGGTGATGGCGCACGCCGTCCTGGATGAAATAGCGCTCGTAGTCGCCCGAGGTCGAGATCGACACGTCTTCGAGCGGCAGCACGGCCACCACGCCGCTGTCGCGGCGCGGGTCGCGGATGCCGATGCTCCAGGGCCGGCCGCCGCGGTTGCCCATCACGTGGCTGTCGCCGCCGGCGGCCACCGAGGCGTGGGCGATGCCCATGCGGCGCAGGATCGCAATGCTGTTGTCCACAGCGTGGCCCTTGGCGAAGCCCCCGAGGTCGATGCGCACGCCCTCGCGGGCGAAGCGCAGTGTGCGGCGCTGCGCATCGAGCAGCAGGTGTTGCCAGCCGACCTTGGCGCGTGCAGCCGACAGCGCCTCGTCGTCCGGGCGGACGCCGGCGCGGTAGTCGTAGAGGCAACCGACCGCCGCGTAGGTGATGTCGAACGCGCCGCCGGAGAGGCGCGAATAGTCGATCGCACGCGAGATCAGCCGGGCCATTTCGGCCGACAGCCGCACCTCGCGGTGCGCCGCCTCCCGGTTGACGCGCGAGAGCTCGGACTGCGGCTTGTGCGGGCTCATGGCGCGATCGACGCGGTGCATCTCGGCCATCACCGCCTCGATCGCGGCGGCGCCCAGCGCGGGCGTCGGCGCCCACAGTTCGACGCGCACCGAGGTGCCCATGATGGCCTCCTCGCGGCTCATCCACGAACCCTGCGGCTGCGGGCGCACCCAGGCGCGGCCGGCTGCCGCGGCGGCGCGTGCGACGAGCCTGGAAGTGGCCGACAGCATGGCTACTCCGCGCGCTCCGGGCGTTGGTTGACGTGGATCAAGAGGGGCTCCGTGGTTGTTGTCTCGGGCACTTGACGAATGCGTCGCAATGCGTGCCCTATTTCTCTTCGGCCGGATCATCGGCCTTCAGGACCGCGAAAATAACGTCAATAGTTGGCACGCGGCGGCGGCCTTACATACGGTCGCAGAAGATACGGAGGACCTTCTTCGTGTATGTGCGCCGGTACAAAGAGGGAACTTGCGCACCCCCTGCGCGCACTCACGCAGCGCGGATAATCCGCCCTTGGTGCCGCGCCCCTCACGCCCGGCCGCAACTCCACCGCGAGCCCCTGCTCACATGAAACCTCGACACAAGCGCATCGCGATCGTCGTCTTCGCGCTCTCCGGCCTCGGCATCGCGACGGGCCTCGTGCTCAACGCACTGCAGAGCAACGTCGCCTTCTTCTACACGCCGACCCAGGTCGCCGCGGGCGAAGCCCCGAAGAACCGCGCCTTCCGCGTGGGCGGCATGGTGCGCGAGGGCAGCGTGAAGCGCGACCAGATGACGGTGCACTTCGTGGTGACCGACACCGCGAAGGACGTGCCCGTGAGCTACACCGGCATCCTCCCGGACCTCTTCAAGGAAGGCAAAGGCGCCGTCGTGCAGGGCATGCTCGACGAGCAGGGCCGCTTCAAGGCCACCGAAGTGCTCGCCAAGCACGACGAGAACTACATGCCGCCCGAAGCGCAGCATGCGGTCGACGAGGCCCACAAGGCCACGCGCGGCCTGCCGAAGGAGGCGCCGCGGCCATGACCCCCGAGCTCGGCCACCTGGCCCTCATCCTCGCCCTGCTCGTCGCCGTCGTGCAGAGCGTGCTGCCGCTCATCGGCGCGCACCGCGGGCACGCCGGCTGGATCGCCATCGCGCGCCCCGCGGCGCAAGCGCAGTTCCTGCTCATCGCGTTCGCGTTCGGCTGCCTGATGCATGCCTTCGTCGTCAACGACTTCTCGGTGCAGTACGTCGCGAACCACTCCAACTCCAAGCTGCCGCTCGCGTACCGTGCATCGGCCGTGTGGGGCGGCCACGAAGGCTCGCTGCTGCTGTGGGTGCTGATGCTCGCCGGCTGGTCGTTCGCGGTGAGCGTGCTGTCGCGCCAGCTGCCGCAGGCCATGGTGGCGCGCGTGCTGGGCGTGCTCGGCCTGGTGTCGATCGGCTTCCTGCTCTTCATGCTGCTCACCTCGAACCCGTTCGACCGGCTGCTGCCGGGCGCGCGCGACGGGGCCGACCTCAACCCGCTGCTGCAGGACCCGGGCCTGGTGGTGCACCCGCCGCTGCTCTACATGGGCTACGTGGGCTTCTCGGTGGCCTTCGCCTTCGCCATCGCCGCACTGCTCGCCGGCCGGCTCGACGCGGCCTGGGCGCGCTGGTCGCGCCCCTGGACCAACGTCGCGTGGCTCTTCCTCACGCTCGGCCTCGCGCTCGGCTCGTACTGGGCGTATTACGAGCTGGGCTGGGGCGGCTGGTGGTTCTGGGACCCGGTCGAAAATGCCGCCTTCATGCCCTGGCTCGTGGGCACGGCGCTGATCCACTCGCTGGCGGTGACCGAAAAGCGCGGCAGCTTCAAGAACTGGACGGTGCTGCTGGCGATCGCCGCGTTCTCGCTCTCGCTGCTGGGAACCTTCCTCGTGCGCTCGGGCGTGCTGACCTCGGTGCACGCCTTCGCCACCGACCCCGAGCGCGGCATCTTCATCCTCGCCTTCCTCGTGATCGTGATCGGCAGCTCGCTCACGCTCTTCGCCTGGCGTGCGGCCAAGGTGAGCATGGGCGGCAGCTTTGCGCTCTTCTCGCGCGAGACGCTGCTGCTCATCAACAACGTGCTGCTCGCCGTGGCCTGCGGCTCGGTGCTGCTGGGCACGCTCTACCCCCTGCTGATCGATGCGCTCGGCATGGGCAAGCTGTCGGTGGGGCCGCCCTACTTCAACGCGGTGTTCGTGCCCATCATGCTGCCGCTGCTCTTCCTGATGGCCGTCGGCCCGCTCGCGCGCTGGAAGCACGCCGACGCGCGCGACATGGCGCAGCGCCTGCGCCTGGCCGCGTTGATCGCCGTCGTGGCAGGGGTGGGCCTGCCCTTCCTCGTCGGCGAGTGGACGCCGCTCGTCGCCCTCGGCCTGCTGCTCGCCGTGTGGATCGCGGCAAGCTCGCTCTTCCAGATCCGCGAGCGGCTGCGCTCGGGCTGGCCGCCGCGCTCCTACTGGGGCATGCACATCGCGCACCTCGGCATCGCCGTCTTCGTGGTGGGCGTCACCATGGTCCAGGGCTACGAGGTCGAGAAGGACGTGCGCATGGCGATGGGCGACACGGTCGAGATGGGCGGCTACACCTTCCGGCTCGACGGCGTGCGCCAGGTCGAAGGCCCCAACTACATCGCGCAGCGCGGCGATGTCGCGCTCCTGAAGGATGGCGTGGAGCTGCGCCACCTGCACCCGGAGAAGCGCAACTACTTCTCGTCGCAGATGCCCATGACCGAAACCGCGATCGACACCGGGTTCACGCGCGACCTCTACGTTTCGCTCGGCGAGGCGCTCGATGAAAAAGGCAGCGCCTGGAGCGTGCGGGTCTACTACAAGCCCTTCGTCACCTGGATCTGGGGCGGCTGCCTGCTGATGGCGCTCGGCGGCGGCATCGCCGCGGCCGACCGGCGCTACCGCCTGAAGCAGAAGCGGGCGGCCGTGGTGGAAGGAGCCGTGGCATGAAGAAGCGCTATGTGCTGATCCCGCTCGCGCTCTTCATCGTGCTGACGGTGTTCCTCGCGATCGGCCTGCGGCTCAACCCGCGAGAAGTGCCGTCGCCGCTCGTCGGCAAGCCCGCGCCCGCCTTCACGCTGCCCCAGCTGCACAAGGAGGCGAACTTCAGCCCGAACGACATGGCCGGCCAGGTGTGGCTGCTCAACGTGTGGGCCTCGTGGTGCGTGTCGTGCCGTGTCGAGCACCCGGTGCTGGTGGATTTCGCCCGCCGCAAGATCGCCCCGCTCGTCGGCCTGGACTACAAGGACCAGCGTCCCGAGGCGCTCGCCTGGCTCGCCAGGCATGGCGACCCGTACGACTTCTCGGTGGTCGATGCCGACGGCCGCGTGGGCATCGACTACGGCGTCTACGGCGTGCCCGAGACCTACGTGATCGACAAGGCCGGCGTGATCCGCTTCAAGCAGATCGGCCCCGTGACGCCCGAGGTGCTCGAACAGAAGATCATCCCGCTCATCGCCGAGCTCAGGAAATGAAGCCGAGCCCCCTGATCCTCGCGCTGTGGCTCGCGCTGGCGACGCCTGCGCTCAAGGCCGCCGATGTCGCGCCCCACGCCGAAGACCCGGCCGTCGAGGCGCGTCTCATGCACATCAGCGAAGAGCTGCGTTGCCTGGTCTGCCAGAACGAATCGCTCGCCGGCTCGCGCGCGGACCTCGCGCTCGACCTCAAGCGCGAGATCCGCACCATGATCCGCGACGGAAAGAGCGACCAGGAGATCCGCGATTTCCTGGTGAGCCGCTACGGCGACTTCGTGCTCTACCGGCCGCCCGTCAAGCCCACGACCTGGCTGCTGTGGGGCGGGCCCTTCGTGCTGATGGCGGGCGGGCTCTTCGCCCTGATCGCCTTCCTGCGCCGCCGCCAGCCGGCCGATGCGACGCTCACGCCTGAAGAACAACGCCGGGCCGAGGCCCTGCTCAACGACAAGCGCGAGGCTGCGGCCTCGTCCGAGGGAGACTCCTGATGGGCGGATTCGTCCTGGCCGCGGCGCTGCTCGTCGCGGTCACCCTGCTGGTGCTGCTGCGCCCGTGGCAACGCCGCGCCAAGGCGGCTGCCGCCGAGGCGAGCGAGGTCAACGCCGGCATCTACCGCGACCAGCTGGCCGAGCTCGACCGCGATCTCGCGGCCGGCACGATCAGCCCGCAAGACCATGCGCAGGCGCGCGCGGAGCTGCAGCGCCGCCTGCTCGAAGACGTGAGCGCAGAGTCGATGCCGGCGGCGGCCATCAAGGGCATGCGCGCCACCACGCTCGTGCTGGCCCTGCTGCTGCCGCTCGGTGCCGCAGGCCTGTACACCTGGCTCGGCACGCCGGCCGCGCTCGATCCGCTCGCCACGCGCGCGCCGAACCAGCAGGACGTCGAGCAGATGGTGGCCTCGCTGGCCGCCCGCATGGAGCAGAACCCCGATCCGCGCGGCTTCGTCGTGCTCGCGCGCAGCTACCGCGCCATGGGGCGGCTGCCCGAGGCGCAGGCGGCCTTCGAACGCATCGGCGCGCCGCTGCAGGAGAGCGCCACGCTGCTGGCCGAATACGCCGACGTGCTCGCCACGCGGGCCATGGGCAACTTCGACGCCAAGGCGATGCAGCTCGTCGAGCAGGCCCTGAAGCTCGAGCCCGAGAACCCGATGGCGCTGTCGCTGGCTGCCACCGCGGCCTACAACCGCGACGATTTCGCGCAGGCGCTCAGCCACTGGGAGAAGCTGCAGCGCATCGTGCCGCCGGAATCCGAAGACGCGAAGTGGCTGGCCGAGGCGATCGCCAAGACACGCGAGCAGGTGCGCGCCGGCGGCAAGACGGCCGCCGCCACGCCGGCCACCGCCTCGCCGCCCCCGCCGGCGGCAGCCGCCGACACCAGCGTGAGCGGCCGCGTGAGCCTCGCCCCGGCATTGGCCGCCCAGGTCCAGCCGGGCGACACGCTTTTCATCGTCGCCCGCCACGCCGAGGGCCCGCGCATCCCGCTTGCGGTGCAGCGCGTCCAGGCCTCGGCCCTGCCCTACGCCTTCAAGCTCGACGACAGCATGGCGATGAGCCCCGAGATGCGCCTGTCGACCGCGAAGGAGGTCCGCATCGAGGCGCGCCTTTCCCGCAGCGGCAACGCCACGCCGCAATCGGGCGACGTCTACGGCACGAGCGCCGTGGTCAAGCCCGGCGCGACGCAGGTCGGGATCGTGATCGACCAGGTCCGGCCCTGAGCTGCCGATCAGCCGCGGCCGGCCACGCCGCAGGCAGCACTGCGCGGCAGCGGCAGGTCGGGCACGATGCGCTGCCAGAGCGCATTCCACGCCGGCCAGTCGTGGCCGCCCGGCACGGTGTACACGCGCTGCGCCGGCAATGAGCGGCCGAGCAGGCGGTTGTTGTAGGCGAAGCGGTCGTCGACGCCGTAGCCCTGGAAGATCTCGAGCGCTGCGCCTGCCGAGGCCGGGAGGGTCTGCGTCTTGATCCATCGCCACAGGCGCAGGTCGATGGCCTCGTCCTCACGGCGCGCGGGCGCCGGCCATGTGGCGAGGCCGCCCGCCGCTTCGATCGCCTTTGCCGTGCTGCGCTCGCCGAGGTAGGGCGCGATCAGCACCATGCCGTCGACCACCCGCGGGTGCTCATCGGCATAGAGCATGGAACCCGCCGCCCCGAGCGAGATGCCCACCAGCCACACGCGCTGGCCGCGCGCGCGTGCCGGCGCGATGACGTCGGCGTGCAACCGGTCGATGACCGAGCGCTCGCGGTAGTAGCCCATGTGCGCATCGACCAGGACCACGTCGGCCTCGATGCGCTCGCGGCGCAGCGTCTCGACGAAGCCTTCGCGCAGGAACTCCTCGGGCGGAGAGTGCCGGCCGGGCAGCATCACGATCAGCGTGCCCGTCGGGCCGCAGGGCGCCGGCTGCGCGAGGGTGCGCATCGGCACCACGGTGGGCGGTGTGCTCACGCAGGCCGTGAGGGTGGAGAGCGCGGCGAGGAGCAGGCGGCCGAGGTGCTGTGGCGTCATCGTGTGCGGAAGAAGTCCCGGATCAGGTCGGTGGCCGGAATGGCCGTGGCCCCGAGTGTGCCGCCGCGCACCGATCGCTACCGCGGCCAGATCGCCAAGGCGCATGGGCGGCCCGTCGGGACGACGCCGCGACGTTACTGCAAGCGCCTGGGCAGGGCGCGGCCAGGGCCGCTCCGGCCAGCACGCGGTTGGCGCTCAGCGTGGGCGTCTGCGGCGTTGGCCCCGGAGCGCTTGCGGCCAGCCACGATCGCGTACCAGCGCAGCGTGCCACGCCGGGCCCGCGGACTTCCGTCAACTCCTTCACTGGGCGGCCAGGCTACCGCGTGTTCCCTCAGTACCGCCCCCTTGGGGATGGTGTAGGGTTGCCCGCCGCATCACCGTCCCCGCTGCCGCTTCATCCATGCTTCCGTTCCGTCCCGGCCTGTTGCTGTGCTCGATGCTGCTGATGACCGGAGCCCAGGCTCAGACGCCGTCGCCATTCCGCTCCTGCGAGCTGCTCAAGGGCACGCTGGCCACGCGCATCTCGCCCGAGATCCGCGGCTACACGATGGAAGACGCACCGGCGAGCGCCCCGGTGCCCTCCGGCGCCAAGGTGATCGGCACCTGCGAGGCCGGCGCACGCAAGATGCTCTTCTGGCGCTTCGGCAAGCCGAGTGCGAACTCCGGTGAGGCGCCGGGCGCCGCCTCGGCCCCCGTGCGCATCGCGGCGGTGGCTCCAGCGCCCGCGGAAACACCCAGAGCACCGCCACCTGCTGCGCCGGCGGTGCCGCACAAGCCCGCTGCACCCGAGGCCAAGGCGCCCCCGGTCGCGCCTGCCCCGCCGACGCCGCCGGTCGTGGCGGCATCCGCGCCCGTCGCCGCGCTCAAGCCCGTCGGGACCGCCTCCGCGGCCTTCATGGGCCCGCCGCCACCGTCGGTCGCAAGCGTCGTGCAGGCCGAGCCCATGCCGGCGCCGAGCGGCGAGCCGGCCCGGGCGGAGCCCACCTTGGCCGGCGTCAAAGAGCCGGGGTCGCTCGGCCGACACGTGCACTGGCTGTGGCTGCTGCTCGCCGTGCCGCTGGGTGCGGCGCTCTGGGCCTGGATCTCGCATCGCATGGCCTATGACGAGGCGGGCCTGCCGCGCGGGCCCCGCCTGCGTCTTTGAGCACTGCACCGGCTGGCCCACAATCGCGGGTTTTCGCATTCCCGCCCGTGCCATGACCGACGAAAAGAAGGAAGCCCCCGCCCTGCCCGACCGCCTCTCGGTGGACCCGAGGAGCCCGCATCACGTGGCCGCCGTCTTCGAGCACCCGATCGGCATCCGCCTCAACGGCCAGGAGCGCCACGATGTCGAGGAATACTGCATCAGCGAAGGCTGGGTGAAGGTGCCCGCCGGCAAGACGCTCGACCGCAAGGGCAACCCCTTGCTCATCAAGCTCAAGGGCAAGGTCGAGGCGTACTACCGCTGAGGCAGCGGCCCCGCCTCAGCCATTCAGCGCTTCTGCGGCACGCGCGCCGCGGCCGCCGTGTCCAGACCGCCCTCGCCGCGGGCGATCGCCGCGTCGTACATCGCCGCCACGCCGGGCATCACGTAGAGCGGGAATCCACCGCGCTCGGCCTCCTCGATCATCAGGCGCACGTCCTTGCGCGCCATCGAGACCTCGAACGAGGGCTTGGTCACATCGGCCGATTCGATGCGCGCTGCACGCGCCGGCAGCATCGCGCCCGGGTTGAAGTTCTGGAACAGCGAGAACGCCTCCGTCGTCGTGATGCCGCAGGCCGCCGCGAGCCGGTTCACGTCGCCGAGCACGCCCATGATCCCGATGAGCGTGAGGTTGCCGAAGAGCTTGAAGGCCGCGGCGCGCTCGGGCTGCTCGCCCAGGTACATCACCGTGCCGGTCATCTTCTGCAGCTCGGGCAGCAGCGCCTCGTGGTGCGCCTTGGCGCCCGAGACCAGCATGAGGCCGGTGCCCTCGTGCGCGTTCGATGGCGCCATGAAGACCGGCGCATGCACGAAGGTGATGCCGCGCGCCTTCCAGCGCGCCGCGCGCTCGGCCGTGGGCGTGGGCGCCGTCGTGGTGTGGTCGACGATCCAGGTGCTCTCGGGGATGCGGTCGGCGAGCGGCTCCAGCACCGCATCGACCGAGGCGTCGTCGGCGAGCGAGAGGTGGATGCGGCTCACGCCCTCGATGGCCGCGGCGGCATCGGCATGCGCCTTGACGCGCGGGCCTTCGAGGGCCTTCGCCTTGGCCGCGCTGCGGTTCCAGATGCTGACCTGGTGGCCGTTGAACTGCAGGCGGTTGATGAAGCCCGCGCCCATGAGGCCGGTGCCGAAAAAGGCGATGTTCATGCGTGTACTTCCTTGAGTAAGAGAAACGTCAGTGGGGGGTCCAGTCGGCGAGTCGCTGGTGGGCCTGTCGCATGAGCGACTCGGCTTCCTCGCCATACCGGAAGCCTGCCAGAAAGTCGTCGAGCCCGTAGCCGGCCTGCGCGCGCTGGATCGCCTCGGCCATGGCGACGGCCTCGCCGCGTCGGCCCGCCATCGCCAGGCAGTGGGCCGCGATGGACATGATGTGCACGTGCGCATTGGGCCGTGCGGCCGCCTTCAGCGACCAGTCGGCCGACTCGTCATAGCGGCGCAGTCGCATGAGGGCCAGCGCGCGCGTGGCCAGCATCGCGAAGAGCATGGGATCGAACGGGCTCAGGTCGCGCGCATGGTCAGTGGACTCGATGGCGAGGTCGGGGTCGCCGGACTGCGAATGCACGAAGGCGCGCGTGTAGTGGCCATGCGCGAAGTTGGGGCTGAGGTCGATGGCGGTGTCGAGCTCGGCGATGGATTCATCGAGCCGCCCGCGCAGCCACTGCGCACGGCCGAGCGCCCAGCGCGCCGAAGGGTCGAGCGCATCGGCCATCAGCCCGTCGGAGGCGGCGCGGTAGGCGAGCTCCTCGGCCTGCGCGCGCTCGGTCCAGCCGAGGAAAGCGTCCTGGAAGTGGGTGAACGACAGGCCCGCATAGGGCCGCGCGAAGCCGGGGTCCAGCCGCACGGCGGTCTGGAAGAAGTGCCGCGCCTGCTCGTTGTCGGCGCGGTTGAACCGCATCATGTGCCACAGGCCCCGGTGGTGCGCCTCCCAGGCATCGAGCGAATTGGGTGACTTGAGGATCGCGCGGTTGCGCTCGGCCACTTCGATCTGGCTCGCGAGCGAGGCCACGATGCGGTCGCCGATCTCGTCGAGCACGCCGAAGGCATCGCCCAGTCGGCCGTCGTACACCTCGGCCCAGAGCACGCGCGCCGTGCGCGTCTCGGTGAGCTGCACCGACACGCTCAGGCGGCCGCCCGTGCCCACGCGCAGCGAGCCACCGGCCACGTAGTCCACACCCAGGCGACGCGCGGCGTCTTCGGCGCCGATGGCGCGCTCATCCAGCGCGAAGACCGTGCCCTGCGCGATCACGAAGACGCTGCGCAGCTTGGCCAGGCGCGTGATGACGTCGTGCGCCAGCCCATCGCCCAGGCCGCCGCGCGAGGCCGCGTCACGCGAGTGATCGGCAAACGGCATGACGGCGAGCGAGGCACGCCGCGTCTGCACGGGCGCCTCGGCGACCGACGCAGGCGCGGGGGCCGCCACGCCCACGAGCAACACGCCCGAGCCCTGGGCTTGGCGCTGCTTCGCGGCACGCCAGGCATGGCTGATCGCACCCCAGTCCTGCCCTTCGGCGTCGTACTGGCGGGCGACGCTGGCCAGGTGCTCGTCGCCTTCGCGCAGCCGCCCGCTCGCGGCCAGCGCGTTCAGCAGCCCCTGGTGGGCGCGCGCATCGAAGGGCGCGGCCTGCACCCAGGCCTCGAACGCGGCCACCGCGTCGTCGGACGCCGCCGGCAGCGTGGAGGCGAGCCGCTCCAGCACCGCCGCACGCGCCGCCCGGAAACGCCGCCGCCGCGCCGTGAGCCAGGCGGTGTAGGCCGGGCTGCGCGGAATCTCCAGCCCTTCGAGGAAGTCGCCGCGGAAGCACGCCGCCCACGCTCGCAGCTCGTCTGTCGTGAGCGTGCCCACGCCGCGCTGCAGGGCGTGGCCGAGCGCGAGCGCATCGATGTGCAGGCCGTCGCCGTCGAGCCGCAGGGCTTCGCCCTCGGCCAGCAGGCGCGAGGTCTGCCCGGGTTCGTCGAGCACACCCCGCAGCTTGCTCAGGCACCAGCGCAGTTCTCCACGCGGATCGCCGGGCAGGTCCCAGAGCAGCTCGCACAGGTGCGCACGCGAGGTGGCGTGGCCGGCGAGCGCGAGGTAGGCGAGCAGCGCCCGCACCTTGCGCGAGGCCGGCAGTGACACCGCCTGGCCGTCGCGGCTGAGTGCCAGTGGGCCCAGGAGCTCCAGACGCCACCGTCCCTGCGGCCCGGCGGAGGCTCCCACGGCAGTTTCAACGCCAATTTCCACGCCGACCTCCACGCGGGTTTCCACGGCGGGTCCTCAGAGTTCGTTTCGCGGTTGCAGCGGTGGCGACACCGGCAGCCGAGCCATTCAACAGAACCCCTGGAGCCCTTTCATGAAGAACGCATTCTCCTCCGCGACGACCTCGACTCCCATCCCTACCACCGCGCCCGACTACGAGGCGATCAAGACCCGCCAGAAGGCCGCCTGGGCGTCCGGCGACTACGCCGTCGTCGGTACCACGCTGCAGATCGTCGGCGAGTCGCTCTGCGAGGCCATGGACCTGCGCTCGGGCCAGCGTGTGCTCGACGTGGCTGCCGGCAACGGCAACGCGACACTGGCCGCCGCCCGCCGCTGGTGCGAGGTGACCTCGACCGACTACGTGCCCGAGCTGCTGGAGCGTGGCCGCGCCCGCGCCCAGGCCGAGGGCCTGGCGATCGATTTCCGCGTCGCCGACGTGGAAGCCCTGCCCTTTGCCGACGCGAGCTTCGACGCCGTCATCTCCACCTACGGCTGCATGTTCGCGCCGCACGCCGACCGCACGGCGAGCGAGATGGCGCGGGTGTGCCGCCCGGGCGGCAAGATCGGCATGGCCAACTGGACGCCCGAGAGCTTCATCGGCCAGGTCTTCAAGACGCTGGGCCAGTACGTGCCGCCGCCCGCGGGCGTGGCCTCGCCGGCGCTGTGGGGCTCGCGCACCCGCCTGTCCGAACTCTTCGGCGAACGCGGCGACATCGTCGCGCAGGAGCGCCAGTTCGTGATGCGCTACCGCTCGCCCGAGCACTGGGTCGAGATCTTCAAGACCTGGTACGGCCCCGTGCACAAGGCCTACGGCGCCCTCGACCCCGTGCGCCAGGCCGCCCTCACCGACGACCTGATCACGCTCATCTCGCGCTTCAACCGCGCCGACGACGGCACGGTGGTGCTGCCGAGCGAGTACCTCCAGGTCGTCATCACCCGCCGCTGATCCCGATCCCTCATCGCAACGAGAACCATCATGAAGAAACGGACCTACATCCTCTGCCTCACGGCGGTCGCCAGCGCCGCGAGCTTCGGCGCACGCGCCGACATCGTCACCGACTGGAACGCCACCGCCGGCCAGCTGATCCACGACGCCAGGCTGGGCACGCCCCCGGCCACGCGCGCCATGGCCCTCGTGCAGACCGCCGTGCATGACGCCGTGAGCGCCGCCGGCGCACGCCCCGCCAACGAGGCGAGCGTGGATGCCGCGGTGGCCGCGGCCAACCGCGTGACGCTTGCCAAGCTGCTGCCCGCGCAGGAGGCGGTCATCACCGCGGCCTACGAGGCGGCACTTGCCAGGCTCGCCGACGGGCCGGCCAGGACGGCGGGGGTCACGCTGGGCGAAAAGGCAGCAAACGATGTCCTGGCGCGGCGCCTCCAGGACGGCGCTGCGACGCCCGAGCGCTACCGCCCGCATGCCGCGCCGGGCGCCTACGTGCCGACCTCCGGCGTGGCCGCCTGGTCGTGGACGCAGCGCAAGCCCTGGACGCTGACGAGCCCCGCGCAATTCCGCCCGGCGCCTCCGCCCGCGCTCAACAGCGTGGCCTGGGCGCGCGACTTCGAGGAGGTGCGCGTCTACGGCGCCAAGGCAAGCACGAAGCGCAGCCCCGAGCAGGCCGAGATCGCGCGCTTCTGGGACTACTCGCTGCCGCCGATCTACCACGGCGTGCTGCGCTCGGTGGCCACCCAGCCCGGCCGCACGGTGTTGCAGAACGCGCGCCTCTTTGCCACCGCCTCGCAGGCCATGGACGACGGGCTGATCGCCGTCATGGACGCCAAGTACCACTACAACTTCTGGCGCCCCATCACGGCCATCCGCAACGGCGACCGCGACGGCCACGACGGCACGACCCTGGAAGCGGGCTGGGTGCCCATGATCGACACGCCCCTGCACCCCGAGTACCCGAGCGCGCACTCGGTGCTGGCCGGCGCCATGGCGACGCTGCTGCAGGCCGACGGCGGCGTGCGCGGGGTGCCCTACATCAGCACCACCAGCCCGACCGCCGGCGGCGCCACGCACCGGTGGAAAAACCTGGACGACTTCACCCGCGAGGTGGCGGAGTCGCGCGTCTGGGGCGGCATCCACTACCGCACCTCCATCGACGTGGGCCTGGCGATGGGCCGCAAGATCGGTGCGCAGGCGGCCGCCCAGTTCGCGCTGGCACCCGCCAGCGAAGCGAAGCTGGTCGAGCGTGTGGCCGCGCGCGGCGTTCAGATCTACGAGTGCCGCGCCGACACCGGCACGCCGCAGGGTGCGCAGTGGGTGTTCGTCGCGCCGCAGGCGGATCTGTACGACCCCCAGGGCAAACCGCAAGGCACGCACTACGCCGGCCCGCACTGGGAGGCCGGCGACGGCAGCAAGGTGGTGGGCAAGGTCGAGGCGAAAGCCGAGGCCCCCGAGGGCAACGCCATCCCCTGGCTGTTGCTGTCGGCCCGATCGGTGGGCGGCACCGGGCGCTACGCCGGCATCACGAGCGTCCAGCGCGTGAACACCCGCGGTGGCCTGCCGCCCCATCAGCCCTGCGACGCCCGTCGCATCGGCCGCGTGGGCAAGGTGCCGTACACGGCGGACTACCTGCTGTACGCCTCCTGAGCCTGGACCTCACCCCTGGAGGCCGCGTGTCTGCACCACACGCGGCTTTTCTTTGTGTTCTCCGATGCGGCGTGGCCGCCCCTAGGGTCATCCCTGTACTAAATTCAAGACGACTGGTCATATTCTTTGCGCATGCCGCGCACCGCCGACCCAACCGACATCCCCAACCGCCTCCTCGCGGCCGGCCGCGACCTCTTCCTGGCCCACGGCTACAACGCCACCGGCATCCAGCAGATCACCGACACGGCCGGCGTGCCCAAGGGCTCGTTCTACAACCACTTCGCGAGCAAGGAAGCGTTTGCCGCTGCCGTGGCCGAGCGCTACGCCGCGTTCATGGTGCGCTCGTGGGAACGCATGATGGCCGGCGCCCCGGCCGCGCCCATGGACGCCATCCGCCACGTCTTCGCCGAGATGACGGCCTACCACGAGCGCCATGCCGACCGCCCCTCCGGCTGCCTGATCGGCAACTTCGCCTCCGAGATCGCGCTGGTGAGCGAAAGCTGCCGCCAGACGCTGCTCACCGCGCAACTCGGCTGGCGCGAGCGCCTGGCCGGGCTCATCCGCGCCGCCCAGGCCGCGGGCGAGGTGCGCGACGACATCGATGCCACCGAGCTCTCCGCCCTCACCTGGGCCGCCTGGCAGGGCGCGCTCCTGCGGGTGAAGGTGGAGCGCTCCATCCAGCCGCTGCGCGAGAGCGTGGCCCTTCTGCTCGAACGGATCTACCGACCCCTGTGACCCCGATGAACACCACCACCGACACCTTCCTCACCGACGCCCTCTTCCAGCCGCTGCAGCTGGGCGACATCACGCTCGCCAACCGCATGGCGATGGCCCCGCTCACCCGCAACCGCGCCGCCGCCGGCAACGTGCCGGGGCCGCTCGCCGCCGAGTACTACAGCCAGCGCGCCGGCATGGGCCTGGTGATCGCCGAGGCCACGCAGGTCTCGGCCCAGGCCCAGGGTTACGACGCGACCCCCGGCCTGCACACGCCCGAGCAGATCGCCGGCTGGAAGGTCGTGACCGACGCCGTGCACGCGAAGGGCGGCCGCATCTTCGTGCAGCTGTGGCACACCGGCCGCGTCTCGCACTCGCGCTTCCAGCCCGGCCAGCAGATGCCGGTGGCGCCCTCCGCGATCAAGGCCAACGCGCGCACCTACGTGATCGGCCAGGGCTTCGTCGACACCACCGAGCCGCGCGCGCTCACGGTCGAAGAGATCGCCACCGTGGTGAACGACTTCCGCACCGCGGCGGCCAACGCGATCCGGGCCGGCTTCGACGGCATCGAGCTGCACGCCGCGCACGGCTACCTGATCGACGCCTTCCTGCGCCGCGGCGCCAACCAGCGCACCGACCCATACGGCGGCTCGATCGAGAACCGTGCGCGCTTCCTGCTGGAGATCGCCGCGGCCGTCATCGGCGAGATCGGGGCCAAACGGGTGGGCGTGCGGCTCTCGCCCGTCTCACCGGTGAACGATTCGGTGGAGCCTGAGCCGCAGCCGCTTTTCGAGCACGTGGTGCGCGAGCTCGAGAAGCTGCACCCGGTCTACATCCATGTGGTGGAGGGCCACACCGGCGGGCCGCGCGACAACGCGCCCTTCGACTACGCGGCGCTGCGCAAGCTGTATACGGGCGTGTGGATGGTCAACAACGGCTACACGAAGGAGATGGCGGTCGAGGCCATCCAGAGCGGCCGGGCCGACATGGTCTCCTTCGGCCGGCAGATCATCACCAACCCGGACCTGCCGCGCCGCTTCCGCGAGAACGCGCCGCTCAACCCGCCGCACAAGGGCGCCCCGCTCTATGGCGGCGAAGGGCCCTTCGGCTATACCGACTACCCCTCCCTGCCCTGAGCCCACCATGAAGAAACTGCAAGACCGGATCGCCCTCGTCACGGGCGGCGCAGGCGGCATCGGCCGCGCCACGGCACTGGCCTATGCGCGCGAAGGCGCCAAGGTCGCGGTCGCCGACCTCAACGGCGCGGCGGCGCGAGATGTCGCGGCCGAGATCACCGCTGCGGGCGGCGCGGCCATCGGCATCGAGGTCGACGTCACGAAGGCTGCACAGGTCGAAGCCATGGTGCAGCAGGTCGTGCAGCACTTCGGCCGGCTCGACGTCGCCTTCAACAACGCCGGCATCGAGATCGAGCACCGGCCGCTCGCCCAGGCGAGCGAGGAGGATTTCGACCGCCTCATGGCTGTCAACGTCAAGGGCGTGTGGCTGTGCATGAAGCACGAGATCAACCAGATGCTCGCGCAGGGCTCGGGCGGCGTGATCGTCAACACGTCTTCCGTGGGCGGCGTGATCGGTGCGGCGCGCCAGCCGATCTACGGCGCGACCAAGCACGCCGTGCTCGGGCTCACGCGTGCGGCCGGTGTCGAATACGCGCGCAAGGGCATCCGCGTGAACGCGGTCTGCCCCGGCATCATCGACACCGAGATGACCGAGCGGGCGCTCGCCCGCGAGCCCAAGCGCGCCGCCTACATCGAGCAGGCGCACCCGATCGGCCGGCTCGGCCAGGCCGAGGAGATCGCCCGCGCCGTGGTCTTCCTGAGCTCCGAAGACGCCGGCTTCGTGGTCGGCCACCCGCTGCTGGTGGACGGGGGCATGACGGCGCGCTGAGCCTGCCCGGGCGGGCGGGGAATCTCCTCCTGCAGAGGTGCCGGGCGCGCGCTACGATGGCCCGCACCTCACCCCGCCTTCGCCCATGGACAGCCTCGACCTGCAAGTCCTCACCCAGGCCCGCGATTGGCATGCCGCGGGCCACGCGGTGCGCCTGGTCACCGTGATCGAGACCTGGGGCTCCGCGCCCCGCCCGCCGGGTGCGCTGCTCGCCATGCGCGGCGATGGCCTCGTGGTCGGCTCCGTTTCGGGTGGCTGCGTGGAAGACGACCTGATCGAGCGCGTGCGCGGCGGCGAAGCCATGACCGCGCCTTCGCTCGTGACCTACGGCGTGACCAAGGAAGAAGCCGCACGCTTCGGCCTGCCTTGCGGCGGGAACCTGCGCCTGGTGCAGGAGCCGCTCACCGACATCGCCTGGATCGAGGAGGTGCTCGCGCGCACCGCGCGGCACGAACTCGTCGCGCGCCGGCTCGACCTCGCCACCGGCCGGGTCACCGTGGAAGCCGCCGCGCGCGGCGAGACCTTCAGCTTCGACGGGCAGGTGATGCGCGCGCTCTTCGGCCCGCGCTGGCGCATGCTCATCATCGGCGCCGGGCAGCTCTCGCGCGTGCTGGCGCAGATGGCGCTCGCGCTCGACTTCGAGATCGTCTGTTGCGACCCGCGCGAGGAGTACCACCTCACCTGGGACGTGCCCGGCACCACCTTCAGCACCCGCATGCCCGACGACCTGGTGCTGGAGCTGCAGCTCGACCCGCACAGCGCGGTGGTCGCCGTCACGCACGACCCCAAGCTCGACGACCTGGCGCTGCTGGAGGCGCTCAAGTCGCCGGCCTTCTACGTAGGCGCACTCGGCTCGCGCGGCAACACCGCCAAGCGCAAGGATCGGCTCGCGCTCTTCGACCTCTCGGCCGAGGAGATCGCGCGCCTGCACGGCCCGATCGGCCTCGACCTCGGCGCGCGCACGCCGGCCGAGATCGCCGTGTCCATCCTGGCGGAGATCGTGGCCGTGCGCCATGGTGTGACGCTCGTGCAGAAGAAGCCGGCGCTCGACGACGCACCGACCTGCGCGACCCGCCCCGCATGATCCCGTGGCTGCGGCATCCGCTCGACCCGCTGCCCGACACGCGGCTGGCCCTGCCGCCCGACTCTGATGCGCCGGGCCTGCTCGCGGCCGGCGGCGAGCTCACGACGGCGCGCCTGACCGAGGCCTACAGCCACGGCGTCTTCCCCTGGTACAGCCAGGGGCAGCCCATCCTGTGGTGGTCGCCCGACCCGCGCATGGTGCTGTACACGGATGAGTTCAAGGTGTCGCGCTCGCTGCGCAAGACGCTGCGCCGCTTCATCGCCGACCACCCACGCTGCGAGGTGCGCATCGACAGCGCCTTCCGCCGCGTCATCACCGCCTGCGCCGGCACGCCGCGCGAGGGCCAGGCCGGCACCTGGATCGTGCCGGAGATGATCGACGCCTACTGCGCCTGGCATGCGCAGGGCACGGTGCACAGCTTTGAGACCTGGATCGACGGCGAACTCGTCGGCGGGCTCTACGGCGTGAACCTCGGGCGCATGTTCTTCGGCGAATCGATGTTCTCGCACCGCACCGACGCGTCCAAGATCGCCGCCGCCGCGCTGGTCGCGTTCTGCCGCGCCCAGCGGATTGAGCTCATCGACTGCCAGCAGCGCACGGAACACCTCGCGTCCCTGGGTGCGCGCGAGATTCCGCGCAGCGAATTCGAAGCCTGGATCGCCCCACGGGTAAGGGAGCCGTCGGTCGGGGATTGGACCTATCATCCCCGCATCTGGGCCGAGCTGCACCTCGATCGCACGGCCTCCGAGCCCTAGGAAGCCGGCACGTGACCCACCCGAAAGAGCTCCCGCTCTCGTCGATCCAGTTCTACGCCACCGCGCCCTACCCGTGCAGCTACATCGCGGGACGCCTGGCGCGATCGCAGGTCGCCACGCCCAGCCACCTCATCCACGCCGACGCGTACTCGGGCCTGGTCGCCAACGGCTTCCGGCGCAGCGGGATGTTCACCTACCGGCCCTTCTGCGACGGCTGCAGGGCCTGCGTGCCGCTGCGCATCCCCGTCAAGACCTTCGAGCCCACGCGCAGCCAGCGCCGCGCCTGGAAGCAGCACGCCAACCTGCAGGCGCGCGTGCTGCGGCTGTGCTTCGTGCCCGAGCACTACCAGCTCTACCTGCGCTACCAGGCCGGTCGCCACAGCGGCGGCGGCATGGACAACGACTCGGTCGACCAGTACACCCAGTTCCTGCTGCAAAGCCGCGTCAACTCGCGGCTGGTGGAGTTCCGCGAGCCGCCTGCCACGCCCGGGGCGCTGGGCGCCCTCAAGATGGTCTCCATCCTCGACATCCTCAACGACGGGCTGTCGGCGGTCTACACCTTCTACGAGCCCGAGCCGCGCACGAGCTACGGCACCTACAACGTGATGTGGCAGATCGAGCAGACGCGGCTGCTCAAGCTGCGCCATGTCTACCTCGGCTACTGGATCCGCGAGAGCGACAAGATGTCGTACAAGGCCCAGTTCAGGCCGCACGAGGTGCTGGAGAACGAGCGCTGGGTGCCCGCGCAGGGTTAGGCGCCTGAACGGCGCGGCACGATCCGCACGCCACACAGCACGAATCCGTCGCCCTCGTGCACCAGGCCCTCGGCCTCGGCCGCCGCGAGCGTCGCCTGCGGGTCGGGCACCTCCACCTCCAGCGCCGCCAGCCGCTCCGCCGCGCCGGGCACGAAACGCACCGCGCCCAGGTCGAAGCGCAGCACCGGGGCGTCGCCATCGTCCAGGCCGACCGGCACGTCGATGAGGCGCGACCAGTGATCGGCCAGGTCGCGCACGTCGGGCGCTTCGACCTCCACCCACGGGATGCCGCTCACGCGGTCCAGCCGCTGGTGTTCCTGCCAATGCGGGCCGGCCGGCCAGTAGGCGCCGTCCAGCGCTTCGTTGCCGTCACTGCGGTCGAACTCCAGCATGGTGGCCCGGGCATCGCGCGGGTGCAGCTGGATGCCGTGGAAGCCCGGCACCGTCATCGTGTGCGCGATGCGCACGCCGAAGGACTCGACGAGCGTGCGCCGCCGCTCGGGATCGTGCGTGTCGAAGATCGCCATGTAGCCGCCGCGGCCGCCGCTGCGCTCCAGGAAACGGCCCGCGGCCGTGCCCTCGCGCGTGGGCGACACGATCTCCAGGAACTGGTGCCCGAAGACGAAGAGCGCGTTGACGAGGCCGTACTTCGCGACCGCCTCGTCGCGGTGGCACACCTCCACGCCGAAGATGCGGCGCACCTGTTCCACGGCCGGCTCCAATGCCGGCGCCACGAGGCAGATCTGACGGAGTCGCAACATGCCCCGCAGCATAGGGGTGTCGCGGCCCGCCGCGCCGCGGTGTGGACAATACGCCGCTGACCCGCGCCCAGCCCCCGATGAACCACGCGACCCCGGCCACCGACTACTCGCAGCACACGCCCATGATGGCGCAGTACCTCCGCATCAAGGCGGAGTACCCGGAGACGCTGGTGTTCTACCGCATGGGCGACTTCTACGAGCTCTTCTACGAAGACGCCCGCCGCGCCAACAAGCTGCTCGACATCACGCTCACCCAGCGCGGCCAGAGCGCCGGCGAGCCGGTGGTGATGGCCGGCGTGCCCGTGCACTCGGTGGAGAGCTACCTCGCCAAGCTGATCAAGATGGGCGAGGCGGTCGCCATCGCCGAGCAGGTGGGCGACGTCGCCACGGCCAAGGGGCCGGTGGAGCGCAAGGTGGTGCGGGTCGTGACGCCCGGCACCGTGACCGATGCCGAGCTGCTCGCCGACAAGCGCGATGCGCTGCTGCTGGCCATCTCGCAGCAGACGAAACGCGGCGTGACGAGCTACGGCCTCGCGTGGCTCGGCCTCTCGAACGGGCAGCTGGGCCTGACCGAATGCGGCGAGCGCGAGCTCGCGGGCTGGCTCTCGCGCCTGAACGCCGCCGAGGCGCTGGTGGTGCGCGACCAGGTGCCGGCGGCGCTCACGGCCTCGCGCATCGCGATCACGCACCGGCCCGACTGGCAGTTCGATGCGACCCTGGGCGCACGCAAGCTCTGCGAGCAGCTGCGCGTGGCGAGCCTCGCCGGCTACAACGCGCAGGATCTGACCTGCGCGCATGCCGCAGCCGCGGCGCTCCTGAGCTACGCCGAGCACACCCAGGGCCAGGCGCTCGCGCACGTGCGCACGCTGACCGTGGAGCGCGCGAGCGACCTGCTCGACTTGCCGCCCACCACGCACCGCAACCTGGAGCTCACCCAGACGCTGCGCGGCGAAGACGCGCCCACGCTGCTCTCGCTGCTGGACACCTGCCGCACCGGCATGGGCAGCCGTGCCCTGCGCCATTGGCTCACCCATCCGCTGCGCGAGCGGCAGGTGGCGATGCAGCGCCATGACGCGATCGAGGTGCTGATGGCGCGCGCCTGCGAGCCACTGCGCGAAGCCCTGCGCCACGTGAGCGACGTGGAGCGCATCACCGCACGGGTCGCGCTGCGCCAGGTGCGCCCGCGCGAGCTGGCCGGCCTGCGCGCCACGCTGCAGGGCCTGCCCGCCCTGCGCGCGCTCGTGCCCACGGGCCACGCGCTCCTGCTCAACATGCTGGCCGAGGCGCTGAGCCCGCCGCCGGCGATCGAGCAACTGCTCCGCCACGCGATCGCCGACGAACCCTCGGTGCTGCTGCGCGACGGCGGCGTGATCGCACCCGGCTACGACGCCGACCTCGACGAGCTGCGCGGCATCAGCCAGAACTGCGATGCCTACCTGCTCGACCTGGAGGCCCGTGAGCGCACCCGCACCGGCATCGCGAACCTGCGCGTGCAGTTCAACAAGGTGCACGGCTTCTACATCGAGGTGACGCAGGGCCAGGCGAGCAAGGTGCCGATGGACTACCAGCGGCGCCAGACGCTCAAGAACGCCGAGCGCTACATCACGCCCGA
>JBIQJS010000024.1:0-39011 GCA_044507405.1 Rubrivivax sp. | reverse complement strand
CCTGCCAGAACGAGGCGCGCAACAGCTTCGGCGACGACCGCGTCTTCATCGAGAAGTTCGTCGAGGAGCCGCGCCACATCGAGATCCAGGTGCTGGGCGATGCGCACGGCAACACCGTCTACCTGTGGGAGCGCGAGTGTTCCATCCAGCGCCGCCACCAGAAGGTGCTCGAGGAAGCCCCGAGCCCCTTCCTCGACGATGCCACCCGCAAGGCCATGGGCGAGCAGGCGGTGGCGCTCGCCAAGGCGGTGAACTACCAGTCGGCCGGCACGGTGGAGTTCGTGGTCGGCAAGGACAGGAGCTTCTACTTCCTCGAGATGAACACGCGGCTGCAGGTGGAGCACCCGGTCACCGAGTGCATCACCGGGCTGGACCTCGTGGAACTCATGATCCGCGTGGCCGCCGGCGAGAAGCTGCCCTTCACGCAGGACGAGATCCGCCGCGACGGCTGGGCGATGGAGTGCCGCATCAACGCGGAAGACCCGTTCCGCAACTTCCTGCCTTCGACCGGGCGGCTGGTGAAGTACCAGCCGCCGAAGGAAGAGGGCGGCGTGCGCGTGGACACCGGCGTCTACGAAGGCGGCGAGATCCCGATGTACTACGACTCGATGATCGCCAAGCTCATCGTGCACGGGCGCGACCGGGCCGAGGCGATCCGCAAGATGCGCGAGGCGCTCAACGGCTTCGCGATCCGCGGCATCAACTCCAACATCCCGTTCCAGGCTGCGCTGCTGGCACACCCGAAGTTCGTGGCGGGTCAGTTCAACACCGGCTTCATCGCCGAGCACTACGGCCAGGGCTTCACCGCGGAGGCGGTGCCGCACGACGAGCCGGCCTTCCTGCGCGCGCTGGCCGCGGTGGCCAACCGCAAGCACCTGGAGCGCGCCAGCCGCATCACCGGCCAGTTGCCGGGCCACGAGATGCAGATCGGCGCCGAGTTCGTCGTCGTGACGGCGCTGGGCGCAGGCCGCAGCGAACAGGTCCCCGTGCACGTGCAGAAGCAGGGCAGCGGCTACGAGGTGACGATCGCCGGGCGCACGTCGCGCATCGCGTTCGAGACGCCGCTGCGCGACGTGGTGATCCGCGGCACGGTCGACGGCGAGCCCTTCTGTGCGCAGGTCGAGCGCATGGGCCTGGCCTACCGCGTGTTCCACAACGGCACCCAGATCGACGCCAAGGTGCTCACGCCGCGTGCGGCCGAGCTCAATGCGCTGATGCCGTTCAAGGCGCCGCCCGACCTGTCGAAGCTGCTGCTCTCGCCCATGCCCGGCCTGCTGGTCGAGGTGGCGGTGGCCCCGGGCCAGAAGGTGCTGGCCGGCGAACGCCTGGCGGTCATCGAGGCGATGAAGATGGAGAACATCCTCACCGCCACGCAGGACTGCACGGTCGCCGAGGTGGTGGCCGCCAAGGGCGAGAGCCTGGCGGTGGATCAGGTCATCCTCAAATTCGAGTGACGTGCGGGGGCTTCGACAGGCTCAGCCCGAACGGGGTGGTTTTGGTTCGAAGGCCCAGGAACTGGAACCGTTCGCACTGAGCTTGTCGAAGTGCAGCGCATGGAAAGAACCCACATGACGACAACCCGACCCTTCAAAGTCCTCGGCATCCAGCAAGTCGCCATCGGCGGCCCCAGCAAGGAGCGCCTGCGCACCCTCTGGGTCGACACGCTCGGCCTGGAGGTCACCGGCAACTTCGTCAGCGAACGCGAGAACGTCGACGAGGACATCTGCGCCATGGGGCAGGGGCCGTACAAGGTCGAGGTCGACCTGATGCAGCCGCTCGATCCGGACAAGAAGCCCGCGGTGCACGCCACGCCGCTCAACCACATCGGCCTGTGGATCGACGACCTGCCCAAGGCCGTGGAGTGGCTCACCGCGAAGGGCGTGCGCTTCGCGCCGGGCGGCATCCGCAAGGGCGCGGCGGGCCACGACATCTGCTTCCTGCACCCCAAGGCGAACGACGAGTTCCCGATCGCCGGCGAGGGCGTGCTGATCGAGCTGGTGCAGGCGCCGCCGGAGGTGATCGCCGCGTTGGGATAGCCCTCCGGCCCGATGGGATGATGATCATCATGGCATAAAGGCGCCTTGGTGACAGACGGGCGCGAGGGTGTGGCGCCACACTGCGCCGCACTCGGAGACGCCCCATGCTCAACGGCCCCATCCTGCCGACCCTCCTGCGCCTGGCGCTGCCCAACGTGCTGGCCATGGCCTCGGCCGCGGCGGTGGGGATCGCCGAGACGGCCTACATCGGCCAGCTCGGCCTCACCGCGCTGGCCGCCATGGCGCTGGTCTTCCCCTTCGCCATGCTGATGCAGATGCTCTCGGGCGGTGCGATGGGGGGCGGCATCTCCTCGGCCATCGCGCGGTCGCTGGGTGCGAAAGACCAGGCCCGTGCCGAGACGCTCGCGCTGCACGCCGCGCTCATCGGCGCGGCCTGCGGGGTCTTCTTCCTCGTCGTCTTCCAGCTCTTCGGCCCGGCCCTGTACGCGGCGCTCGGCGGGCGTGGCGAGGTGCTCGCCGAAGCCAGCCGCTTCGGTGCGGTGCTCTTCGTCGGCACGGTGGCGGTGTGGCTCACCAACTCGCTGTCGTCGGTGATGCGCGGCAGCGGCGACATGCGCACCCCGTCGAAGGTGGTGCTCACCGCCTCGTTCGTGCAGATCGTGCTCGGCGCCTGCCTGGGCCTCGGCCTCGGGCCGCTGCCGCGCCTGGGCATGCCGGGTGTCGCGCTCGGCAACGTGCTCGCCTTCAGCGGCGCGGCGGCCTACCTGCTGTACCGCCTGATGCGGCCCGATGCGCGCGTGCGCCTGCGCTGGCAGGGGGTGGCGCTGCAGCGCGCCATGTTCTTCGACATCCTGAAGGTGGGCGCCGTGGCCTGCCTGTCGCCGTTCCAGTCGGTCGCCACCGTCATCATCGTCACCGGCCTGGTCGCGCGCGCCGGCGTCGAAGCCCTGGCCGGCTATGCCATCGGCTCGCGGCTGGAGTTCCTGCTCATCCCCATCGCCTTCGGCATCGGCGTGGCGGCGGTGCCCATGGTGGGCATGGCCATCGGCGCGGGCGACGTGGCGCGTGCGCGCCGCGTGGCCTGGACGTCCGGCGCGGTGTCGGCCGTGCTGCTCGGGGTGGTGGGCCTCGTGGTGACGGTCGCGCCCAACCTCTGGAGCGGCATGTTCACCACGCAGGCCGGCGTGCTCGACGCCGCCGCACGCTATTTGCGCTCGGCCGGGCCGGCGTTCCCCTTCTTCGGCCTCGGGCTCACGCTGTACTTCGCCTCGCAAGGCTCGGGCAAGGTGCTGGGCACGGTGCTCGCCGGCACGGCGCGGCTGCTGGTGGTGATCGCCGGGGGCTGGTGGCTGGTCGCGCAGCAGGCGTCCGACACGGCGATGTTCGTGCTGGTGGGCGTCTCGATGGTGGTCTACGGCATCGGCTCGGTGGTGGCGATCTACCTCACCGCCTGGGGGCCGCGGCCGCAGGCGCCGCAGCAGCCGGCGGCACCCGCGCGGGCCTGAGTGACGCCTGGAGCAGCTGCGGCGGTCCGATCACGTGGCCCATGCCTTCGAGCAGCTTCTGCGTGTCGGGGCTGAGCGCATGGTGCGGCCCCGTCGACCAGGGCCGGCTCAGGTGTAAGGCGTGCCGTCCTTGTGGGTGAACTGCCACTTGCCGTCGACGAGCACCGCGCGCAGGTCGTCGTCGGGGTAGCCGCCCTGGTCGCCGGGCGTGCGGTCGCCGACCTCCAGGTACACCACGTCTTCGCTGGTCTCGTTGACGAGCCGGTGGCCGTTGCCCGTGCCGTGCGCGAAGCCGGCGCATATGCCGGGCGAGAGGCGCGTGAGGCCTTCGTCGGTGTGCAGGGTCGGGTGGCCTTCGAGGATGTAGACGAACTCGTCCTGGCGGCTGTGGTGGTGACGCAGGGCCGACACGGCCCCGGGCTCGAGCGTCGTGAGGTTCACGCCGAAGTTGACGAGGCCGAACAGGTCGCCGAGCGGCCGCTTCACGCGCCCGTTCATGCGCGAGGCGTAGGGCTCGGGGTAGTTCGACGGCCGGGTGCGCGCCGGGGCGTCCTCGGCACGCAGGGCGACGGGGCGGTGGCGTTCGGTCATGGCCGGGCGGTCAGACGGCGACCGGCGCCTTGATCGTCTCGTGGTGCCGGTAGTCCACGAACTCGAAGTCCTCGAGCTGGTAGTCGAAGATGGAATCGGGCTTGCGCTTGATGCGCAGCAGCGGATACGGGTAGGGCTTGCGCGAGAGCTGCAGCGCGACCTGCTCGGTGTGGTTGCTGTAGATGTGGCAGTCGCCGCCGGTCCAGATGAAGTCGCCGACCTCGAGGTCGCACTGCTGCGCGAGCATGTGCGTGAGCAGCGCGTAGCTCGCGATGTTGAACGGCACGCCCAGGAAGATGTCGGCGCTGCGCTGGTAGAGCTGGCAGCTCAGGCGGCCCTCGGCCACGTAGAACTGGAAGAAGGCGTGGCAGGGCATCAGCGCCATCTTGGAAAGATCGGCCACGTTCCACGCGCTCACGATGATGCGCCGCGAGTCGGGGTTGGTCTTGAGCTGGTTCACGACCTCGGCGATCTGGTCGATGTGGCCGCCCTCGGGCGTGGGCCACGAGCGCCACTGCACGCCGTAGACCGGCCCGAGGTCGCCATCGGGGCCGGCCCATTCGTCCCAGATGGTCACGCCGCGCTCCTGCAGCCATTTGGCGTTGCCGTCGCCGCGCAGGAACCACAGCAGCTCCAGGATCACCGCCTTCGTGAAGACCTTCTTGGTGGTGACGAGCGGGAAGCCTTCGTTCAGGTCGAAGCGCATCTGGTGGCCGAACACGCTCTTCGTGCCGGTGCCGGTGCGGTCGGCCTTGAAGACACCGTGCTCGTGCACGTGACGCATGAAATCTTCGTACTGGGAACGGATGGGGCGTGTCGTCGTCACGTCGGGGCTCCTGCAGGGGAGCGGCGATTATCGGCGAGCCCCAAAAAAGAAGGGCGCCTTGTGGGCGCCCTTCGGCCAGTGATTCATTCGATGGATGAAATCACCCTTGTTGCGCGGGTTCACGCAAATACATTTCGACGCGGCGGTTGCGTGCGCGGCCGGCGTCGCTGCTGTTGTCGGCGATGGGCTCGCGTGAGCCGCGGCCCACGGTCTCGATGCGGCTGGAGGAGACGCCGCGGGCGCTCAGGTAGTCCTTGACGCTGCGGGCGCGTTCGACCGAGAGCGGGTTGTTGATCGCGTCCGAGCCGGTGCTGTCGGTGTGGCCGATGATGGTCAGCATGGCCGACTGGTCCCCGCGCAGGCTGTTGGCGAAGGTGTCGAGCACGCTGCGCAGCTCGGGCTTGATGGTGGCACTGTTGATGTCGAACGAGACGTCGTTGGGCACGTTGAGCTTGAGCTGGTTGTCGGCCGTGCGGGTCACGTCGATGCCGGTGCCCTGCGTGGCCTGTTCCATCTGGCGCTTGCGCTCTTCCTGCTTCTTCGACCAGATGTTGCCGGCCACGGCGCCGATCGCGCCGCCGACCACGGCGCCCACGCCGGCGCGGTCGCCTGCGGCCTTGCCGATCACGGCGCCGCCGGCGGCGCCGACACCGGCACCGACGGCGGTGCCCTTCTGGGTGGGAGACATGCTCTCGCAGCCGGCCAGCACGACGGCGGCAGAGGCGAGAGCGGCGAGGGTGAGTCTTGAGGCTGCTTTTCTGTTCATGGGTACTCCTTCGGGACAGCAGGACTGAAGACCTGCCGATGCCGGAGAAGTTTCGACGCGGCCCGGGTGGCTGTCTGTCGGAACGCGGCGGGAGTGGCCTGTCGGATGTCGCCTACAGCCGCAACATCTCATTGCTCAAATTGCAGCGCAGCAAGCCGCGCATACAGCCCGTTGCCGGCGATGAGCGATTGGTGGCTTCCGCTCTCCACGATGCGCCCATGCTCCATCACCACGATGCGGTCGGCGCGCTGGATGGTGGCGAGGCGGTGCGCGATGACGAGCGTGGTGCGGCCACGCATGGCGGCTTCGAGCGCGGCCTGCACCATGCGCTCGCTCTCCGCGTCGAGCGCGCTGGTCGCCTCGTCGAGCAGCAGCAGCGGCGGGTTCTTGAGGATGGCGCGCGCGATGCTGATGCGCTGGCGTTGCCCGCCCGACAGGCGCACGCCGCGCTCGCCGAGGAAGGTGGCGTAGCCCTCGGGCAGCGCGCGGATGAAGTCGTCGGCATAGGCCGCCCGCGCGGCGGCGATCACCTCCTCGTCGGTCGCCTCGGGCCGGCCGTAGCGGATGTTCTCCATCGCGTCGGCCGAGAAGATCACGCTCTCCTGCGGCACGATGCCGATGCGCTGGCGCAGGGTGTCGAGCGAGACCTCGCGCACCGGCACCCCGTCGACGCGCACTTCGCCGGAGCTCGCGTCGTAGAAGCGCAGCAGCAGCTGGAAGACCGTGCTTTTGCCCGCCCCGCTCGGGCCCACGAGCGCGACGGTCTCGCCCGGCTGCACGGTGAGCGACACCTGCGACAGCGACGGCTGGGTCGGCCGCGACGGGTAGTGGAAGGTGACGTCGCGCAGCGCCACCGAAGATCCCGCGGCCGTCGCCGGCAGCGGCGCCGGCTGCGCGGGCGTGCGGATCGGCGAGCGCGCAGCCAGCAGCTCCATCAGCCGCTCGGTCGCGCCGGCCGCGCGCAGCAGGTCGCCGTAGACCTCCGACAGCACCGCCACGCTGCTGACCAGGATGATCACGTAGACCACCGTCTGCCCCAGGTGCCCGGGCGTGATCGCGCCGCGCATCACCGCCTGCGTGCCCTGGTACAGGCCCCACAGCAGCGCGCCGAAGGTGGCGCTGATGATGAAGGCGACGAGGAAGGAACGCATGCGCGTGCGCTTCACGGCGGTGCGGAAGGCGTTCTCGGTGGAGGTGTTGAAGCGCGTGGCCTCGCGATCCTCCTGCGTGTAGCTCTGCACCACCGGGATGGCGTTCAGCACCTCGGCCGCGATCGCGGAGGAATCGGCCACGCGGTCCTGGCTCGCGCGGCTCAGCTTGCGCACGCGCCGCCCGAAGTAGAGCGAGGGCAGCACCACGAGCACGAGGATGCCCAGCACCTGCGACATCACGTACGGGTTGGTGACGACGAGCATCAGCAGCGCGCCCACGCCCATCACCGTGTTGCGCAGCCCCATCGAGAGGCTGGAGCCCACCACCGTCTGCACGAGCGTGGTGTCGGTGGTCAGGCGCGAAAGCACCTCGCCGGTCTGCGTGGTCTCGAAGAACTCGGGGCTCTGTCGCACCACGTGGGCATAGACGGCGTTGCGCAGGTCGGCGGTCACGCGCTCGCCCAGCCAGGTGACGGCGTAGAAACGCCCGGCCGAGAAGAGGCCCAGCGCCGCACCCACCGCGAAGAGCGCGACGAAGTGCTCGCGTAGCGCCATCACGCGCTCGCCGGGGTCGGCCGCGACCAGGCCCTGGTCGATCAGCGACTTGAGCGCCAGCGGCAGCACCAGCGTGCTCACCGCGGCGAGGAAGAGAAAGACCGCGGCCGCGGCGATGTGCAACCGGTAGGGCCGCAGGAAGGGCCACAGGTCGCGCAACGGCCGCACGTTGCGTGCCGGGGCAGGGGGGCTGGTCGTGTCGGGCATGGGCGCAAGTCTAGGACTGCGGCCCGGGCCGCCGGGATCACCCACTGCGCTGCCGCGGCGGTGCGCTGATCGCACGGATTGGCGGGTTTTCGCCGGCTTGCTCCAGGGCTTGCGCCATCCGCTGCGCTGCAAAGATCGATGCACGCCGAGGCATGCCGGAGGGCCTGCCTTTCCTCGTGCTGCACCTGACCTGCGACCCCATGAACCTCACAAACCCGCAGTCTCCTTCGCGTGCGCTCGGGAGGGCGCTCCTGCGCGCATCCCTGGCCCTGTCCTTCTTCTGCGCGTGGGCCGCGCCCGCGCAGGCGGGCGATCCGCCCGCCCTGTCGCCCGCGCTGAAGAAGGTGCTGGCGGCCTTGCCGCTGGACCGGGCCAAGGGCGACATCTCCGCCCTGGTGCAGTCGCTCGGCAAGACCGAGTGCGGCGGCGGCCTTGCCGGCTGCTACATGACGAAGGCGGGCAGCACGCAGCTCTATCTCTACACCGGCCACAACGCCCAGCAGACGCTGCTGCTCGTCGTCAACGAGAAGGTGGCGATGCCCAAGCTTCTCAAGGCCAACGTGCAGGGGCTGCTGGCCGGCACGACCATGCAGGACATGATCGTCTCGGTCTCGACCACCGACTTCGACCTGGACGCGAGCCGCATGCCGCCCGACCTGCGGCAGATCGTGCGCAACAGCTATTTCGACGTGCCGCGCCTGTCGTTCACGAGCGGCGTGCAGTTCACCGCGCGCACCGACGTGCGCGGGGCGCTGCGCACGGCGATGGACAGCATCGGCTTCCACGTGGACAGGATGACGATGCGCGGCGGCGTGGTGATGCCCATCCCGGCCGACCTGACGGACGGCGCGGGCGCCGGCGCAGGCGCGGCCGCGGCCGTGGCGCAGGGCGAGACGATGAAGAAGTCGCTCGGTGACGCGCTGAGCCCGGAGGCCTACGTCGAGCTCCAGTTCGCGCCCGGCGCGTCGATCGACCTCGCCGTGCCGAAGATGAAGCTCACCGAGGCGACGCTCTTCCTCAATAACGCGCTGACCTTCGGCTACAAGGGCTACGCGACCTTCGACGGCGTGAGCGCCGACAAGCGCTCGCTGATGCAGTTCCAGACGCCGCTCACGCCGGTGGGCGTGATGGACCTGGCCGACTTCTCCTTCTACCTCGCCTCACCCGCGAGGATGACGCTCGAGGATGCGGCCCGCATGCTGATCGCCATGGCCACGCCCGACCCGCGACTCGCCCGCTACGGCGGCGGCTTCGTGCGCAACATCGCATCGCTCAAGCAGCCGCTGCTCGCGGCGACGCAGCCCTTGTCGGTGATCCAGGTGAAGAACACCGTGCCGCCGGCGGACTACAGGTTCGGCGACCGCAGCAAGCCGTTCCCCTCGGACCCGAAGTACTTCAACGTCGTCGTGCTGGGGCCGCTGGCGCAGGGCGGGCCGATGCTCAAGTACTCGGGGGGCGCCACCATCCTCGGCCAGACCTTCGGGGCGACCCAGGTGATCGCCGATGCCAAGGGCTTCAACGGCAGCGTGGCCGACAACATCAACATCAAGCTCGGCCCGCTCGGGCGCCTCAAGATCAGGATGGTCGCCGAGGCGGTGGTGGACCAGGGCACGCAGCGCGTGCGCCTGAAGGGCGACGTGTCGGGCCAGCACGTCGAGGTCACGCTCGACGGCGCCACGCTGGCCATCGACGTCAACGCCACCTGCGTGAACCCGTTCGAGATCAAGGTCAAGGCGGCCTTCACGCCCACCACCAACATTGCCGACGTGTTCGAAGGTCAGGGCGGCGTGAGCGTGGACCCGGCCAAGCTCCCCAACTGCGTAGGCAAGGCGCTCGAAGACGCCTACAACAAGATCGCCCGGGAGTACCGGAACATGGGCGGCTTCTCGGCCGCCGAGGCGGACAAGGCGCTCAAGAAGATCTCCGCCGATGCCGCGGCAGCGGCCGCGCAGGCGGCGAAGGCGGCCAAGGAGCGCGCGCGCGAGCTGGCCAGCAAGTCCACCAGCGAAGGCAAGAGGGTGTTCAACAGCGTCGGCAACGCCATCGGCAAGGGCGCGACGAACGCCGTGGTCAAGGCCACAGGCGGTGGGATGTCCAAGTCTCGCAACCCCAGCGAGGCCGAACTCATGTTCCACCGCACGGTGTTCGACTGGGAGTATTACTACGACACCAAGGGCGCGGCCTGGGGCGACACCGACCTCTTCGACTACTGGCTCAAGACCGGCTTCGCCAAGGGCGAGCGCGCGTCGAACGAGTTCTGGCTGAGCGACTACCGCAAGCGCTACTCGGTCAAGGGCAGCAACTACGAGGTACTCCTCGATTGGTATGTGTTCTATCAGATGGAGGGCCGCCAGGGCAGCCCGACCTTCAGCCTGCAGGCCTACAAGCGCTACTCGGACCTGAAGAACTACAAGTACACCGACCTGATGAACCACTGGCTGGACCACGGCCGCTACGAAGGTAGAAACGGGAGGCCCTGACGATGAGATTGCATGCACTGGCGCTGGCCGCCGCACTGTCCACGGCGGTGTCCGCGCCCCAGGCGAAGGCGCCCGACGATTCCTTCGAGAAGATGATCGCGCGCGTCGCGCTCGTGCCGCCGGGCGCACGCGATTCCGAGATGCTCGCCCGGGCCACCGCCGCGGTCGAGGCCCTCAGGAAGATGGACCTGCCCCGCGCGCAGACGGCCGCCAACGAGGCGCTGCAGCTCGACGCGCGCAATGCGCACCTGCACTTCCTCAACGGCTTCATCTACCACCTGCAAGCCAAGCAGGGCGACACCGCCAAGGGCGAGATCGCGATCGAGGGCTACCGGCAGGCGTTGCGCATCGACCCGGCCCACTGGATCGCCCATGAGTTCCTGGGCCTGGCCTACATGGACCTCAAGCGGTTCAACGAAGCCCGCTCGAGCTTCTCGGAAGCGCTGCTGCTCACGCCCGAGAGCGACGTCTCCACGCACGGGCTCATGGTGTCGGCCTATCTCACGGGCGATGCCGACACCGCCTGTGCCATGGCGGATCGCCTGGACGCGCTGGCGGGCGAGCCGGCGGCCGGCGCGCTGCGCTCGCGCATCGCGGTCTATGCGTCGTGCGGAAACTTCGAACGGGCCGAGTCCGTGCGCGCGCGCCTGGCCGTGCTGGCGCCGAAAGGCCCCGAGATGGACCGCACCGACCGCCGGCTGGCGCAATGGAAGGCGTTCCATGCGCGACACGCAAGCCCGGCCGCCGAACCGGCGCTCGTGCCGACCCGTGCGCTGCAGCTGGCGCAGGCCTTCTCCGTGCCCGATGTGAGCCGGCCCTCGGACATCAAGCCCGCCACGCCGGACGCGCCGGCCGGCGACGTGCCGCCCGCTGTGCCTCCCGCCGCGCCGGCCGTGCCTGCGCGGGCCGATGACGGCAGCGCCAGCCCCCGCATGGTGCTGATCGACCTCGTGCTGCTCTCGACCCAGGACATCGCCTCCACCTCCAAGGGGGTGAACCTGCTGAGCGCGCTGACCCTGCAGCTGGGCGGCCCGGGCGGCGCGCCCGCCTATGGGTGGACCAAGAGCATCGCCGAGGCCGCCGGCGTGGCGACCGTGAGCACCGCCATCACCCGCGCGGTGACGATCCCGGCGCTCACGTATTCGCTCAACATCGCCAATGCCAACAGCTCGATGAACGAGGTGCTCGCGCGGCCCACGCTGGCGGCCATCGAAGGCCTGCCCTCGGAATTCTTCTCGGGGGTCAACCTCAACGCCGGCGTGGTGTCGACCAGCCGGGAAGGCGGCACCACGATCGTGCCGCTCGACAAGCGCTTCGGCATCAGGCTCGCCGTCACGCCGGTGTTCACGGCCGGCGGCCAGGTGCAGATGAAGGTCGAGGCGCAGCGCACCGCGCTGAACGCGAGCTCCGAGAACCCGCGGGTGGCCTACCAGATCGAGATCGGCGAAGTGCTGGCGAACGCCAACGTGGTGATGAACCTCGGCGACACGCTGGTGCTGAGCGGCCTGAGCGAGAAGTCGTCGACCAGCACGCGCGACGGCGTGCCCGGCCTGCAGGACGTGCCCGGGGTGCAGTACCTCTTTTCCAACCGGCGCACCAACGACATCCAGCGCTCGGTGCTGATCCTCGTGACACCCCGCCGGCCGACGCCCACCGCCGACGCCGGCGCCGCCGACACCACGGCCCACAGCCTGAAGGCCCTGCGTGACAAGCTGGGCCTGAACGGCAGCATGCCGTCCAACGCCGAAGCCATCATGCGCAAGCTCCGGCCGAACGAGTTCTTCCGCGAGTTCCGCCAGGGCGACGTGTCGATGGAGCGCTGGGAGCGCACGCACAGCACGGGCCTGCGGCTCAAGGAAGCGATGGCAGCGCTGTACGAGTGACCGCGCCGGGTCGCGCGGCTCAGCCGTTCGCGACCTTCAGCCCCGCCGCGCGGCCGCGCCGGAACCGGGCGAGCGTCTCGGCCGCATGCTCGAGCACCGCATCGAGCGTCTGGCCGTGCTGGGGCCAGACCGCCGAGCCGACGAGGCCGCTGATGTCGAGGTGGCTGATCGTGCGCCAGGCGACCGGGCGCTGCAGCTCGGCCTTGATGCGATCGGCCATCCGGCGCACGAAGGCGAGGCTCTCGGCCTGCGGGCAGGCGAGCAGCAGCACGAATTCATGGTCGTCGAAGCGCATCACGCGGTCTTCGTCGCGGGCGAGCTTGCGCAGCCGCTTGCCGACCTGGCGCAGCACTTCGAGGCCCGCCTCGGCACCGTAGCGCGAGACCACGGCGTCCACGCCTTCCAGCCCCACGTGCAGCACGCACAGCGACAGGCCGCGCGCCTGCAGGTCGTGCGACCAGGCCTCGCCGGTGTCGGCGATCTGCTGCGGGGCGGCGAGGCTGGCGTCGGTGTCGGGAAGGCCCCTGGCCGCCGGCAGCAGCGGCGGCCCCTGCCGGGCCGATGACGAGGCATCGGTGCGGCGGCGCGTGGGCGGCTGGGCCGGTGCGGGCAGGTCCTCGCGCAGCGCGTGGACGGTTGGCAGCGGCGCCTGGCGGCCGCCATCGCGCAGCGCCCGCCACATGACGAGCAGGCCGAGCGCCAGCGCGGCGATCCACGCCAGCGCGGCCAGCGGCGTCTGCGACACCGCGACGCACCACGCCAGCAGCAGCACCCGCAAGGCGGGGCGCTCGGGCAGGGGCTGCGGCGAGTAGAGGGGCTGCATGGGCATGGCGGCGCTCGAGGCGCGGGTGGGCGCGTTCATTGTGTGAGGCCTGCATCGCGCCATGGCGTCGAAAAGACACGTTTGTGCCACTTTTTTCAGCATACCGACCGCAGGACGCCTTCCGCGGAGCCCCCCGCAATTCGTGGCGTCTTGGGGCCAGGCGGGCGCCGCGCCGCGAGACAATGCACGGTTCTGCCCGACGCCTTGCCAATGAGTGACTTCTCGCTACCCGAAGACTTCGACCTGAGCGAACACTTCGACCACCGCACCCTGATCCGCGCCATGGAGCTCAAGCCGCAGCAGGCGGTGACGGCGTTGCAGGTGGACGGCCCTCGGCTCGTGAGCCGGGTGCAGGGCGCGGGGCCCACCGGCTACCAGCAGCACATCCAGTGGATGAACGACCGCCGCCTCGGGCTGCGGCTCGAAGGGCGCTGCTCCTGCCCGGCGGGGCACAACTGCCAGCATGTGGCGGCGGCCCTGATGGCCTTCGAGGCCCAGCAGATCCGCATCCGGAAGGGGCTGCCCGAACGACCGGGCGTGGCCACCCCGGTCCGGCGGCCGGCGCCGCCCCCGCCGCCGGTGATGCTGGAGCTCGGCACGCTGCCGCTCGTGCCGGTGCTGCGGCTCACCACCTGCGTGGACGTCGCCTCCGAGGCGCTGCTGCACCACCGCTACGGCTCGGCGCAGGCGCGCGCCTCCACGCTGCGCCAGGGTGCGGCCCAGCTCATCTACCGCTACCAGCCGCCGAGCGGACGCGCGCTCGACTACCACTTCCCCGCCGGCAACGCGACCACCACGCTGGCCGAGATCGCCGACCCGGCGCAGCCCGGCCGCTCGGCCATGGGCCATTTCCAGCGCCAGGCGCTCGCCGAGTCGGCGGCGCTGCGCACGCTCGTCGGCGAGCTCGAGATGCGGCCGTGGAGCCTGGCCGCGGGCCTGGCCGTGGAGCGCGTCACGCGGCAGTCGGCCCTGCGCCAGCCGGTGTCCACGCAGGCCGCCTCGGCCGCCGACGGGCATGCCCCCATGCAGCTCGTGCCGCAGCGGCGCGACCGCTGGCCCGAGCTGCTCGCGCACCACGTTCCCGAGCTCGAGCGCCGGGGTTGGGTGGTGGAGATCGCCAACGACTTCCCCTACGAGCTGCACCAGGCCGACGAGTGGGCGGTGGACATCGGCGAGGAGCCGGGCGGCAACTGGTTCAGCGTGGGCCTGCGCGTCACGGTCGACGGCGAGCCGGTGAACCTCGTGCCGCTGCTCGTGAACCTGGTACAGAACGGCTGGCTCAACGTGGACACCGCCATCGGCCGCGGCCAGGACGGCGAGGTGCTCGTGCCCTGGTCGGTGGAGGCCGCACCCGCGCCGGGCACCGCGCCGCGCCAGCGGCTGCTGCGCCTGCCCGTGGCGCGCGTGCTGCCGCTCATGGAATGGCTGCGCAGCGTCTTCAAGGGGGGCGAGCGCGGGCAGGCGCTGCGCCTCTCGCGCTTCGACCTCGGCACGCTGGAGTCGCTCGGCCAATCGGGCCGCGTGACTGCGCCGCCCAGCTACACCGAGCTGATGGAGCAGGTGCGCCAGCTCGGCAGCGATGCCGGCCTGCCGCCCGTGGCGGTCTCGCCGCGCGTGCAGGCGCAGCTGCGGCACTACCAGCTCGACGGCCTCGCGTGGATGGATTTCCTGCGGCGTGCCCGCCTGGGCGGCGTGCTCGCCGACGACATGGGCCTGGGCAAGACGCTGCAGGCGCTCGCGCTGCTGCAGGGCGAGCTCGACGCCGGCCGGCTCGACCGCCCGAGCCTCGTGATCGTGCCCACCAGCCTGATCGGCAACTGGGAGGCCGAGGCGCGCCGCTTCACGCCCGACCTCAAGCTCGTGGTGCTGCACGGCCCGCAGCGCAGCAAGCAGTTCGCCCGCATCCCCGAGGCGCACCTCGTCATCACGAGCTACCCGCTCGCCATGCGCGACATCGCCACCCACGGCGGGCAGGCGTGGCACTACGTGATGCTCGACGAGGCCCAGCGCATCAAGAACGCGCGCAGCCAGGCGGCGGTGTCGGTGAAGGGCCTCAACGCCCGCCATCGCCTGTGCCTGTCGGGCACGCCGCTCGAGAACCACCTGGGCGAGCTCTGGAGCCTGATGGATTTCGTCTGCCCGGGGCTGCTCGGCAGCGAGGCGCAGTTCCGCGAGCACTACCGCACGCCCATCGAGCGGCGGCACGACACCTATCGCGCCCAGCAGCTCGCCCGTCGCGTCAGGCCCTTCCTCCTGCGGCGCACCAAGCAGCAGGTGGCGCGCGAGCTGCCCGAGAAGACCGAGACGCACCTGCGCGTGGAGCTCACCGGCACCCAGCGCGACCTCTACGAGACGGTGCGCGCCACCATGGACGGCAAGCTGCGCGAGGTGATCGCGCAGCAGGGTCTCGCGCGCAGCCAGATCATGGTTCTCGATGCCTTGCTGCGGCTGCGCCAGGTGTGCTGCGACCCGCGCCTGCTCAAGACCGCCGATGGCGAGGCGCCGGCGCGGCCGCACCACCCCTCGGCCAAGATGGAGCTGCTGCTCGACCTGCTGCCCACGCTCGTGGAAGACGGCCGCCGGGTGCTGCTCTTCTCGCAGTTCACCGAGATGCTCGCGCTCATCGAGCTGGAACTCGCGCGGCTCAGGATCCCGCACCTCACGCTCACCGGCGAGAGCCGCGACCGCGCCGAGCTGGTGGAGCGCTTCCAGCGCGGCGACGTGCCGCTCTTCCTCATCAGCCTCAAGGCCGGCGGCGTGGGCCTGAACCTCACCGCGGCCGACACCGTGATCCTCTACGACCCCTGGTGGAATCCGGCCGTCGAGCAGCAGGCGATCGACCGGGCCTACCGCATCGGCCAGGACAAGCCGGTGTTCGTCTACAAGCTGCTCGCGAGCGGCACGGTGGAGGACAAGATGCTGGAGCTGCAGGCGCGCAAGGCCGGCCTGGCCGACACGCTGCTGTCGGGCGTGGCGAGCGATGCGGCGCTCACGGCCGAGGATTTCAACGAGCTCTTCAAGCCGCTCGGCGCGGAATAGCGACGCTCTGGCGCTCGCGTTGCGGGCCGACAGGCGCATGCGCTGTCCTCCTACAGCCTCGGCTTGAAACGGCTCGGATCATGGCGGCATCCGATCCGTCCCATGGGGGCCGCCATGTCCGAACTTCCCCGTTTCCAGCGCCAGGTGCAGGCGGTCGGCCAGATGTTGAAGTCGGCCGGCTACGACGCCGATGATTTCGAGATCAAGGCCGACAAGTCGTCGCCGCTGGCGCAGCTCTTTCGCCTTGCCGGCGGCGTGCTCGTGGTGCGTCGCCGCTCCACCGGCGAATCGCGCTTCTACGCCACCGACAGCGAGTCCTCCTGGGCCGACACGCTCATGAGCGACCTGGAGCACGGCGCGCTGGCCGCGCCCACCGACAGCCGCCCCGGCTACCTGACATAGCCCGACCGGGCGCCGGGGAGGCGCCGCGATGTCTATACTCAAGTAGAGACATCGCGAGGGCCCTTCCATGAGCGTCAAGACTGCCAAGCTCTTCACCAACGGCGGCAGCCAGGCCGTGCGCCTGCCGGCCGAATTCCGCTTCGAGGGCGACGAGGTCTACATCCGCCGCGACCCGCGCACGGGCAACGTGATCCTCTCGGCGCGGCCCGAGATCGGCTGGGTCGAGTTCATGGCGCAGCGCGGGCGGCTCGGCGAGCTGCCGGCCGATGCGCTCACCGACCGCGTGCAGGGGAGCCAGCGGCGCGACCCGTTCGACACCTGGGTGGAGTGAGCATGCTCTACCTCCTCGACACCAACACTGCCTGCGCCGCCATGCGCGGCACCGCAGGCCTGGACAGCCGCCTCTCGCGCCTGCAGCCCGACGAGTGGTGCATCTCCGCCATCACCAATGCCGAGATGCGCTACGGCGTGGCGCTCAAGCCCAAGGCGATCCAGCTCGAGCGCTATGTCGACGCCTTCCTGGCCGTCGCACGCACTGAACCCTGGGACGACGCCTGCGCCGAGTTCCACGGCCACCTGCGTGCGCAGCTGCGTGCCAAGGGCCACGTGCTCGGCGACTTCGACGAGATGATCGCCGCCCACGCGCTGGCGCTCGGGGCCGTGCTCGTGACCGACAACGTGCGGCACTTCAAGCGGGTGGAAGGGCTGCGGCTGGAGAACTGGATACGCAGTTCCTGAAGCGGAGCGCTACCGGGCCACGCCCGTGACCCAGGCGCGACGGATCAGTGCGCCGCAGGCCGCGGATTCATCGCCACCGCCCAGCGCGCCGTTGCGCGCCACGATCCCGTACCAGCGGCGGCCGGCGTCGATCCACGGGTAGAAGCCCAGACCGCCGGCGCTGCTGTACGCGCCGTCGCCGGTCGCGGGGTCGTCTTCCACCCAATGGCCGAGCGAGTAGTTCCAGTCGGCACCGTTCGTCATGGGCGTGCTGATCGCTTCGGCGCAGGTGGCGGGGTTGGTGCAGACCTTGTGCGCCCCGAGCAGCGCGCCCAGGCGGAGCTCGCCCTGGAGCAGCTTGCGCAGGAAGCGGGCGTAGTCGTCGGCGGTGCTGCGCGCCGCACCGGCGAGCTGCGGCTGGCCGTAGGTGAAGTGGATGTCGGCGCCGAGCAGGCGTCGCATCTCGGTGGCGAGCGCCGTGCCGTCGAGCGCGCCCAGACCCATCCCGGGCGCGGGCAGGCTCGCGTGCTTCTGCATGTGCGCGCCGTTGTAGTAGTACTTGCCCACGTGGGCGGGCGTCTGCACGTCGTTGTCGCCGCGCGCCACGCAATCGCCCACCGTGTCGTCGGCGCGGCAGTCACCGAGGGTGCTGAGGCTGGTGTAGCCGCTGCGGAAGGTGAGGAACTGGATGTCTTCTGACGTGAGCGCCCCGCCGCGTCGCTCGGCGACGTAGGCACCGTAGAGCCACTTGGAGGCCGAGGCGATCGGCATGAAGGTGCTCGCGGTGTAGGTGACCGGGTTGCCCGGAGCGGCGACCGATCCGCTGGCCAGGCGCTGCTGGCCGTCGCCGATCTCCCAGTAGTAGGGGCGGATCGGGGCGCAGGCGTTGGTGGTGCTTTGCGCTGTGGCGCTCGCGGCGGCGGTGCGCTGCGCGAGACCAGGGCCGCTGGGCGGCGGCGGGTCGTCGTTGGAGCCACCGCCGCACGCGGCGAGGGCGAGGCTGGCGGCGTAGGCGGCGAGCGCGGGCCGGCGGTCGAGCATGGCGTCTCCCTGATGTGGTCGTCTTGTGATGCGCCGGATTCTGGGTGCGCGCGGCAAGTCCGTGTGTTGCCGGTGTGCAAAGACGCGGACTCCGTTGGCGACGGGCGGCGTCGGCTGATTGACGGTGCTTGTCCAGTAAAGTAGATTTTGCTTCCATCATGACGGAAAACCTCGCAGACCCCGCGACCGACACCCTGGACCACCGCATCGCCCGGCGCGTGCGCGAGTTGCGGGCCGCGCAAGGCCTGACGCTGGAACAGCTGGCCGCGCGTTCCGGGGTGAGCCGCTCCATGATCTCGGTCGTCGAGCGAGGCGAGAGCAGCCCGACGGCGGCGCTGCTCGACAAGCTGGCGGCCGGGCTCGGCACCACGCTCAATGCGCTCTTCGAAGGGCCGCGCCGCGAGGCGGCGCCGTCGCCCGTGGCGCGCCGCGCCGATCAGCCCGAATGGAAGGATCCGGCTTCGGGCTATGTGCGGCGCGCGCTCACGCCGCCGGGCATGGCCGCGACGCTGCAGCTCGTGGAAGTGCATTTCCCGCCGGGCGCGCGGGTGAACTACGAGGTCAGCGTGCAGCGCGCCGGTGTGCAGCAGCAGGTCTGGGTGATGAGCGGCAGCATGGTCGTCACGGTGGGCGACGAACGCCACAAGCTTGCAGAAGGCGATTGCCTCGTGCACCCGATCGACCTGCCCATCTCCTTCCACAACCCGTCGCGCAGGCCGGCCCACTACCTGGTGGCGCTGGCCGGCCCGGCGTCACCGAGGAGCGCAACATGAATCCCGTCGTGCAGACGCTCGACGCCGCGGCCGCGCGTGCCCACCTGCCGGCCCTGTGCGAGCTGCTGATCGACAGCGTGGACGGCGGCGCCTCGGTCGGCTTCGTGCACCCGATGACCGCTGCCAAGGCGCAGCACTACTGGGCGGGCGTGGCCGATGCGGTGGCGCGCGGCGAGACCGTGCTGCTGGTGGCGCGCAATGGCGATGGCCTCGTGGCAGGCACGGTGCAGCTCGTGCCCGCGCTGAAGGAGAACCAGCCCCACCGCGCCGATGTGTCCAAGCTCCTGGTGCACCGTCGCGCGCGCCGCCTCGGCGTGGGGGCGCAGCTCATGCGCGAGGTGGAGGCCATGGCGCGGCGCATGGGCCGCACGGTGCTCGTGCTGGACACGGCCACGCCCGAGGCCGAGCGGCTCTACGCGAGGGAAGGCTGGTCGCGCTGCGGCAGCATCCCCGACTACGCGCTGATGCCCGACGGGTCGCGCTGCGGGACCACCCTCTATTTCAAGAAGCTGACATGAGCATCGAGATCCGCCAGGCGCCGCCCGGGTTCACGCAGTGGGAGGAGCTGCTGGCGCTGCTGCACGAGGCCTTCCAGTACCAGCGGCCGCGCATCGACCCGCCGTCTTCCCTGTACCGGCTCGACGTCAGGTCACTCGCCGACAAGGCGCAGGACGAGGCGGCTTTCCTCGCGCTCGATGCGGGCCAGCTGGTGGGGTGCGCCTTCGCCAAGGTGAAGCCCGATTGCCTCTACGTCGGCAAGGTGGCGGTGCGCCCCGGGCGGCAAGGGCAGGGCATCGGCCGCCGCCTGATGCAGGCGGTGGAGCACCACGCGCGGCAGGCGGACCAGGCGGTGCTCGAGCTCGAGACCCGCATCGAGCTGGTGGAGAACCACCGGACCTTCGCGGCGCTGGGCTTCGCGCGCACGGCCGAGCATGCGCACGCGGGCTACGCCCGGCCGACCTACGTCACGATGCGCAAATCGCTGCGCCCATCGGTCACTTGCCCAGCGGCCTGACGCTGCCGCAATCGGCGCCTTGCCAGCGGCCGGTCTGCTCGACGTTCACCCGCTCGTTCTGGCCGAGCACCACGGTGTCGACCACCGCGCGGCTGGTGTAGGCGGTCGGGCTCTGGAACTCCACCAGGGCTTCGCCGTTGGCTGGCGGGTTGGTGGCGCAGCTGAACTTCACCTTCATCGAGGTCGGGCTGCGCTCCAGGGTCTCCTGGGTGCAGTCGCCCGCCTGCTGTGGGATCTCGCCGCGCTCGGCGTCTTCCTTGGTGATGCAGGCCTTCACGCTGCTGGACTTGTCGCCCAGGCGCACGCCCTGCTGCTGCATCATGGCCTCGACCTGGCGGCGCTGGTCGGGCGGCAGGCGCGAGATGTAGGCCTGGGCCTCGCGCATGGCCATCTCGGCCTTGCCACTCTGGCTCTTGAGCGTCATGTCGATCTCCCACAGGCCGGGCTCGATGCGCGGGCCGGGCGGGGTCTGCGCCAGGGCCAGCGGCAGGAGCGTGGTCGCGAGCAGGGCGGTGATCGTCTTCTTCATCGGGATCCTTCGGTTCATCGGTGCATGCCATGAGGGCAGGGCGTCGGCCATCGGCCAGAATGCCGGCCGTGACCAGCCTCCCGCGAATGATCCGTTGGGCGAGGGCGGTGCTGCTGCCGGCGGCCATGTTGTGCACAGGGGCACTGTCCCAGGCACAGGTGGCAAGCACCGTGCCGTGCGTGGAGCCCGTGCCGCCCGCTGCCTCCGGCGCTTCCGCGCCCCTGCCGCCACCGCGCCTGCGCACGCTGCACTACCGATGCCTCACGCTCGCCGAGGGCCAGCGCGTGCTGGTCGGCGTGGCCGGCGAGGCGAGTGCGCCCCCCGTGCTCCTGGTGCATGGCCTGGGCATGAACGCCCACCGCGACTGGGCGCCGGTGATCCAGCCGCTGGCGGCGCGCTTCCACGTGATCGCGGTCGACCTGCCGGGCTTTGGCGCGTCGCCGGGTATGGCGGGCGGCTATTCCTTCATCGCCTACGGCCGGGTGCTGTCGCAGGTGCTGCAGCAGCTCGCACCGGGGCAGCGCGCGCACGTGGTCGGCCATTCGCTGGGCGGCGCGGTGAGCCTCTTCTTCACCCATGCGTATGCGTCGCAGGTCGACCGGCTGGTGCTGGTCGATGCCGCCGGCATCCTGCTCAAGATGGTCTATGTGCAGCACATGGCCAGCGTGCGCGCGCCGCGCATCGGCATCGCGCCGGTGGACCGCATCCTCGGCGGCATCGGCGGGCGCCTGACCGACCTGCGGCGGGGGGTGTTCTGGCACCTCGACGACCGCTTCGACTTCAGCCGCTGGCTCGCGCAGAACCCGACCGTGCGCCATGCGCTGCTCGGCCGCTACACGCAGGTGGAGGCCGGCCTCGGCCTGGTGGAACACGACTTCAGCCGTGCCATCCGCGAAACCACCGCGCCCACCACCGTCATCTGGGGCCGCGAAGATGCGATCGCGCCGCTGCGCACCGGGCGGCTGCTCGCCTCGCGCCTGCCCGACGCGCGGCTCAAGGTGATCGACAACGTCGGCCACACGCCCATGCTGGAGAGCCCCGATGCGTTCCGAGCGCTGCTGCTGGAGGCGCTGCTCATGCCGCTCGCGCCGCGCGAGAAGCCGCCCGAGGGCGTGTCGCAGGGCGACGTGATCTGCAGCAACACCCCCGACCGGCTCTACACCGGCCGCTTCGACAGCCTCACCCTCGACAACTGCCACGGCGCGCGCGTCGAGTCGGCGCGCATGAAGCGCCTGGTGGTGAAGGGCTCCAGCATCACGATCGACGACGTGGTGGTCGCGGGCGAGGAGGTGGCGCTCACCGCGACCGACAGCGACGTCACCGCCACGAACCTGCGCCTGTCGGGCCGCGTGGCGCTGCGTGCCGACAACAGCCGGCTCGATCTGGCCGGTGCGAGCCTGCGCGCGCGCGAGCAGGCGGTGGAGTGGACGGCGCCCACGCGCCTCTATTTCTCGGTGAGCGACGTGCGCGGCCGCGAATACGAGGGCGATGCGCACTTGGTGTGGCCGCCCGAGGCGGCGGCCTCGCGCTGAAGCGTCGCGGCGAAGTTGTCACCAAGTACGCGCCGGCCCCGCCGGCGCACACACCTCGCAACAACTCCGGTCTTGGCGCGCGCGCGATGACTTGAGATGCTCCGGGCGGGAGGACCGACAGAGCACCAAGTGCCGCGGGTCACACAGGGAGCACCATGTTCAGGGAAGACCTTCCATCGGCGAGCCTCATGCCGATCCCGGCGGGGCCGGACGTGCGCATGCCAACGCTGCGCGACAGCGGCCCCGACGCCCCCATCACGCCGCTGCCTCCGGCCGGCGTCGTTTCCCCCGGTACCGTGGCCGTCGGCCTCGGGTTGCCGTTCAAGGTCAAGGTGGTCAGCAGTGAAGCGCAGCTGATGCGCGTGCAGGCGCTGCGTCAGCACGCCTATGGGCGCCACCTGCCGGATCAGGCCTCTGCCTTCGGCGCCGCCGACCCGCGCGACCGCATGCCGGGGACCATCATCTTCTACGCCGAAGACAAGGCGACCGGCCAGCTGGTCGGCTCGGCGCGCATCCAGAGCAACCGCCATGCGCCATTGCAGATCGAGGGCAGCGTCGAGCTGCCCGAGCGCCTGCGCGGGCGGCAGCTGGCCGAGATCACCCGGCTGTGCGTGCTGCCCGGCTACGACCACAAGGTGCGCCTGGCGCTCCTGAAGGCGGTGCACCTCTATTGCATCGCGCTGCAGATCGGCGGGGTGGTCGCCGGCTCGCGGCGCTCGCTGCTGCGCACGTACCTGAGTCTCGGCTTCGTCGATCTCTTCGGCGACGAGCGCATGTGCCACCTGCAGCACGCCGGCGGCCTGCCGCACCGGGTGCTCTGGCGCGAGACGCTGCAGGCCGATGCCCGCGTGCGCGAGCTGCGCCCGCAGGACTTCGATTTCGTCTTCCGCGACTTCCATCCCGACATCGAGGTCTTCGATGGACTGGCGGCCGCGGTGACCTTCGGGCTCTCGGCGCCGGCGGCCTACGCCCTTTCGCACTGAGCCCTTTCGCACCGAGCGCCCGGCGCGCTCACTGCGTGGCGGTGGTGCGCTCCAGGTGGCGCGTGAGCAGCGCCCTCAGCTGCTCGAGGTCGAACGGCTTGGCGAGGAAGTCGTCCATGCCCGCGGCGCGGCACTGCTCGCGGTCCTCGGGGAAGACGTTGGCCGTGAGCGCGATCAGCGGCATGCGCGGCAGGCCGTGCTGCGCCTCGTGCGCGCGGATGCGGCGGGCGGCTTCGAAGCCGTCCATCTCGGGCATCTGGCAGTCGAGCAGCACGATGTCCGGCCGGGGGCGCAGCGTCTGGCACACGCGCTCGACAGCGCCCACGCCGCTCGGCACGCGCTGCACCGTGAGGCCCAGGCGCAGCAGCGACGACTCGGCCACGATCGCGTTCACCTCGTTGTCTTCGGCGAGCAGCACCTGGCCGTGCAGCCGCGCCGGTGTCGCAGGCAGGTCGCCATCCAGGGGCAGCGCGGGCTCTTGCGTCGCGGCGGGCCGCTCGATCGGCAGGTGCACCTCGAAGGTCGAGCCCTGGCCGACCACGCTCGTGCAGCCGATGCGCCCGCCCATCGCCTCGCACAGCGAGCGCGTGATCGACAGGCCGAGGCCCGTGCCGCCGAAGCGCCGCGTGTTGGAGCTGTCCACCTGAACGAAGGGCTCGAAGATGCTCTCGAGCTCGGAGGGCGCGATGCCCACGCCGGTGTCGTCGACGCGCACCCGCAGCTGGCGCCCGTCCTCGGTGGCCGCGGCCTGCACGCGGATCTCGCCGTGCTCGGTGAACTTCACCGCATTGCCGATCAGGTTGAGCAGGATCTGGCGCAGGCGAAAGGGGTCGGCCATCGCCACGCAGGGCCGGGGCAGGTCGACCGTGCCGATGATGGAGAGCCCCTTCTCGGTCGCGCTCGGGCGGCACATCTCGATGCTGTCGTCCACGATCTGGGCAAGGTCCACCGGCTGCGGATGCAGCTTCACGCCCTGCACGCCGAAGCGCGAGTACTCGAGGATGTTGTCGATGAGGCCGAGCAGGTGCTCGCCGCAGCGCCGGATCACGCCCAGGCCTTCGCGCGGGTTGCCGACCGGCCCGGCCGGCGCGCCGCCGGCGGGGCCCGCCAGCAGCATGTTGGAAATGCCGAGGATGCCGTGCAGGGGCGTGCGCAGTTCATGGCTCATGTTGGCCACGAACTCGTTCTTGGCCTGGTTCTCCATGCGTGCCAGTTCGAGCGCCGAGCTCAGCTGCGCGGTGAGCTGCTCGTTGGCGTAGCGCAGCGTGAGCATCTCCACCACGTGCCGCTCCGAGCGGCGGGTGGCCAGCAGCAGCAGCGCGTAGAAGGTGAGCGTGGCGCAGGCGCCGTAGATGCCGAGCGCGTCGCCACGCGCGGCCATCATCACCACGCCGGGTGCCTGCATGGGCGCGGTGTAGGCGAGGCACGAGGGCCAGTCGGCATGCAGCACGAAGGCGGCGATGGTGCTCACGCCGGCGAGCGTGGCCACCACGAGCGTGAGGGTGGAGTGGTCCTGCACGCCGGTGAACATGATCCCGGCCAGGCCCCAGGCCGCGCCGTCGATGAAGAGCATGGCGCGGCCCCAGCGCATCCAGCGCAGCGAGTCGTTGCGCCGGCGGCGGAACATGATCCCGTGCGCCACGCGCGGCACCACGACCGCGACCTTGATCGCGAGCCACAGGAAGACCGTCTCGCGGCCGATGATGTCCTGCAGGTAGAGGGCCAGGGCCAGCGCGAAGCCGGTGGCCGCGAAGACCGCGACCGAGGTCTGGTCGAAGACCATCTCCATCTGCGCGACGCGCACGCGGGTGCGGATGTCCGTGGCGGCCGGCCCGGCAGCAGGCGCGCCGGCAGGCGTGGACGTGGGGGCGGCAGCCATTGGCGACGAATGTACCTGTGTTGCCACCCGCCTCAAACAAAACCGGGCCGTCGCGCGCCTGCGCTGGCAGCCCGTGTGGTGGCCGGGGGACGACGCCGCGGCGGGCCCGGAGGCGCGCTCAGGTGCCGACGAGCACCGCCACGATCGCCGCGATGCCGGGCACCGCCTGCACGTAGAGGATCTTGCGGCTGGCGGTGATCGCCCCATAGACGCCGGCCACGACGACGCATCCGAGGAAGAAGAGCGCGATCGGGCGCCCCTGGCCGCCGAGCCCGAGCCATGCACTCCACATCAGGCCCACGGCGAGGAAGCCGTTGTAGAGACCCTGGTTGGCCGCGAGCACCTTCGATGCGGCCGCGAACTCGGGCGTGTTGCTGAAGACGCGGCGGCCGGTCGGCGTGTCCCACAGGAACATCTCGAGCACGAGGAAGTACAGGTGCAGCAAGGCGACGAGGATCACGAGCGCGAGGGCGGCGTAGGGCATGACGGTCTCCTGCGTGCGGTGTGGATGGCGGCGGGGAGGATGGTCGCATCCGCGTTCATTCGGCGCTAGGGCAATCCCGGGCTGTGCGTCGCAACGTGGCCACGCATAGTGATCCGCATCGCCGTGGCCACGGCAACTGCGTGCTGCTGCAGATGACCCATCTCGCCGAACGTCGCCGCTTGCTGCTGGCGGCAGCCGCCACCCCGATCGCGTTGTCCGCGCTGCGAGCGCGCGCCCAGGCCTGGCCCTCGCGCCCGGTGCGCATCGTCGTGCCCTTCGCGCCGGGCGGTACGACCGACGTGCTCGCCCGTGCGCTCGCGCCCGAGCTGCAGAAGGCCTTTGGCCAACCCTTCGTCGTGGACAACCGGCCCGGCGCCGGCGGCAACGTGGGGGCGGCCGAGGTCGCCAGGGCCACGCCCGACGGCCACACGCTGCTGCTGGGCACGGTGGGCACGCACGCGATCAACGCCGCGCTCTACGACCGCCTGCCCTACGACCATCTCCGCGACTTCGCACCCATCACGCTCCTGGCCAACGTGCCCAACGTGCTGGTGATGAACCCGGCCAAGGCCGCGGCTGCGCGCATCCACAGCGTGGCCGACCTCATCCGCCACGCCAAGGCGCACCCGGGCAAGCTCAACATGGCGAGCGAGGGCAACGGCACCTCCATCCATCTCGCGGGCGAGCTCTTCAAGACGATGACGGGCACCTTCATGGTCCATTTCCCGTACCGCGGCTCGGGGCCGGCGCTGGTGGACCTGATCGGCGGAACGATGGACCTCATGTTCGACAACCTGCCGTCGTCCATGCCCCACATCCGCTCGGGCAAGCTCAAGGCGCTGGCGGTGACCGGCAGCACCCGCTCGCTCACCATGCTGGAGCTGCCCACGGTCGAGGAAGCGGGCGGCGCCACGTTGAAGGGCTACGAGGCCACCTCATGGTTCGGCCTGCTCGCACCGGCCGGCGCGCCGCCCGACATCGTGAGCCGCCTGCAGCAGGAGACGGCCCAGGCGCTCAAGGCGCCGGCCTTGCGCGAGCGCATGCTGGCGCAGGGCGCGATCCCGAGCGGCATGAGCTCCGCGGCGTTCACGCGGCTGATCGCCTCCGAGACGCGCAAGTGGGCCAAGGTGGTCAAGGCCTCGGGCGCGCGCGCGGAGTGACGATCGGCGCAGGCCGTCAGCGTGTCCAGCGCGTCCGCAGGCGCGCCCAGCCGTCCGCGCCCAGCGCTTCCAGGGTCTCGATGTTGGCCTCGAAGATGGCCTCGGCATCGGGAAAGGCGGCCACGGCGCGGTCCACGCTTGCCTCGCGCAGCAGGTGCAGCGTGGGGTAGGGCGCCCGGTTGGTGGCGTTGGCGATGTCGTCGGGTTCGGTGCCGGCAAACTGGAACTGCGGATGGAAGCTCGCGACCTGCAACACGCCGTCGAGCCCCGCCTCGGCCAGCGCCGCGTCGGCGACGCCGAGGAAATCGTTGAAGTCGAGGAAGTCGCCCAGCACCTGCGGGTGGATCAGCAGCGTGGTGTCGACCTCGGCCGGATCGGCGGCCACCAGCCGCGCCATCTCGGCCACCAGGTCGTGGAGCAGCGCCTCGGGCTCGGTGGCCTCGCTCACCACGTAGCGCACCTGGCCCTTGGCGTGCACGGCCTTGGCGAAGGGGCAGAGGTTGAGGCCGATCACCGCGTGCTCGAGCCAGGCTCGCGTCTCGGTGATGACGGGGTCGGAAGGGCAGCTTGCAGCGTCGCGCATGGAGGGCGCAATGATCGCATCGTCCACCCTCGGACGCCCGCGGTCGGCCACGCTTCGAGGCCGCGGCTCAGGCGGGGATCCGTGCGCGTGCGTGCGCCCGGGCGCGCGCGACGACCTGCGCGGTCGCATCGGGGGCGTCGCAGTCCACCACCTCGCGCCACGGCATGCTGCGCAGCCACGTCACCTGCCGCTTGGCGAGCTGGCGCGTGGCCGCGATGCCGCGCTCGCGGAGCGCGGAGAGGTCGTGGCTGTCGAGCGCCTCCCACGCCTGGCGGTAGCCCACGCAGCGCATCGAGGGCAGGTCGGGGTGCAGGTCGCCGCGTGCGCGCAGGCGCTGCACCTCGTCCACCAGGCCGGCGGCGAGCATGGCGTCGAAGCGCTCGGCGATGCGGCGATGCAGCCAGGCGCGGTCGCGGGGTTCGAGCGAGATGAGCGGCGGGCGTTCGACGGCCGCCTTCTCGCGGTGGAAGTCCGACAGGGGCCGCCCGCTCACGCGGTGGACTTCGAGTGCACGCTGGATGCGCTGCGAGTCGGCCGGCTGGAGGCGCGCCGCGGTCACCGGGTCCACGCGCTGCAGCTCGGCGTAGAGCGCGCCCAGCCCCTCGCGCGCCTGCAGGTCGGAGAGCTCGGCGCGCACGGCGGCATCGGCCGCGGGCATCTCGTCCAGCCCGTCGAAGAGCGCCTTGAAATAGAGCATCGTGCCGCCCACGAGCAGCGGCAGCCGGCCGCGCGCGCGGATCTGCGCAATGAGCGCACGCGCGTCGGCCACGAAGCGCGCGGCGGAGTAGGCCTCGGTCGGCTCGATCAGGTCGATCAGGTGGTGCGGCGCGCGCGCGCGCTCCTCGGCGCTCGGCTTGGCGGTGCCGATGTCCATGCCGCGGTAGACGAGCGCCGAATCGACGCTCACGATCTCGACCCCGCAGGAGAGCGACTCGGCGATCGCCAGGGCGGCGGCCGTCTTGCCCGATGCCGTCGGCCCTGCCAAGCACAGGAAGTCCGCCGTGGTCATGGCGCGCCGGGCGCGGCGGCGCGCTGCGGCTCGCCGTGGCGCTGCACCAGCGTCCAGGCGACGAGCGCGATGCCGGTGCCGAAGAGGCCGACGCCGAGGGTCATCGGATAGACCGTGCCGTCGAGCGCACGCCCCAGCCACAGGCTCACGAGGAAGGCGCTGACCGACATGCCGAAGCCCGAGAGCGATGCGGCCGTGCCGGCCTTCTCGGGGAAGGGGCCCACGGCGCCCGCCTGGCTGCAAGGCTGGTGGATGCCGTGGCCGAGCGCATAGAGCCACTGCGGCACCGCGATCGCCCACACGCTGTGCACGCCCATGAGGCTGAGCGCCGCCATGCTCGCGCCGCCCGCGAGCGAGAGGCCGCCGCCGATCTTCACCGCGCCGAGCAGCCCGTGCGAGAGCAGCAGCCGCCGGCACAGGAAGGTGCCGGCGGTGTAGGCGATGGAGCTCGACAGCAGGAAGGCGCCGTACTCCGCTCGCGAGACGCCCAGGCCCTCGATCAGCACGAACGACGAGCCCGCGAGCGTCACGAAGAGGCCGCCGTAGGTGAGCGCCGAGAGCGCCGCCCAGGCGAGGAAGGTCGGGTGCGAGGCCACGCTGCGCCAGTTGCGCAGCAGCGGCAGGATGCGCGTCGCGCTGGGGTCGAGCACCGGCGCCGTTTCCTCGAAGCGCATGAGCACGAGGCCGAGCGCCAGCGTGCCGAAGACGGCGAGCACGGTGAGCGCCGCATGCCAGTTGAAGAACTCCACCAGGAGGCCGCCCACCAGCGGGCTCGCCATCGCCAGCACGCCCAGGCCGGTGAGCGCGCGCGACATGACGCGCGCGCCTTCGTGGGGCGCGTAGAGGTCGCGGATGATGGAGCGCCCGCAGGTCACGGCCGCCGCCATGGCGGCGCCCTGCAGCGCACGCCACAGCACCAGCCAGCCGATGGCGGGTGCGGCCGCGCTGAGCACGCTGGCGATCGTGTAGAGCGTGAGGCCGGCCACCAGCACCGGCCGGCGGCCCAGCCGGTCGGCGAGCGGCCCGCACACGAGCTGGCCGAGGCCGAAGCAGATGATCAGCGCCGAGAGCGTGAGCTGCGCCGAGGCGATGTTGGCGCCGAGGTCGCGCGTGAGGGCCGGCAGGGCAGGGAGGTAGAGGTCGGTGGTGACGGGCTGAATGCCCATCAGGAGCGTGAGCAGGAGCACCACCGTGGCCGGGCTCATGGCAGCACGGTGTGCCGCAGGGGCGGCCGGGATCGGGGTCATCGCGCGAGCGTAGCAGCCCCACGCCGGGCGCACTTAAGATGCCGCCCTTCGCCATACGACGTTCGCACGCCGACGCGAGCACGCCTGCAAGGAGCTGTCCCGATGATCGCCACGACCCGCCGCTTCCTCGCCCTGTGCCTGGCCTCGTGCCTGGGCGTCGTGCAGAGCGCCCAGGCCATCGAGCTCATCGGCGCCGAAGCGGTGGTGCGGGCCACGGCGCAGCCCGATGCGCGCGAGCGCCTGCAACGCACGCTCGACCGCGCCGACGTGGCCGCGGCGCTGGCCGAGCGTGGCGTGGCGGTGGACGAAGCCCGTGCGCGCGTGGCCGCGCTCACCGAGGCCGAGGCCGCCTGGCTGCAGGCCGAGATCGACCGCGCGCCGGCCGGCGCCTCCGGCGAGGTGATCGGCACGCTGGTGCTGGTCTTCGTGGTGCTCGTGTTCTCCGACATCCTCGGCTTCACGCGCATCTTCCCGTTCCTGCGGCCGGCGCGCTGACGGCGAGCCCGCGCGTGCGGCGCCGCGCCCTCGTCGTCACGCCGCTGGCGCTCGTGGCGGGATGTGCGGCGCAGACCGCCGCCCTGCGCCGCGCGCCGCCCGCCGGCCTGCCGGCACGCGCCGAACTCGCCGCGACGCCCTTCTTTCCGCAGACCGACCTCCACTGCGGCCCCGCGGCGCTGGCGACCGCCCTGGGCGCGATCGGCATCGCGGCCGAGCCCGAGGCGCTGGCGCGCGAGGTCTTCGTGCCCGCGCGTGGCGGCAGCCTGCAGGCCGAGATGCTGGCCGGGGCCCGGCGCCATGGCGCGGTGGCCGTGCGCCTGCCCGGCACCCTGGAATCGCTGCTCCGGGAAATCGCCGCCGGCCACGCGGCCGTGGTGCTGCTCAACCTCGGCCTCGGGTTCGCGCCGCGGTGGCACTACGCGGTGGTGGTGGGATTCGATTTGGCGGCCGGCCACCTGGTGCTGCGCTCGGGCAACGTGGCGCGGGATCGTTTTGCGCTCAGCACCTTCGAGCACACCTGGGAGCGCTCGCAGCACTGGGCGTTTGCCGTGCTGCCGCCAGGGCAGTGGCCGGTGTCGGCCACCGTCGACGCGGCGGTCGAGGCCGCGATCGGCTACGAGCGCAGCGCCGGCGCGGCGCGTGCGCTGCCGGTCTATGAGAGCGGGCTCGCGCGCTGGCCCGCCAGCCTGCCGCTCGCGATCGGCCTCGGCACGAGCGCCCATGCGCAGGGGGACGACGCCCGGGCCATCGAGATCTTTCGCCGTGCGGGCGAGCAGCACGAGAGTGGCGCCGCGTGGCTCAACCTCGCGCAGCTGCTGGAGGCCGGCGGAAAGACCGCCGAAGCCGCCGAGGCGGCGCGGCGCGCCTTGGGCGACCCGCTGTGGGCGCCGCGGGCGCGCGCCTGGCTCGCGCGCTGAGGGGTTTCAGCCCACCATGCGGCCGTAGCGGTCGAGCGCGACCAGCTCGACGTACTTCGAGCCCTGGTTGCTGCCGGGCTGGAACTGCACGGTGTAGCCGCCGAGATCGGCGCGCAGGTGGCTCATCGCCTCCTTGATGCCGCGCTTGTGGGCGCCCGTCGTGCGCATGGCCTGGCGTGCCGCCTCCACCGCGATGCGCCCGCTGATGTAGCCCTCGAGCGTGGCGACGTTCAGGCGCGCCTCGGTGCGCAGCGCCGCGAGGTCCTGCTGGCAGCGGCTCACGACCGGCAGGCCGAGCGCCGAAGGCCGCGGCACCACCACGCTCAGGATCGCGCTGTGGCCCCGCTGGGCCAGCGTGTCGATGAGGTTCTGGCCTGCCATCGACGACGCATAGAAGAGCCCGCGGTACCGGGCGGCGTTCATCTGCTCGATGACGGCGGCCACCGGCGCGGCCTGGGCCACGAAGAGCACGCAGTCGAGGTTGGCGGCCGAGAGCTTCTGGGCGGCGGCCTGGTAGGACGCCGGGTCGTCGTCCACCGCAATCACCTCGCGTGGCGCGATGCCCGCGCCGGCCAGGGCCTGCGTCATGGCCGAGAGGTTGGCCACCGTGATGCCCATCTGGTGCACCAGCCCCACGCGCAGCAGCGCGCGTTCCCTGGCGTAGCTCACCATGCGCTGGAATTCGAGGTCGTGCCCGGCGCGCACGTGGTAGGCCGACTGCACCTTCTCGCCGCGCAGCCCCATGGTGCCGCTCGCGGGCGCCACGAGCGCCATCTGCTGCTGGTCGATGGCCGGCAGGGCCGCCTCGGCGCCGCGTCCGCTGGTCAGGCCGATGAGCGCGGCCACGTTGGAGCCGAGCAGGGTGTTCACGTTCTGCACGCAGCGCTCGGGCAGGCCGCCGTCGTCGAGCGTGATGAGTTCGTAGCGCACGACTGTCGCGCGGGTGGCGGCTTCGAAGGCGGCCACGATCCCGGTGCGCACGTCGCGAGCGTGTTCGGCGCCGAGCCCGCTCATCGCAGCCGACTGGCCGAACCGCACCGTGGCCGCCTGGGCCACCGCGATCCTGGACATGCCCGCCGCCATCGTCGCCGCCAGCCCGCCCAGCACCAGATTCCTGCGCTTCATCACTGCACCTCCTGTTTCGAACAGGTGTGCATTAACGGCCGTGGCGGGCACGCGCTGCGTTTCTGCTTGTTGCAAGGCCGGCCGCTCTTTTGGGGGTGCCACCCCCCTGTTTGAGGGGGATCGCCGAGGAAAGATGCGGGCGTGCGGTGCAACAAGCGGTGCGCCGAACGCGTTACGGGCGGATACAACTGCGCGGTGTCACCGCCCCGTTCGTCGCATTCGGCGGGCAAAGGGCTCAGCGCAGCGAGATCTTCACGTTCTTGAGCTCGGTGTTCTCGAGGATCGCGTCCATGCCGCGCTCCTTGCCCAGGCCCGATTCCTTGAGCCCGCCGAAGGGGGCGTCGTTGGAGGCCTTCATGCCGTTGTTGATCGAGATGTTGCCGATCTTGAGGCCCTTGGCCATGCGCAGCGCCCGGGCCGAGTCGCGCGTGAACACCACGCCGGCCAGGCCGTAGCGGCTGTCGTTGGCGATGCGGATGGCGTCTTCCTCGGTCTTGAAGCGGATGACGGTCTGCACCGGGCCGAAGACCTCTTCCTGCGCGATCTGCATGCTGTTGTCGGCGTCGAGCACGAGCGTGGGCGCGACGAAGCAGCCCTTGGCGAGCTCGGGGCGGGCGCTCAGGTCCTGGGCCACGTCGAGCTGCGCGCCGGCCTCACGCGCCCCGTCGAGATAACCCTGCACGCGCTTGAGCTGCGCCGGGCTCACGAGCGGGCCCATCTGCGTGTCTTCGAGCTCGGGCATGCCGATCTTGAGCATCTTGCAGGCCGCGCGCAGCTTGGCGGTGAATTCCTCGGCGATGGATTCCTCGAGCAGCAGCCGCGTGCAGGCCACACAGATCTGGCCGGTGTTGAGCATGATGTCGGCGGCGGCCAGCTTGACCGCGCGGTCGATGTCGGCGTCGGCGAAGACGATGAGCGGCGACTTGCCGCCGAGCTCCAGCGTGAGCCGCTTGATGCGGTCGGCGGCCGAGCGAAAGATCGCCTTGCCCGTGACCGTGCCGCCGGTGAAGGAGATGCGCTCGACGAGCGGGTGCGCCACCAGTGCATTGCCCACGGTGCGGCCCGGGCCGTTGACGATGTTGATCACGCCTTCGGGGAAGCCGGCCTCCAGGATGGCCTGTCCGAGCTCCACCGACGACAGCGGCGTCACCTCCGAGGGCTTCAACACCACCGTGTTGCCCGCGGCCAGCGCCGGCGCGAGCTTGGAGAGCGTGAGCGTGAGCGGGTAGTTCCAGGGCAGGATGATCCCGACCACGCCGAAGGGCTCGCGGATGGTGTAGTTCATGACGCTGGTGTCGGCGACGTTGAGCGTCTGCCCACCGAGCCCCATGGCGACGCTTGCGAAATAGTCCACCGTGTCCGGCAGCACCGACATCGATTGGCGCGTGAAGGTGATGGGCCGGCCGACGTTGAGCGTCTCCAGCCACGAGAGCTGCTCCATGCGCCTGGCGAACGCGGCGGCGAGCTTGCGCAGCAGCTTGGCGCGGTCGCGCGCGCTGGTCTTGCTCCACACGGTGTCGTAGGCGCGCTGCGCGGCCTTGACCGCACGGTCCACGTCGGCCTCGTCGGCCTCGTAGGCGCTCGCGAGCTTCTCGTTGACGCTCGGGTTGTAGGTGTCGAAGGTGCGCTCCGATTGCGAAGCCACCTCCTTGCCGTCGATCAGCAGGGGGTAGGGCGAGGTGCGCAGCAGGTTCTCGGGGATCATGGGGTGGCTCTTTCCGGGATGAGGTGATGGAGGGACTGGAGTCGGGCGAGGTGCGTGGCCGCGTCGTCGATGAGCGCCTGCATCGCCTCGGCGATGGATTCGCGCCGGGTGGCAAAGCCGATCGAGGGCCCCATGGAGACCATGCCCTGCTGCACGTCGCCGCCGCGGTAGCAGTGGTCGCGCGTGGTGGTGCCCTTGATGCGATCGCCGAAGTCGGCATGGCGGCGCGCGCCGGCCGCTTCCATTGCCTGCACGGCGCGCGCGTTGTCGTTGGCGAGCACGCGCCAGGTGTCCTTCAGCGTGCGCAGGGCGGTGGTGGAGCTCTCTTCGTCGCAGCCGATGAGGTGCTCCTTGTAGCGCTCGTGCGCCCAGACCTCGTGGCAGGTGAGAAAGCGCGTGCCCATCACCACGCCGTCCGCCCCGAGCGCGAGCGCGGCGAGGATCTGCCGGCCGCTGCCGATGCCGCCGCCGATCACGAGCGGGATCCTGATGCGCTCCACCGCGTAGGCGCCCATCACGAAGGCCGGCAGCTCGTTCATGCCGGGGTGGCCGCCGGCTTCCATGCCGACCAGGCACACCGCATCGGCGCCCAGCGCCTCGGCCTTCTGCGCGTAGCGGATGCGCGAGGCCTTGTGGATCACGATGCCGCCACCGGCGTGGATCGCGTCGAAGAGCGGCTCGGGCTGCGCGGCCACGGTCTCGAAGTGGCGCACGCCTTCGTCGAGCGCGATCTCGATGTGCCGCGGCACGAGCTCGTTGTTCGCGTTGCGCGAGGAGAGCGTGAGGTTCACGCCGAAGGGCCGGCCTTCGGTGAGGTCGCGGCAGCGCTTCAGCTCGTCGCGAAAGTGTTCCAGCGTGTCGAAGGAGCGCGGCGTGATGAAGCCCATGCCGCCGGCGTTGACGATGCCCGCGACATAGCGCGCGTCCGACAGCCACATCAGGCCGCCGGCGAGGATCGGGTGGCGGATGCCGAAGAGCTCGGTGATCCGCGTCTTGAAGAGAGATGCGGTCACAGCATCGTGAAGCCGCCGCTCACCCCGATGCTCTGCCCGGTGATGAAGGCCGCGCGGTCGGAGGCGAGGAAGGCCACCATGCCCGAGACGTCCTCCGGCCGGCACAGCCGGTTGAGCCCGCGCGAGATGGGGTAGGCCTTGAGCATCTTGGCCAGGCGCTCGTTGTTCTCAGGCGTGGAGGTCGGGGCGAGCGCGCCATCCTTGATGCCCTCGTGCGAGACGGCGCCGAGCGCGATCACGTTGACGTTGATGCAGTCCTTGCCATGCTCCTGCGCGATGGCCTTGGAGAAGCCGAGGATGGCCGCCTTGGCGCCCGAGTACACGGCGAGGTTGGCCTCGCCCACGCGCCCCGCCTCCGACATGATGGAGACGATCTTGCCGCCACGCTTCTCGACCATGCCGGGCAGCACCGCCTTGCAGCAGTACAGCATGCCGTAGACGTTGAGGTCGACGATCTTCTTCCAGCCGGCCGGGTCGGTCTGCAGGAACTTCGGCGGGATGCCGCCCTTCTCGCGCCGCTCGGGAATGATGCCGGCGTTGTTGACGAGGATGTCGATGGTGCCGAAGGCGGCGGTGCCCTCCGCGATCATCCGGTCGACCGCCGCCTCGTCGGTGATGTCGGCGACAGCGGCGCGCGCGGTGCCGCCGGCCTCGGTGATCTCTTTCGCGACGGCGTTGGCACGCTCGGCGAAGAGGTCGTTCACGAGCACGTGCGCGCCTTCGGCCGCGAGGTCGAGGCAGATGCGCCGGCCCACGCCCTGGCCACCGCCGGTGACGAGGGCGACCTTGCCCTTGAGATGCAGATCCATGTGGTGAGTCTCCTGTTCCTGAAGAGGTTCGTTGGCATTCGTCCCGTTCGCCCTGAGCTTGCCCGTCCTGAGCGTTGTCGAAGGGTCGAAGGGCTGTGGGAGATGTGCAGGGCTTCGACAGGCTCAGCCCGAACGGTCGGGGTCAGCGCCCCTTGAACACCGGCGCGCGCTTCTCGACAAAGGAGCGCATGCCTTCCTTGCGGTCGTCGCTGTCGACCACCATGGTCGCGGCGTAGCGTTCGAATTCGAGACCGGCTTCGATGCCGACCTCGATGCCGAGGTTGATCGACTGCTTGGCGAAGCGCAGCGCGAGCGGCGCGTTGCGCGCGATCCTGGCGGCCATCTCGAAGGCCGCGTCCATCAGCTTGTCGGGCGCGACCACGTGGTTCACGAGCCGGATCTCGTGGGCGCGCTGCGCATCGATGATCTCGCTGGTGTAGATCAGCTCCTTGGCCACGCCCACGCCCACCACGCGCGGCAGGCGCTGCGTGCCGCCGGCGGCGGGAATCACGCCGATCTTGCCCTCGGGCAGGCCGAAGCGCGCGGTGGTGGCCGCGATGCGGATGTCGCAGCACAGCGCGAGCTCCAGCCCGCCGCCGAGCGCCACGCCGTTGATCGCCGCGATGATGGGTTTCTCGAAGGTCTCGATGTCGCGGAAGAGCTGGTGCGTGGCCTTCTGCTTGACGTAGTAGTCGGCCGGGTGCGTCTGGCTGGCGGCGCGCTCCTTGATGTCGGCGCCGGCACAGAAGGCGCGGTCGCCCACGCCGGTGATGATGACGCTGCGCACGCTGTCGTCGTGGCGTGCGAGGTCGAGGATCGCGCCCTGCAGGTCGGGCTTCATCGTGCCGCCGAGCGTGTTCATGCGCTCGGGGCGGTTCAGGCGGATGACGGCCACGCCGTCCTTCACCTCATAGAGCAAAGTCTCGAATTGCATGCGGTCTCCTCAATCTGTCTTCTGCAGGACGTGCGCGATGGCGACCGAGCCGAGGCCGATCATGTGGGCCATCGCGAGGCGTGTGTCGGGGTGCTGACGGCCGGTGGCCTCGCCGCGCATCTGGCGCGTGATCTCTGCAACCTGGCCGACGCCCGTCGGGCCGATCGGGTGGCCCATGCCGATCAGGCCGCCCGAGGCGTTGACCGCGCAGCGCCCGCCGATGGCGGTGTCGCCGCGCGCGAGGGCGTGTGCCCCTTCGCCCGGTTGGCACACGCCGATGGCCTCGCTGTAGACGATCTCCTCGATCGAGAAGGCATCGTGCAGCTCGACCATGTCGAGCTCGTGCGCGCCGATGCCGGCCTGCTCCAGCGCCAGCTCCGACGACTCGCGCACCATGTCGACGATGGCTGGCACGTCGTCACGGCCGAGCTTCTCGCTGGTGGACACCGAGGCGATCACTCGTGGCGAGCGCGCCCGCGATAGGCCCAGCCGCGCAATCGCCGCGGCCGAGGCGACGATCACCGCCGCCGCGCCTTCGCCGCGCGGGCAGCACTGCTGCACCGTGAGCTCGCCCGCCACTTTCGGCGAGGCCAGCACCTGCTCCAGCGTGCGGGGCTTGCGGAACTGCGCATAGGGGTTGAGCGCCGCATTGCCGTGGTTCTTGACCGCCACGCGCGCGAGTGCCTCCACGTCCAGCCCGCCGTCGCGCAGGTAGCGGCGCGCGAGCAGCGCGAACTTCGCCACCGGCAGGTTGGCGGTCGGGCTGAGCGTGGCAAGGCCATCGCTGCCGGAGGCACGCCGCGCGTGGCCGGTCTTGTCCACGCCGACGGCGAGCACGATCTCGTGTTCGCCGCTCGCCACCGCCTGGCACGCCAGACGAAAGGCGGAGGAGCCCGAGGCCGAGGCGTTTTCCACCTGCGTGACGGCCAGCCCCGTGGAGCCAAGGTGGCGCAGCATCACGCGGCCCGCGGCCATGCCGATGGCGGCGGTGCCCACGAAGGCCGCCTGCACCTGCGGCCATTGCAGGCCGGCGTCCAGCAGCGCTTCGCGCACGGCAGTGAGGCCGAGGTGCACGTAGGGCGTCTCGCTCGGGAACTGGTACGGATGCATGCCGATGCCGACCACGTGCACGGCGCGCTGTTGCAGCAGGCGGCTCATCGCGCGTACTCCTGCGGGCGGAAGCGCAGGCCGCGCTGCGTGTCGGCCGGGTCGGCGCCGACGGGCTCCATCGGCATGTCGAGGCGCAGTTCGGATTCGTCGGCGACCGCGATCAAGGCTTCTTCGATCACGCCCGGCGCGAGCTCCACTTCGCCCACCACCACCGGCGGCGTGAGGCCCGGGGCCACGTCGCCGTGGAGGGTGATGAAGTTGCGCAGCACCGGCACCTGCGGCATGGGCACCGGGTCCAGATGCGACGGCTCGGCGCCGCAGGCGCGGCATCCCCAGGCGTTGGCGGGGAAGGTGTGGGTGCCGCAGAGGCGGCAGTGCGCGAGCAGCGTGGGCAGGTGGTCCACGCCCCAGGCGGGCGTGAGCGGCGGGGTGTCGGTCATGGTGAGGTGGCGAGGCGTTGCCTCAGGGTCTGCTTGAGGGCGGCGATGTCGCGCCGGATGTCGCTCGACGCGGGGTCGAGCATCGATTGCGTGCGCAGGCCGCGCAGCGTGGCGATGAGCAGGCGCGCTTCTTCGGCAGGCTTGATGTCGGCGCGGAGGGTCCCGGCCTGCTGGCCCTTGGCGAGGGTGCGCGCGAGCGAGGTGTGCCACTTCTTGCCGAAGCGCGCGAAGTGCTCGCGGATCTGCGGCGCGGGGCCGATGGATTCGAGCATCAGCACGAAGAAGGCGCGGGAGGCAAGCGGCGGATCGTCCATGCCTTCGAGGTAGCAGTCGATCTCGCAGAAGATCGCGTCCAGGCCCGAGAGGCCGCGCAGGCGCTCGAGCAGCCCGCGGCGGAAGTCTTCGGTCACACGGTGGACCAGCTCTTCGAGCAGGCGGTCCTTGGTGCCCCAGCGGTGCGAGACGAGGCCGCGGCTGTAGCCCGCCTCCACGCCGATGGCCTCGAGCGTGGTCTGCATGTAGCCGCGTTCGGCCACCAGCCGCATCGCGGCCTGCAGCATGCGCGTGTCGGACTCGGCCACGCGCTCGGCCTGGGTGCGGCGCGTAGGCGGGGCGTCGATCAACTTTTCGGCGGGCATGCGCCCAGTCTAGAAACTTGCTGGCTACGCAACAAGTAAGTTCGAGCGCTGATTCGTCGGTGTTAACCCGCTGGAGCGGGTGTCAGAACTTCTCGTAGCCGCCGAGGTAGCGCCAAGCCCCGGGGGGTAGGTCGCCCAGCATCACGCGGCCGATGCGCACGCGCTTGAGGGCGACCACCTTGAGCCCCACCGCCTCGCACATGCGGCGGATCTGCCGCTTCTTGCCTTCGCGCAGCACGAAGCGCAGCTGGTCGTCGTTGATCCACTCCACCTGCGCCGGGCGCAGCGGCTCGCCGTCGAGCTCCAGCCCGTGGTTGAGGAGCGCGAGCTGCTCGGGCGGCAAGGGCTCGCCGCTCACGCTCTCCACGCGCACCAGGTATTCCTTGTCGATCTCGCTGTCGTCGCCGATCAGCTGCTTGGCGACGCGGCCGTCCTGCGTGAGCACGAGCAGGCCGGTGGAATCGATGTCGAGCCGCCCGGCCGGCGCGAGGCCGCGCAGGTGCTGCGGCAGGAAGCGGATGCCGGAGCGGTCCTCGCGCCATTGGTTGCGCGGGGTGACGAGCACCGAGGCCGGCTCGTAGCCGTCTTCGGCCTGGCCGCTCACGTAGCCGATCGGCTTGTGCAGCAGCACCGTGACCTTCATCG
>JBIQJS010000023.1:0-39100 GCA_044507405.1 Rubrivivax sp. | reverse complement strand
GCAGCCGCTCGGCCGAGAGCTGGATCGGCGTGAGCGGGTTCTTGATCTCGTGCGCAAGGCGGCGCGCCACCTCGCTCCACGCCTCGGCGCGCTGTGCGGAGACCACCTCGGTGATGTCGTCGAACACCATCAGCCGTCCGGCGTGCGGCATGGCCGCGCCGCGCACGAGCAGCGTGATCTTCTCGCCGTCCTGGCCTTCGGTGCCGCTGCGGCGGTCGAGCGTCTGCAGGTCGAAGGCGTCCTGCCAGTGGTCGCGCTCGCCGGCCTCGGGGCTGTCCTGGTGGAGCTCGAAGCGCTGCGCCACCGCGGCCGCGAAGTCCTGCAGGCCGGGCACCTCTTCCAGCCGGCGGCCGCGGTAGGCCGACACGGGCTGGCGCAGGATGCGCGTGGCGCCCGGGTTGACGGTGTCGATGTGGCCGTCGCGGTCGAACACGATGACGCCCGCCGTCAGGTTGTCGAGGATGGTCTGCAGGTTGGTGCGCGCCGCCTCGAGCTGTGAAAGGCTGCGCTGCACCAGCGAGCGCGCGTCGGAGAGCTGCTCGGTCATGTCGGCGAACGAGCGCGTGAGGCCGCTCAGCTCGTCGCGCGAGGTGAGCACGGGCTTCCTCGTGAGGTCTCCGCGCGCCACCTGGCGCACGCCTTCGGCCAGCAGCAGGAGCGGCCGCGCGAGCTGGTTGCCGAGCGTGACGGCCAGCAGCAGCGCGCCGAAGACGGCCAGGATCAGCGTGAGCGTGAGCGTGCCGATGTACATGCGCCGCAGGCCCTCGCGGGCGAGCGCGCGCTGCTGGTATTCGCGGTAGGCCGCCTGCACCGCGAGCGCCTGCGTGACCATGGCGCTCGGCAGCAGCTGCGTGACCATGAGGAAGCGGTCCTGCGAGCCGAGCGAGATGCTGCTGCTGGGCATGTGGGCCAGTGCGCGGATGCGCGCGGTGCCGGATTGGGCGGTGCTGTCTTCGTCCAGCCCTTCGAGCGCACCCACCACGCGCGCGCTGCGCGCCTGGCGCAGCAGCGAGGCGCCGGGCCGCTCGGGCGCCATGGCGCCGGCCAGGCCGCTGGCGGTCACGAGCACTTGGCCGCTCGGGCCGAGCAGCGTGACTTCCTGCGCGAAGAGCTGCTCGCGCAGCCGCTCCAGCACGAGCGGCGGTACGGGGTTGGGCGTGTCGCTCAGGCGCTCGGCGGCCAGCCGCGTCTTGGTGACGAGGTCGTTGACCTGCGCATCGAGCGTGCCGCGGCCGAGGCTCAGGCCCGCGTCGAGCGCACCCTCGACCTGCACGTCGAACCAGGTCTCGATGCTGCGCGAGACGAACTGGTACGACACGGTGTAGATGAGCAGCCCCGGCACCACGCCCACCATCGCGAACACCGCCGCCAGCCGCAGCAGCAGCCGGCTGCCGAACTTGCCGCGCCGCACGCGCAGCAGCAGGCGCACGCCGGCCAGCACGATCACGAGCACCAGGAGCCCGGCCACGACCACGTTGACCCAGAACAGCCAGACGTAGTGCTGCTCGTACAGGCCGCGGCTGTTGGTGGCGAGCGAGAGCAGGAAGACGAGCACCAGGCCCGCACCGCTCGCGGCGATGAGGGAGATGATCCATGCCCAGCGGGTGGCCTTGGTCATCGACGTCGTTCCGGGGTCGCTGCGAGAAGCTCGCGTGGTGTCAGTTCAGCCGCTGGGTGCGCTCGAGCTTGAGCGACCAGTCCGACTGGCCGCCGATGCCGATCTGCATCGGCCGCGGCATCTGCGCAGTATCGAGCTGGTAGGTGAATTCGACATAGTGGCCGCCGCCGTCGAGCTGCGAGGCCTCGACCAGCCGCCAGTTGACGCTGCGGCTCACCGCGACCAGCGCGTCGGCGAGGTTGTCGTAGTGCTGGCTCAGGCCGCCGTAGGTCACGCGGTACTTGCGCGTGAGCGGCTGGTAGGCCAGGCGCCACGTGCGGGTGGCGTTCGCGAGCCGCTTGTCCGTCCAGTACCAGCGGTCGCGGTAGACCTGGGCCTGCGCCACGAAGAAGAGCGGCACGCCCTTCTGCAGGGCGTCCTCGATCGGCCGGGAGAGCTCGAACTTCGCCGCGAAGCTCAGCATCAGCCCTTCATCGCTGCGCGTGAGCTCGAAGTTGTCGAGCGCGACCGGATCGGCCCGCACCGGCAGGGCGGCCAGCCCCACTGCCCACACGATCAGCGCCGCACCGCCGGCACGGCGCACCCAGCCGATGAGCAACCGGATCCAGGGAGGCAGCAGCGGGTCGACGAGGCGGGTGGTGGGGGCGCAGTGCAATGGTCGCAAGCCTAGTGGTCGGCAGCCTCTCCTCAGGAGGCCTTGGCCAGCAGAGCGAAGAAAAAGCCGTCTGGCGACGCGCCCCGAAGGGGTGCGCCGCCATTGCCTGGATTGTCGGCGAGCGGCAGCAGGTGGCCGGGCGCCCCGGGCCGCAGGGCGGCATCTGCGGCCACCGGGCGTTGCAAAAAAGCGTCGATCACGCGCTCGCCCTCGGCCTTGAAGACCGAGCACGTGCAGTAGAGCAAGCGCCCACCCGGCTTGACCAGCGGCCACAGCGCGTCCAGCAGCTCGCCCTGGGTGCGGGCAAGGGCCGTGATGTCGCTGTCGCGCCGCAGCCAGCGCACGTCGGGGTGGCGGCGCACGATGCCCGAGGCGCTGCAGGGGGCGTCGAGCAGGATGGCGTCGAAGGGCTGGCCGTCCCACCACTCGGCCGGCCGGCGGGCATCGGCTATCTGCGTGCGCGCGCCGAGGCCGAGGCGTTGCAGGGTGTCGTCGACCCGCGCGAGGCGGGCGCGGTCGAAGTCGAGCGCCACGACGTCGAGGTCGGCCAGCTCCAGCAGGTGCGCTGTCTTGCCGCCCGGGGCGGCGCAGGCGTCGAGCACGCGCGCGCCCGCCGGCAGGCCCTCGCCGATCAGGAGGGGCGCGGCGAGCTGCGCGGCGCTGTCCTGCACGGAGACGTCGCCATCGGCGAAACCCGGCAGCTGCTGCACCGGCACCGGGGCGCCCAGCACCAGCCCGTGCGCGCCGACCGGCCAGGCCTCGATGCCGGCCGCCTGCAGGCGCGCCTGGTAGGCCGCCACCGAGCTGCGGCGCGCGTTCACGCGCAGCACCATCGGCGGGTGCAGGTTGTTGGCCTGCAGCAGCGCCTCCCACTGGCCGGGCCAATCGGCCCGCAGTCGGTCGATCCACCAGCGCGGATGGTTGTGGTGGGCCACCAGGTCGGCCTCGCACGAGGCCACGAGCGCGATGCGCTCGCGCAGGAAGCGGCGCAGCACCGCGTTGATGAAGGCCGCGCTCGACGGCGCGCGGCGCTTGGCCGCCTCGACCGCCTGGTCGACCACCGTGTGCGGCTCGTAGCGCGCGCCCTCCTGCACGTCGGGCCACAGCAGCGAGAGCGCGGTCAGCAGCAGCGCGTCGACCGGCGGCGAGGGGGTCTTGGGCGCCAGGCGCGCGCGCACCGCCTGCGCCGCGCCCAGCCGGCGCAGCACCTGGAACGACAGGGCCTGCACGCCAGGGCGCGCGTCGCCGGGGCAGCGCGCCAGCGCCTCGTTGAGGGATCGACCGGAACGCACCGCCTGGACGGCATCGGCGGTGTGCGAGATGAGGTGGGACAGCGGGAGCGACTTCACCCGCCCGAGTCTATGCGGCGGGTCGGCGCGGGCCGAGCGCCGGGCCGCCCCAAGCCGGCCCGCATCCCCTCGGAGGATCGGCCGACGTACCCGCCGGCCGAGGGGCCGTCATTCAGTGGAAGATCTTTCCAGGGTTCATGATGTTCTTCGGGTCGAGCGCCTGCTTCACCGCCCTCATCGTGGCGACGGCGCCCTCGCCCGTTTCCTCGACCAGGAAGCCCATCTTGTGCAGGCCGACGCCGTGCTCGCCGGTGCAGGTGCCGCCCACGCGCAGCGCGCGCTGCACCAGGCGGTGGTTGAGCTGCTCGGCCAGCTCGCGCTCGGCTGGCAGGGCCGGGTCGATGAGGTAGCCCATGTGGAAGTTGCCGTCGCCCACGTGGCCGACCAGGAAGTACGGCAGGCCCGAGGCCTCGACCTCGGCGACGCTCTCGTTGATGCAGTCCGCCAGGCGCGAGATGGGCACGCAGGTGTCGGTGGTGACGGCGCGGCAGCCGGGCTTCATCTGCAGCGCCGAGAGATACGCATGATGGCGCGCGGTCCACAGCCGCGTGCGCGCCTCGGGCGTGGTCGCCCACTCGAAGCCCTGCCCGCCGAGCTCGGTGGCGATGGCCTGCACGGTGGCCGACTGCTCGGCCACCGCCGCCTCGCTGCCGTGGAATTCCATCAGCAGCATGGGCGCTTCGGCCAGGCCGAGCTTGTCGCGGTGGTTGACCGCGCGCACGGTGTTCGCATCGAGCAGCTCGCAGCGGGCGATGGGCACGCCGAGCTGGATGACCTGGATGGTGGTGCGCACGGCCGCGTCCACGCTGGGGAAGGTGCACACCGCCGCGAGCACCGCCTCGGGCAGCGGGTACAGGCGCAGCGTGATCTCGGTCATCACGCCCAGCGTGCCCTCGCTGCCGACGTACAGCCGCGTGAGGTCGTAGCCGGCGGAGGACTTGCGCGCGCGCGTGCCGGTGCGGATCACCTCGCCCTGCGGCGTCACGACGGTCAGGCCCAACACGTTCTCGCGCATGGTGCCGTAGCGCACGGCGTTGGTCCCGCTCGCGCGGGTGGCGGTCATGCCGCCGAGACTGGCGTCGGCGCCGGGGTCGATCGGAAAGAAGAGGCCGCTGTGGCGGATCTCCTCGTTGAGCCGGGTGCGGGTGACGCCCGGCTGCACCGTCACCGTGAGGTCGTCGGGCTCGAGCGACACGATGGCCTGCATGCGCGAAAGGTCGAGGCTCACGCCGCCCTGCACCGCGAGCAGGTGGCCTTCGAGCGAGGAGCCCACGCCGAAGGGAATGACCGGCACGGCATGCGCATCGGCCTGCCGCACGACGAAGGCGACGTCCTCCGTGCTCTCGCAGAAGACGACGAGCTCGGGCGGCGGCACGTCGAACGGCGACTCGTCGCGCCCGTGCTGCTCGCGCACCGCGAGCGCCGCCGAGCAACGCTCGCCGAAACGCGCTTTCAGTGCGGCAAGCATCTCCGGCGGCACGGGGCGGCGGTGCGTCTCGGACAAGACGTGGGAAGGGTGCGGCGCGTTCACGGCAGGCTCCGTCTGGGGGACGGCCGCATTCTGCGCCCGCGCACATCGCCCCCCTAGAATCCGCCCCCAAATCAATGGGAGGCGCGGGGAGGCGCAACACACGTGTCGCACGTGGCTCACGAGCACCAGGCCGTGTCGCTGGACACGCTCTACACTGCCGAGACCCCGGAGGGCATCGCGCTGTCGCTGCGCCCCGCCGGCGCCGCGCCCCGCGCGCTGGCCTACCTGGTCGATCTGGCGGTGCGCATCGGCGTCTTCTTCGTGCTTGCGCTGATCGCCATCCCGTTCGGCGGCATGGGCCGGGGGCTGCTGCTCGTGGCCTACTTCCTCCTCGAGTGGTTCTATCCGGTGCTCTTCGAGCTCTCGCGCTCGGGGGCGACCCCGGGCAAGCGCATGTTCGGCCTGCAGGTGGTGATGGACTCGGGCCTGCCGGTCACGCCCGCCGCGGCGCTCACCCGCAACCTGCTGCGCGCGGCCGATTTCCTGCCGCTGCTCTACGCCGGCGGGCTGCTCGCGATGCTGCTGCGCCGCGACTTCAAGCGCCTGGGCGACATGGCCGCCGGCACGCTCGTGGTGTACGCCGACCAGGTGGCCCTGCACGCCGCGTTGCCCGAGGCGAGTCCCACGGCTCCGGCCCGCGCGCTCACCCTGCGCGAGCAGGCCGCCATCGTCGCCTGGGCCGGGCGGGCGCAGCGGCTGACGCCGGCGCGGCTCGACGAGCTCGCGGTGCTCGCGCGCTCGGCCACGCCGGCGCACGGCGCGGGCGACGCGACCGCGCGGCTGCTGGGCGTGGCGCAGTGGCTGGTCGGCCACCGCGGCGGAGGCAGGCCGTGACGCCACGCCGCTTCGAGACGCAGAACGCCCCGCTCTGGCAGGAGCTCGAAGACGCGCTCGACCGCCTCGACAAGCGTGCACGCGACAGGTCCCGGGAGAAGGCGCAGAAGGCGCGCGCCCAGCCTGTCGACGGCGCCCGCCTGGCCGAGCTCTACCGTCGCGCCTGCGAGCACCTCGCGCTCGCGCAGGCGCGCGCCTACCCGATCCACCTGACGCAGCGCCTGGAGTCGCTCACGCAGCGGGCGCACCGCCTCATCTACCGCCGGCACGACTACGGCGTCGCGCGGCTGCGCCAGCTCGCGCTCGTCGACTTCCCGCAGAGCGTGCGCGCACAGCGGCGCTACCTGCTCGTGGCCGCGCTGCTCTTCGTCGTGCCCGCGCTCGCTGCGGGCCTTGCCTGCTGGGCCGACCCGGGCTTCATCCTGCACCTCGTGAGCGCCGAGCAGGCGCGCCAGTTCGACCAGATGTACGACGGCAGCGGCGAGGCGCTCGGCCGCACGCGCACCGCCTCGACCGACTGGCAGATGTTCGGCTACTACGTGATGCACAACATCGGCCTGGGCTTCCAGTGCTTCGCCGGGGGCATCTTCCTGGGGCTGGGGAGCGTCTTCTTCATCCTCTACAACGGCGTCTTCCTCGGCGGCATCGCGGGCTACCTCACGTCGCGTGGCCACAGCGAGAACTTCTATTCCTTCGTGGTGACGCACGGCGCCTTCGAGCTCACCGCCATCGTGCTGGCAGGGGCCGCCGGACTGCGGCTGGGCCACGCGCTCCTCGCGCCGGGCCGCCACACGCGGCTGGAGGCGCTGCGCCGTGCGGCGGCCGAGGCGATCGTGATCGTCTACGGCGTGATCGCCATGCTGGTGATCGCCGCCGCGGTGGAGGCCTTCTGGTCGTCGGCGCGCTGGGTGCCGCCCGAGGTGAAGTACGGCGTGGGGGGTGCCTGCTGGCTGCTCGTCTTCGCCTACCTCGGGCTGCAAGGCCGCCCGGCGCGCGCCGTGCCCGCACCCCCGAGGAGCGCCGATGCGGGTTGACGCGATCGCCGTCGAGCTGCGACCGCGCCCCATGTGGGAGGCGGCCGACCTGGGCGTGCGGCTGGTGCAGACGCATGCCCGCTCGATCTGGCGCACCTGGGGGCCGGTGTACGCCGTCTTCGCGCTGCTCGCGCTCGCCTCGGTGGAGATCGCGCCGTGGCTGCCGGGCGTGCTCATCTTCTGGTTCAAGCCCTGGCTGGACCGCAGCATCCTCTTCGTGCTCTCGCGCGCGGTCTTCGGCCAGGAGACACGCTTCGCGGACCTGTGGGCCGCGCAGCGCAGCGTGTGGTGGGGGCAGCTCCCGCGCACGCTGCTGTGGCGGCGCTTCTCGCCGTGGCGTGCGTTCACGCAGCCGATCTACCAGCTCGAAGGCCAGCGCGGCAAGGCGCTGCGCCAGCGCCGCAGCCAGCTGCTGCGCCAGCAGGGCGGGCCCGCGGGCGGCATGCACTTCGCCTACGCCAACATCGAAGGAGCCCTGGTCTTCGGTGGCGCGGCACTCGCGTTCTGGTTCGCGCCGGAGCAGCTGCGCACCGACGTGCTGGACTGGCTGCTCGGGCGCAGCGGCGAGCGCACCCTGCTGGCGTCGCTCGCCACGGCCGGCCTCTATGCCTCGGTCGTCGCGCTGCTCGAACCCTTCTACGTGGCCGCGGGGTTTGCGATGTACCTCAACCGGCGCGTGCAGCTGGAGGCCTGGGACATCGAGCAGGAGTTCCGACGTGCGTTCTGAGCGGCTCGCCGCCCTCGCGCTGAGCGCGGCGCTGCTGGCCGGCGCCGCGCCGGTGTCGCTCGCCGCCGGGACCGCGCCCAAGCGCGAAGAGGTCATGCGCGAAGTGGAGGCGCTGCGCGAGGACCCGGCCCTCGCGGGCAAGCGCAAGGAGAAGACCCTGCGTGTCAAGCCCAACAGCCAGACCGGGAAGAAGGAGAAGCGCCCCGACAGCGAGGCCCTGGCGTGGCTGCGCGACTTCGCGCGATGGGTGACGGACGCCGGACGGGTGCTGGTGTGGGTGGTCGGGGCCATCCTGGTGGCGCTCTTCCTCATCGGGCTGCGCCACTGGGTGCGCGTGCGCGCCGGCGCCGTCAAGGGCACGGCGGCCGGGCCCTTGCCGAGCCACGTGCGCGACCTCGACATCCGGCCCGCGAGCCTGCCCGAGCGCATCGGCGAGGCGGCGGCGGCGCTGTGGCGCGAAGGCGAGCACCGTGCGGCGCTCTCGCTGCTGTACCGCGGCGCGCTGTCGCGGCTGGTGCATGTGCATGGCGTGCCGATCCGCGCGGCCAGCACCGAGGGGGAATGCGTGGCACTCGCGGCGCGCCGGCTCGATCCGGCGCGCAGCGCGTATGTCGGCCAGCTGGTGCAGGCCTGGCAGGTGGCGGTGTATGGCGCGCGCCTGCCCGATGACGAGAGCGTCTATGCGCTCTGCCGTGAGTTCGACACCCGGCTGCACGCCGCGGAGGCCCGACCATGAGCGAAGGCCTGCGCACCTGGGGCCTGCGCGGCCTGCTGCTCGCACTGCTGGCGGGGATGGTGGTGTGGGTGTCGTCGTGCACGGAATGGGTGGAGGTCGAGGTGCCCCTGCCGCCGCGCGGCGAGGCGGCGCGCAACCGGCATCACGTCACGCAGGAGCTGCTGCGCCGCATGGGCACGACCGTGGCCACGCCGACCAGCCTTGCGCAGTTGCCGCCGCCGGGCGCCACGCTGGTGCTGACCTCCTGGCAGTGGGATTTCTTTCCCGACCGCGTGCAGCGCCTGCAGCGGTGGGTCGAGGGCGGCGGCCACCTGGTGATGTTCAGCAGCGCCCTGCAGCAGGAACGCCTGAAGGGCTGGCTGCCCGTGGAACAGGTCGCACGCACACGCCCGCCGGTCGAGCGTCGACAAGACGAGGACGAAGATGACGACGAGGGCGAGCAGGAAGACGGCGCCCCGGGCGCGCGCGACCCCTCCGTGCTGCTGCGCCGCTTCCAGTTGCCGTGCCATGACGCCGCCGAGCCGGTCGGCGTCGCGCCCTACTACCCCGGCGATGCGCGGCACTACCGGCTCTGTGGTTTCGTGACCCCCGGCGTGCAGCTGCGCGCGCGCACCCCGGTGCTGTGGTCCCTCGACGCGCGCACCGGGCCGCTGCTGATGCGCGTGGCGCAGGGCCGCGGCAGCGTGACGGTGATCCAGCCGTGGTCGCTGATGGACAACGACCGTGTGCTGGAGTCGGGCAACGGCCTGGCCACGGTGGCGGCGCTGCAGGCGCGGCGTGGGCACACGGTCTGGTTCGTCTCCGAGGAGGCGCGGCCCTCGCTCTTCGCCTGGCTGTGGAGCGAGGCCTGGGTGGCGGTGCTGCTGGCTGCGCTGGCGCTGGCCTTCGCGCTGTGGCGGGGGGCACCGCGCTTCGGCCCGCTTGCCGCGCCACCCGCGCCGGGCCGGCGCTCCATGGCCGAGCAGATCGCCGGCACGGCGCAGTTCCTGCGCCGGCAGGGCCCCGAGGCGCTGCTCGTCGCCCAGGTGCGCGCGCTCGACGCCGCCGCGCGCAGCCACATCCACCCGTACGACCGCCTCGACCGCGGCCAGCGCGCCGCCGCCATCGCCCGGCACACCGGCCTGGAGGCAAGCGCGCTCGCCTCGGCGCTCGACCCGCGCCTGGCGCGCCGGCGCACCGACCTGCCTGCCACGCTGGAGCTGCTGGAGACCGCTCGCCGGCGGCTCGCGCAGCGCGCACCCGTTTCACGTCCATCGAAGAAAGACTGAGGACCTCATGCAACTCAAACCCACGGACATCGCCCGCGCCGCGGACCTGCTCAACGAACTGCGCGCCGAGGTCGGCAAGGCGGTCGTCGGGCAGTCCGAGGCCGTCGGCCAGATCCTGGTGGCGCTGGTGGCCTCGGGCCATGTGCTGATCGAAGGCGTGCCGGGCCTGGGCAAGACGCTGCTGGTGCGCTCGCTTGCCAAGGCCCTGTCGCTGCAGTACGCGCGGGTGCAGTTCACGCCCGACCTCATGCCTTCCGACATCACCGGCCATGCGGTGCTGGACACCAGCCGCGCCGAGGCGGGCTCGCTGGGCGCGCTGCGCGTGCACCGCGGGCCGGTGTTCACCCACCTGCTGCTGGCCGACGAGATCAACCGCGCGCCCGCCAAGACGCAGGCCTCGCTGCTCGAAGTGATGCAGGAGTACCAGGTCACGCTGGAAGGCCAGACGCTCGCGCTGCCGCGGCCCTTCATGGTGCTGGCCACGCAGAACCCGATCGACACCGAAGGCACCTATCCGCTGCCCGAGGCGCAGCTCGACCGCTTCCTCTTCAAGATCGAGATCGGCTACCCGCCGCACGACGAAGAGACCGCCATCGTCAAGCGCACCACCGAGCAGCAGACCGGCGACCAGTTCCCGCTCGACGCCGTGAGCGCGCGCCTGGACGAGCGCACCCTGCTCACGCTGCAGCGCATGGTGGCTTTCATCCGCACCGACGACAAGGTGCTCGACTACGCGGTGCGCATCGTGCGCGCCACGCGCAGCTGGCCGGGCCTGGCCAACGGCGCCGGCCCGCGCGCGGCGATCGCGCTGGTGCGCGCGGCACGCGTCACGGCGCTCATGAACAACCGCGATTTCGTGACGCCCGACGACATCAAGCTGCACGCCCCGTCCGCCCTGCGCCACCGCGTGCTGCTCGCGCCCGATGCGCAGCTGGAAGGCCGCAGCGTGGGTGAGCTGCTGGACGGCGCGCTCGACAGCGTCGAGGCGCCGCGCCTGTGAGCGTCGCGGTGAGTCCATGCCGGGCCTGATCCCCAGCCGCGCCTCGGTGCTGGCGCTCGCCGGCGCCGCGACCGCCAGTGCCGCGGCGCTGCTCGCGGGCGCGCCGCTCCCGCTCGTCGCGTCGATCTGCGGCGTAGCGGCGCTCGCGGGTGCCCTCTGGGTGGCCGGCGACCTCTGGCTCACGTTCGGCGCCTGGCGCCGCACGCCCCTGCGCACGGTGCGCGCCCTGCCCGATGCACTGGCGCTCGGCGTGCCGCGGCTGCTCAAGCTCACGCTGGTCAACGACAGCGACGTGCGCTGGAAGGTCGCGGTCTTCGACGAGGTGGACCCGCAGCTTGCCTTCGAGGGCCTGCCGCAGCAGGCCGTGGTGCCGCCACGTCGCAAGCTGGAGCTGCAGTACAGCGTCACGCCGCGGCGCCGCGGGCCGGTGCGGCTGGGCGCCACGCAGCTGCGCCTGCGCTCGCGCGGCGGCAGCTTCGAGCTGATGCGCACCGTGGGGCAGGCGCAGCCGCTGCGCGTGTATCCCAATTTCGCCGCGGTCGCGCGCTATGCGTGGCTGGCCGGCGACCGGCGCCTCGCGACCATCGGCATCAAGAGCTACCCCCAGCGCGGCATGGGCACCGACTTCAAGCAGCTCGCCGAATACCGCCCCGGCGACCCCATCCGCCACGTCGACTGGAAGGCAACGCTGCGCCACCGCAAGCCCATCGTGCGCGAGTTCCAGGACGAGCGCGACCAGTGCGTCATCTTCCTGCTCGACTGCGGCCGGCGCATGCGGGCCGACGAATCGGCCCAGGCCGACCACGCGAGCCGCGACGGCAGCCACTTCGACCAGGCGCTCAATGCGCTGATGCTGCTGAGCTACGTCGCGCTGAAGGAGGGCGACGAGGTGGGCGCGCTCACCTTCGGCCACGCGCCGGGCCAGGGCCGACGCTACGCGCCGCGCAAGGGCACGGCCACGCTCAACGCGCTGATGGCGCAGCTGTACGACGTCGAGCCGAGCGCCACGCACTCCGACTACCTGGCCGTGGCCGAAGACCTGCTGCGTGCGCACGCCAAGCGCGCACTGGTCGTGATGCTCACCAACTTCCGCGACGAGGACGCCGCCGAGCTGGGCCCGGCCCTCGAGCTCCTGCGCAGTCGCCACCTGGTGCTCGTCGCCAGCCTGCGCGAGCGGGTGCTGCGCGAACTGGCGACGCAACCCATCGTGGAAGACCGCCACGCGCTCGAGGTGGCCACCGCCCACCTCTTCGCCCAGGGCCGCAGCGATGCCTTCGCACGCGCCACCGGGCACGATGCGCTGTCGATCGACGTGGAGCCCGACGCGCTCGCCGTGGCGCTCGTCAACCGCTATCACGCGGTCAAGCGGGCCGGGTTGCTGTAGCCACCCCGCGTCGATACCATGCCAGCGCGCAGGCGCGCACACACGAGACCACATTCACCACAGGAGGGACACATGAGCATCGACAACCCGTACAACCCGCCGCAGGCACCCGTCGCCGACGTCCTGCGCGGCAGCCGGAAGCTGCAGGTCAAGCGCCTGTCGCCGCACCAGACCGCCAAGGTGAGCGCGGTGATGATGGCGGTGATTTCGCTCATCTTCTTGCTGCCGTTCGGCCTGTTCGCCGCGGCCTTCGCGCCGTCCGGCGCCGAGCGTGCCGGCATGGGCGTGGGCTTCCTGATCGCCGCGCCGCTGATCTACCTCGTGATCGGCTACGTCATGACCGTCATCAGCTGCGCGCTCTACAACTTCGTGAGCAAGCTCGTCGGCGGGATCGAGTACGAGGTCGAAGCCTCCTCCTGACCATGGCCAACCGCCTCACCCAGATCGCCACGCGCACCGGCGACGACGGCACGACCGGGCTGGGTGACGGCACGCGGGTGGCCAAGAGCCACCTGCGCATCGCAGCGCTGGGCGATGTCGACGAGCTCAACTCGCACATCGGCGTGCTGCTCGCCGAGCCGCTGCCCGACGACGTGCGCGAGCTGCTGGTGGTCATCCAGCACGAGCTCTTCAACCTCGGGGGCGAGATGTCGATCCCTGGCTACGAGCTGCTCAAGGCCGACGCGGTGCTGCGCCTCGACGAGGCGCTGAGCCGCTACAACGGCACGCTTCCGCGATTGCAGGAGTTCATTCTCCCGGCCGGCACCCGCAGCGCTGCGCTTGCGCACGTGTGCCGCACCGTCGCCCGCCGCGCCGAACGCACGGTGGTCATGCTCGCCGCCAGCGAATCGGTGCGCGCCGAGCCGCGGCAGTACCTCAACCGCCTCTCGGACCTGCTCTTCGTGCTGGCCCGGGTGCTCAACCGCGCCAACCTCGACGGGCTGGGCGGTGACGACGTCTACTGGCGGAGCGAACGCCTGGCCCGCAACCGCTGAAGGTCAGCCGCGGCGCGCCTTCACCGCGCGGCTGAGCACGTCCAGCACCTGCAGGGTGTCGTCCCAGCCGATGCAGGCATCGGTGATGCTCTGGCCGTAGGTGAGCTGGTTCGGGTCGTCCTTGCCTGCGCTGAACTTCTGCGCACCGGCCTTGAGGTGGCTTTCCACCATCACGCCGAACACGCAGCGCGAGCCTTCGCTGATCTGGCCGGCGATGTCGCGCGCCACGTCGAGCTGGCGCTCGTGCTGCTTGTTGCTGTTGGCATGCGAGCAGTCGACCATCAGCGTGCAGGGCAGCCTGGCAGCCTCGAGGTCCTTGCAGGCGGCCTCGACGCTCGCCTTGTCGTAGTTGGGCGACTTGCCGCCGCGCAGGATGACGTGACAGTCGCCATTGCCCCGGGTTTCGACGATGGCGACCTGGCCGTTCTTGTGCACGGAGAGGAAGTGGTGGGGGCGGGCCGCGGCCTGGATGGCGTCGGTCGCGATGCGGATGTTGCCGTCGGTGCCGTTCTTGAATCCGATGGGTGCGGACAGGCCCGAGGCCAGTTCGCGGTGCACCTGGCTTTCGGTGGTGCGCGCGCCGATCGCGCCCCAGCTGATGAGGTCGCCGATGTACTGCGGCGAGATCACGTCGAGGAATTCGCTGCCGGCCGGCACGCCCAGGCGATTGATGTCGATCAGCAGCTGGCGCGCGATGCGCAGGCCTTCGTCGATGCGGAAGCTCTCGTCGAGGTAGGGGTCGTTGATGAGACCTTTCCATCCGACCGTGGTGCGCGGCTTCTCGAAGTACACGCGCATCACCACCTCCAGCGTGTCGGCATAACGCTCGCGCTCCGCCCGCAGCTTCTTCGCGTACTCCACCGCCGCCGCCGGGTCATGGATGGAGCAGGGGCCCACGATCACCAGGAGCCGGTCGTCCTTGCCGGCCATGATGTTGCGCACGCGCTGGCGTGTCTCGGTGATCAGCGACTCGGCGGCCGTGCCGCGAATGGGAAAGAAGCGCACCAGGTGCTCGGGAGGCGGAAGCGGCATCACGTCCTTGATCCTTTCATCGTCGGTCTGGCCGGTCTTGTCGACGGGCGCAGCCCAACCCTCGGCGGCACTGGCGGACTTGGCGTTCATTCGAGTTCTCCTCGTTGGGCAATGGCTTGTGACATGGCAAAAAAAAACCGCCGGGGACTCCGGCGGTTTGGTGATCGGTGCGCGTTCAGGTCTGCCTACGCGCTAGCCTCTCCTCCGCCGGTGCGGTGCGAGAACCAAAAGTAGGCAAAGAAAAAGCTGGCGAAACGCATGGCCGGCACTGTAGCACGGGCACCAGCCCGTGCGTCAAGCGCGCAATTTGCACGGGTTGGGCTTTCGTCACGCAGATGAGCGAGTGGTAACCAATTGTGAACCGTGTGCAAGTTCCTATCCGGCCGGGGAGGCGGTTCCTAGCATGGGTCCACCCGATGCGCACTGCCGCGGTGACGCGATCGGCCACACAACAGCCACTCCACGAGGGAACCGCCATGAACCGCACCGCCTTCTTCCGTCACTTGAGCCTGGCCGTCGGGACCCTGTCCGTCGCCATGGGCAGCCTCGCAGCCGGGCCCGATGACCGCGCACTCGACGCCGCACGGTTCATGGCGACCAGCGACGATCACGTCGCCGTGCAACTCCAGGGCTGGGTCGACCGGCGCGACCTCACGCTCGCGGCCATGGGCGAAGCGCTCATCACCAACGAGATGCGTGCAGCCGCCGCTCAGCACGCGGTGGCGCTGGAGATGGAAGCCGACGGCCTGCTGAGCGCCACGTTGCGCGCAGAGATCGCCCGCGTCGTCCAGGCGCGCGCCTTGGCGCAGCGTGACGCCCTGAGCGCCGCGGCGGCGCCCGTCCTCACCGCCGGGGGCCGCTGAGCCACCGACGGGCGGCGCGCATCACGCCGTGCCGCCGACCGTCAGCCGGTCGATGCGCAGCGTCGGCTGGCCGACGCCCACCGGCACGCTCTGGCCTTCCTTGCCGCACACGCCCACGCCGGTGTCGAGCTTCATGTCGTTGCCGATCGCGCTCACGCGCGTGAGGGCATCGGGGCCGTTGCCGATGATGGTGGCGCCCTTGACGGGGTAGAGGATCTTGCCGTTCTCGACCCAGAAGGCCTCGCTCGCGGAGAAGACGAACTTGCCGCTCGTGATGTCGACCTGCCCGCCGCCGAAGTTGGTGGCGTAGAGGCCGCGCTTGAGGCCGGCGATGATCTCTTCCTTCGACTTGTCGCCGCCCAGCATGTAGGTGTTGGTCATGCGCGGCATGGGCACGGCCGCGTAGCTCTCGCGCCGGCCGTTGCCCGTGGGCTTGACGCCCATGAGCCGTGCGTTCATCGAGTCCTGGATGTAACCCTTGAGGATGCCGTCCTCGATCAGCACGTTGCGCTGGCTGGGGTTGCCTTCGTCGTCGATGTTGAGCGAGCCGCGCCGATCGGGGATGGTGCCGTCGTCGAGCACGGTCACGCCCTTGGCGGCCACGCGCTGGCCGATGCGACCGCTGAAGGCGCTCGAGCCCTTGCGGTTGAAGTCACCCTCCAGCCCATGGCCCACCGCCTCGTGCAGCAGCACGCCGGGCCAGCCGGGCCCGAGCACCACGCTCATCTCGCCCGCCTTGGCCGGGCGCGCTTCGAGGTTGGTGAGCGCGGCCTTGACGGCGTCGTTCACGTAGCCTTCGATCACGCTGTCGTGGAAGTAGCCGAGGCCGAAGCGGCCGCCACCGCCCCCGCTGCCGACCTCGCGGCGCACCTTGCCCTCGAGGGTCTGCTCGGCGATCACGGTGACCGACAGGCGCACGAGCGGCCGCACGTCAGCCGCGAGCGTGCCATCGGCACGCGCCACCAGCACCACGTCGTACTCGGCGGCCACGCCGGCCATCACCTGCTTGATGCGCGGGTCCTTGGCGCGGGCGAGCTTTTCGACTTTCTCCAGCAGCGCCACCTTCTGCGTGCTGTCGAGCGTGGCGATCGGGTCCATGGGCGCGTAGAGCTTGCGGCTCTCGGCCACGCGGTGGTGCCCGGTGATCTTGACGGTGCGGCTCTGGCCGGCCGCGGCGATGGTGCGCACCGTCTGCGCGGCATCGAGCAGCGCCGCCTCGGAGATGTCATCGGAGTAGGCGAAGGCGGTCTTCTCACCCGCCACCGCGCGCACGCCCACCCCCTGGTCGATGCCGAAGCTGCCGGACTTGACGATGCCTTCTTCCAGGCTCCAGCCTTCGCTGCGCGTGTACTGGAAGTAGAGGTCGGCGTCGTCGATGCGGTGCTCCGCAATGGTCGCCAGCGCCTTCGACAGCGTCGCGTCGGTGACCCCGAAGGGTTCCAGCAACAAGGACCTGGCCGTGGCCAGGCGCTCCAGGGTGGGTTCGCGCGAGATCATCGCGGCATTGTAGGAGCCGACCCTCGGGCGGCACGGCGCAAAGACCCTCAGTCCGACGCTTCGTTCCTGAGCGCGAGCGCGCGTGCGTACAGCGCGTTGCGCGGCGCACCGGTCAACGCCGCCGCGAGCGCCACGGCCTGCTTGAGCGGCAGCTCGGCCATGAGCACGCGCAGCGTCGGGTCGTGTGCGCCCTCGCTCTCGCGAGCGGCGTCCTGCGCGTGCGCATGCAGCACCAGCACGAACTCGCCCCGGCTGCGGTTGGCGTCCGCGGCCAGCCACGCCGGCAGCTCCGCGGCCAGGCGCGTCTCGACCGTTTCGAACTGCTTGGTCAACTCGCGGCAGACCGTGATGCGCCGGGCCGGGCAGCGCTCGGCGAGTGCGCCCAGCAGCGCCTCGATGCGATGCGGAGCCTCGAAGAGCACCTGCGTATCGGCGCATGCCGCCACGCCCTCGAGCGCCTGCGTGCGCTCGGCGCCCTTGCTCGGCAGGAACCCGACGAAGACGAAGCCGCGCCCCACCCCGTCGCCCGCCACGCAGACCGCGGCGAGCGCACTGCTCGCGCCGGGCAAGGGAATGCAGCGATGGCCGGCGGCCGAGGCCGCAGCGACCAGCACCGCCCCCGGGTCGCTGATCGCCGGCGTGCCGGCATCGCTCACGTAAGCGATGCGCTCGCCCCGCGCGAGCCGGGTGAGCACCTCGCCGGCCGCCTCGCGCTCGTTGTGCTCGTGCACCGCGAGGAGCGGCTTTTCCAGGCCCAGGTGGCGCAGGAGCGCCGCGCTGTGGCGCGTGTCCTCGCAGGCGACGGCATCGACCAGCGCGAGCACGTGCACCGCACGGAAGCTCAGGTCGGCGAGGTTGCCGATGGGGGTGGCCACGACATACAGCGCCCCTGCGGGATACTGCTGCGCGCCGGCCGCGGCGTGCGCCGCCTGCAGCATCAACGAGGGAGTGATGGTCACGGTACAGAAGACCCGCAAAGGGTTGGGCGATGACGCCGAAGCACGGGCGCTGCAGCACTTGCTGGCGCAGGGACTGAAGCTCGTGGAGCGCAATTATCGAGTGGCCGCCGGCCCCCGTGCGCGCGGGGGCGAGGTCGACCTCGTCATGGCCGACCGCGACGGCACGCTGGTCTTCGTGGAGGTGCGCGCGCGGCGCGACCGCCAGCACGGCGGTGCCGCCGCAAGCGTCACGCCCGGCAAGCAGGCGCGGGTGGTCTATGCCGCTCAGCACTACCTGCGCCGACATGCCACGCCGCCGCCCTGCCGCTTCGACGTGGTGGCGATCGAAGGCGAGTTACTCGAGTGGCTGCGCGGCGCGTTTTTTGCCCCGTGACCCGCGGGGGGTGCGCCCTGCGCCTGGAACCGCCGGCGAAAACCCCTGTCATATGATCCGTGCCCATGCTGGAACAACGCATCCAACAGCAGTTCTTCGACAGCGCCGACCTCAAGTACGCGGCGGCCGAAGTGCTGTCGCGCCCGATCGCCGACGCGGTCAACGCGCTGGTCGGCTGCATCACGGCCGGCGGCAAGGTGCTCGCCTGCGGCAACGGCGGCTCGGCGAGCGACGCGCAGCATTTCGCGGCCGAGCTCATCGGCCGCTTCGAGCGTGAACGCCCGGGCCTTGCGGCGATCGCGCTCACCACCGACACCTCCATCCTCACCGCCGTCGGCAACGACTACGCCTTCCACGACATCTTCTCGCGCCAGGTCCAGGCGCTCGGCGCGCCGGGCGACGTCCTGCTGGCGATCACGACGAGCGGCAACTCCGCCAACGTGCTGGCCGCCGTCGACGCCGCGCACGCGAAGGAGATGACGGTGGTCGCGCTCACCGGGCGTGGCGGCGGCCGAATGAACGAGCTGCTCACCGAAACCGACGTCCACATCTGCGTTCCGCACGAACGCACGGCACGCATCCAGGAAGTGCACATCCTCACGCTGCATTGCCTGTGCGATGCGGTAGACCTGCAATTGCTCGGAGAACAGGAAAACACATGACCCGCTCGCGCTCCATTTCCCTGCGCACCGCCGCTGTCATCGGCGCGCTCGCCGCCACGACCGCCCTCTCCGGCTGCGCTGCATTGCTCGTGGGGGGCGCGGTGGTCGGCGGCTCGCTGATCGCCACCGACCGCCGCAGCTCGGGCACCCAGATCGACGACCAGTCGATCGAGCTCAAGGCCAACAGCCGGGTGCGCGACCTGCTGGGCGACCGCGGGCACGTCAACGTGACGAGCTACAACCGCCTGGTTCTCCTGACCGGCGAGGTGCCGACCGAAGCCGACCGCACGAACATCGAGCAGGCCGTCTCGCGCCTGGACAACGTGAAGTCGGTGGTCAACGATCTTGCCGTGATGACGGCCAGCTCGCTCAGCCAACGCTCCAACGACACGCTGGTGACGAGCAAGGTCAAGGCCACCCTCGTCGACGCCGGCGACATCAGCGCCAACGCCTTCAAGGTGCTCACCGAGCGCGGCACCGTCTACCTGATGGGCCGCGTGACCGAGCGCGAAGCCGAGCGTGCGAGCAACCTCGCCCGCAGCATCAGCGGCGTGCAGAAGGTCGTGAAGGTGCTGGAGATCGTGAGCGAGGCCGAACTCTCCGAGATCGACCCCAAGGCCGTGCCCAAGTCGGCAGCGGCGCGCTGAGCGCCGCCTGCGCGCTCACACCAGCCGCTTGATCAGGCTGGAGGTGTCCCAGCGCTGGCCGCCCAGCGCCTGCACGTCGGCGTAGAACTGGTCCACGAGCGCGGTGACGGGCAGCCGCGCGCCGTTGCGCTTGGCCTCGTCGAGCACGAGGCCGAGATCCTTGCGCATCCAGTCCACGGCGAAGCCGAAGTCGAACTTGCCGTCGATCATGGTCGGGCCGCGGTTGTCCATCTGCCAGCTCTGGGCGGCGCCCTTGCCGATCACGCTGAGCACGGCCTTCATGTCCAGGCCCGCCTTCTGGCCGAAGGCGATGGCCTCGGCCAGGCCCTGCACCAGGCCGGCGATGCAGATCTGGTTGACCATCTTGGCGAGCTGGCCGGCGCCGCTTTCGCCCAGCAGCGTGACCGCCTTCGAATAGGCCATGGCCACCGGCTGGATGGTGGCGAAGGCCTGCGCATCGCCGCCGCACATGACGGTGAGCGCGCCGTTGATCGCGCCCAGGTTGCCGCCCGAGACCGGCGCATCGATGAACTGGAAGCCGCGGGATTGCGCCTCGGCGCTCAGCTCGCGCGCGACCTCGGCCGACGCCGTCGTGTGGTCCACGAAGATCGCGCCTTCCTTCATGCCGCCGAAGGCGCCGCGCTCGCCGATGGTCACGGCGCGCAGGTCCTCGTCGTTGCCCACGCAGGCGAAGACGATGTCGGCGTCCTTGGCCGCAGCCTCGGGCGTGGCGTCGCTCGCGCCGCCGTACTCGCCGACCCACTGCGCCGCCTTGGCGGCGGTGCGGTTGTAGACCACCACGTCGTGCCCGGCGCGCTTGAGGTGGCCGGCCATGGGGTAGCCCATCACGCCGAGGCCGAGGAACGCCACCTTGCGCGGCGGAATGGGGTCGTAGGTCCTGGTGGTCATGCGGGCGGTGCTTCCTTAGACGATCGTGAGGTGTTCGGTGCCGGCGGAAAGATCCTGGGTGCGGGCGCGGTTGCTGTTGAGCTTGATCTGCAGGCGCAGGTCGTTGACCGAGTCGGCATTGCGCAGGGCATCCTCGTACGTGACCATGTGGTTCTCGTAGAGGTCGAAGAGCGCCTGGTCGAAGGTCTGCATGCCGAGCTCGCGGCTCTTCTTCATGATCTCCTTGATCTCGGCCACCTCGCCCTTGAAGATGAGGTCGCTGATGAGCGGCGTGTTGAGCAGGATTTCGACCGCCGCGATGCGCCCACGGCCTTCCTGGCGCGGCAGCAGGCGCTGCGAGATCAGGCCCTTCAGGTTGAGCGAGAGGTCCATCAGCAGTTGCGCGCGCCGCTCTTCGGGGAAGAAGTTGATGATGCGGTCGAGCGCCTGGTTGGCGCTGTTGGCGTGCAGCGTGGCCATGCAGAGGTGGCCGGTCTCGGCGAACGCCACCGCATGCTCCATGGTCTCGCGGTCGCGGATCTCGCCCATCAGGATCACGTCGGGCGCCTGGCGCAGCGTGTTCTTGAGCGCAGCGCCCCAGTCCTCGGTGTCCAGCCCCACCTCGCGCTGCGTCACGATGCAGTTCTTGTGCGGGTGCACGAACTCCACCGGGTCTTCGATGGTGATGATGTGGCCGTAGGAGTTCTCGTTGCGGTAGTCGATCATGGCCGCGAGCGAGGTGCTCTTGCCCGAGCCCGTGGCGCCCACGAAGATGACCAGGCCGCGCTTGGTCATCGTCACGTCCTTCAGCACCTGCGGCAGGTTCAGGCTGTCGATGGTGGGCAGCGTCTGCGGGATGGTCCGCAGCACCAGGCCCACGTGCCCCTGCTGCACGAAGGCGTTGACGCGGAAGCGCCCGATGCCCTGCGGCGAGATCGCGAAGTTGCACTCCTTGGTGCGCTCGAACTCGGCCGCCTGCTTGTCGTTCATCACCGAGCGGGTGAGCGCGAGCGTGTGCTGGCTGGTCAGCGGCTGGGGCGACACCTTGGTGATCTTGCCGTCGACCTTGATCGCCGGCGGGAAGTCGGCGGTGAGGAAGAGGTCGGAGCCGTTGCGCGACACCATGAGGCGCAGCAGGTCGTTGACGAATTTCGATGCCTGATCTCTTTCCATGAGGGCCTTCTTTCTGCGCTTGGGGACTTCGGGCGTCAGTTGCTCGACAACAGAGCACTCAGGCGCGCACTCACCTGCCGCAGGCGCAACGACAGGCGCCGCGACAGCGAGGCCAGCAAGGCCAGGCCGAGCCGCGGCTCGAACATGATCATCTCATCCAGGCGCTGCGCGTCCACCACCGCGAGCGTGCACGGCGTGAGCGTGGTGCATGCGGAAAAACGCGCCCCTGCATCCAGCAGCGACATCTCGCCCAGCATGTCGCCCGCGCGCGCCTCGGCCAGGCGGGCGCGTCCGCCCCAGGGCTGCACGCGGTCCACGGCGATGGTGCCGTCGAGCACGATGAGCATGTAGTCGCCCTGCTCGTCCTGGCCGATCACCTCTTCATTGGGGCCGACGGTCACGAACTGCAGGTACTGGCTCATGCGCAGGAGCTCGTCCTGGCTCAGCGCCGCGACGTAGCGGTCGGCGCCCCAGAGCCGCGCGAAGAGCGGCTCGGCGACCTTGCGTTCGAGCGGCTGCGCTCCGACGCGCTGGGCGCGCTCGGCCCAGGTCGCCAGCTGCGCGTCGTCGGCGCGATCGTGGAACTGGGTGGAGAAATAGCCGTCGTCGCTCGACGGCCCTTCATCGCCCGCGCGTCGCGGCGGCGCGCCATTGCCCCGCTTGAGTCGATCCAGGAGTTTCTTCAAGGCTCGCTCGCGGCAATGGATCCGGATGGCGGTCAGCCGGGGAAGTTTTCGGGGAACTTCGCCTTCGCGCGCGCTTCGGCGGGCGAGATGATGTTGCGCCGGACGAGGTCGGCGAGGTTCTGGTCGAGCGTCTGCATGCCCACCGTGTTGCCGGTCTGGATCGACGAGTACATCTGCGCAATCTTGTTCTCGCGGATCAGGTTCCGGATGGCAGCCGTGCCGAGCATGATCTCGTGCGCGGCAATGCGGCCGCTGCCGTCCTTGAGCTTGCACAGCGTCTGCGAGATCACGGCCACGAGCGACTCCGACAGCATCGCGCGCACCATTTCCTTTTCAGCCGCCGGGAACACGTCGACCACCCGGTCGATGGTCTTGGCGGCCGAGCTCGTGTGCAGCGTGCCGAACACGAGGTGACCGGTTTCAGCGGCGGTGAGCGCGAGGCGGATGGTTTCCAGGTCGCGCATTTCGCCCACGAGGATCGCGTCCGGGTCTTCGCGCAGCGCCGAGCGCAGCGCGTTCGAGAAGCTCAGCGTGTGCGGGCCGACCTCGCGCTGGTTGACCAGGCACTTCTTCGACTCGTGCACGAATTCGATCGGGTCCTCGACCGTGAGCACGTGGCCGTACTCGTTTTCGTTCAAGTGGTTGACCATCGCGGCGAGCGTGGTCGACTTGCCCGAGCCGGTGGGACCGGTCACGAGCACGAGGCCGCGGGGCTTCAACGCGAGCTCGGCGAACACCTTGGGCGTGTTGAGCTGCTCGAGCGTGAGGATCTTGGAAGGGATCGTCCGGAACACGGCGCCCGCGCCGCGGTTCTGGTTGAAGGCGTTGACGCGGAAGCGCGCGAGGCCCTGGATCTCGAACGAGAAGTCGCACTCGAGCGTCTCTTCGTACGCCTTGCGCTGCGAGTCGTTCATGATGTCGTAGACCATCTCGTGCACCTGCTTGTGCTCGAGCGGATCGACGTTGATGCGGCGCACGTCGCCGTGCACACGGATCATCGGAGGCAGGCCGGCGGAGAGGTGCAGGTCGGACGCTTTGTTCTTGACCGAGAACGCCAGCAGTTGGGTGATGTCCATGTGTCTTCGACTGGAGTTGGGGCCCGCTGTGCCGCTCGGGCTGCGCCTCTGCGCTAGGCTCGCGGGATTATGGCGACGATTGCGGCGAACATACAACAAGTGCACGAGCGCATTGCGAGGGCCTGTGCGACTGCACAACGGCCCGTGCAAAGTGTCACGCTGCTAACCGTAAGCAAAACTTTCAGTGCCGCGCATGTGCGCGAGGCGCATGCCGCCGGCGAGCGGCGCTTCGGCGAGAACTACGTGCAGGAAGCGATCGAGAAGATCGAGGCGCTTGCCGACCTGCGGCGCGACATCGAGTGGCACCTCATCGGCCCCCTGCAGAGCAACAAGACACGCGTGGCCGCGAACGCCTTCGACTGGGTGCACAGCGTCGACCGCCTGAAGATCGCCGAGCGCCTGAGCGAGCAGCGCCCCGCCGACCTGCCGCCGCTCAACGTGTGCCTGCAGGTCAACGTGAGCGGCGAGGCCAGCAAGAGCGGTGTCGCGCCCGAAGCGTTGCCCGCGCTTGCGCATGCGGTGGCGCAGCTGCCCGGCGTGCGGCTGCGCGGGCTGATGTCGATCCCCGAGCCGAGCGACGATCCGGCCGCACAGGCCGCGCCGCACCGCGCGCTGCATGCGCTGTACGTCTCGCTGCAGCGCGAAGGCCTGGCACTCGACACGCTCTCCATGGGCATGAGCGGCGACCTCGAAGCGGCGATCGCCGAGGGCGCCACGCTGGTGCGCGTGGGCACGGCCATCTTCGGACGGCGCTGACATCCCGAGTGTCCGGCAGGGGCATGGCCGCCCCGTCGCCATGCCCCGCGCTGCGGCGGCTACCTTGGCGCATCGCCACCTTGTCGACGCCGCCATGACCCCACGCCCGCGACTGCCTGCACCCCTGCACGACGAAGCCGGCCAGTTGTCGGCGCTGTTGCCCACGCTCGGCACGTCGCTCGAATGGCCCCAGGTCGCGACCATGGCGCGGCCGTGGGTGCAGGCGGTGCGGGACCGGCCCGCGCCCTTCTGGGCCATGGAGTCGCTGCTGCGCGAGTACCCGATCTCGAGCGCCGAAGGGCTCGCGCTCATGCGCCTGGCCGAGGCGCTGCTGCGGGTGCCCGACACCGAGACCGCCATCGCCCTCACTGCCGACCAGCTCGGCAGCGCGAACTTCGACGCGCAGGCCGGCGGGCCGCACCAGATGCTGGCCTCGCTGTCGGCCAACGCGATCGGCCTTTCGAAGAAGCTGCTGCACGAAAGCCCGGGGGCGTCGGGCCTGCTGCAGCGGCTCGGGGCGCAGACGGTGGTGGGCGGCACGGTGCGCGCGCTGCAGCTGCTCGGTCGTCAGTTCGTGCTGGGCCGCTCCATCGCCGAGGCCCTGGACGAGGCCGGCCGCGCGCGCGCCGCCCAGCCCGCCCTGCGCTACAGCTACGACATGCTGGGGGAAGGCGCGCGCACCGAGGCCGACGCGCAGCGCTACCTCGCCGCCTACCGCCACGCGCTCGACACCGTCGCGGCGCAGCCCCGGCCCGTCGGCCCGCGCGCGGCCGACGGCATGTCGATCAAGCTCAGCGCGCTGCTGGCGCGCTACGAGGAGCTGCAGCACGAGCGCGTGCTGGCCGACCTGCTGCCGCGCGTGTGGCCGCTCGCGGCGCGCGCGGCCGAGGCCGACCTCCACCTCACCATCGACGCCGAAGAGAGCGACCGCCTGGAGCTCTCGCTCGACGTGCTGGAGGCGCTGGCCGCGCGCGTGGCCGCGAGCCATCCGCAGTGGACGGGGCTCGGCGTGGTGGTGCAGGCGTACCAGACCCGCGCACTCGCCACCGTGCACGAAGTCGTGCGCATCGCGCGCACGCACGGCCTGCGCATGATGGTGCGCCTCGTCAAGGGCGCGTACTGGGATGGCGAGGTCAAGCGCGCGCAGGAGCTGGGCCTGGCGGCCTACCCGGTCTACACGCACAAGCACCACACCGACATCTCCTACCTCGCCTGCGCGCAGGCGCTGCTCGCGCAGGCGGACGTGGTCCATCCGCAGTTCGCCACGCACAACGCCGGCACGGTGGCCGCGGTGCTGCAGATGGCGCGGCGGCACGGCGCGGCCTTCGAGCTGCAGCGTCTGCACGGCATGGGCGAGGCGCTCTACCGCGAGGTGCTCGCGCACGACCCGACGCTCGCCGTGCGCGTCTATGCCCCGGTGGGCGAACACCGCGACCTGCTGGCCTACCTGGTGCGCCGGCTGCTCGAGAACGGCGCCAACTCGTCCTTCGTGCACCAACTGGCCGACGAGCGCGTCACGCCCGACGCCCTGCTCGCCTCGCCACTGGTGCCCACCCCGACACCCGGCCTGCCCCTGCCCGCGCAGCTCTACGGCCCGCAGCGCGTGAACGCCCGCGGACTGGATCTGCACGACCGGCGTGATCGCGCGCTGCTCGCCGAGGCGATCGCCTCGGTACGGCTGACGCCGCTCGCCCCCACGCCCCCGGCGCAGGTCGCGCCGACCCTGGCGCGCCTTGCACACGGCCAGCCGGCCTGGGACGCGACGCCGCTCGCGCACCGCGCCCAGGTGCTGCGCCGCGCCGCCGACCGGCTCGAAGCGCAGCTGCCCGAGTTCTGCGCCCTGCTCGTGCGCGAGGCCCACAAGACCTGGGGCGACGCCATCGCCGAGGTGCGCGAGGCGGTGGACTACTGCCGCTACTACGCCGCGCAGGCCGAGGCGCAGCTCGCGCCGCGAGGCCTGCCGGGGCCGACCGGCGAACGCAACACGCTCACGCTGCACGGCCGAGGCGTCTTCGTCTGCATCAGCCCGTGGAACTTCCCGCTCGCGATCTTCACCGGCCAGGTGGCGGCTGCGCTCGTGGCCGGCAACAGCGTGGCCGCCAAGCCGGCCGAGCAGACGCCGCTCGTCGCCGCGCGCATGGTCGCGCTGCTGCACGAGGCCGGGGCGCCGTCCGACGCGCTGGCGCTGCTGCACGGCCCGGGCGAGACCGTGGGCGCCGCGCTGGTGGCGGATGCGCACACCGCGGGCGTGTGCTTCACCGGCTCGACGGCGGTGGCCAAGGCCATCCACCGGGCGCTGGCGGCCAGGGAGGGCCCCATCGTGCCGCTCATCGCCGAGACCGGCGGGCTCAACGCCATGGTGGTCGACAGCACGGCGCTGCCGGAGCAGGTGGTCGATGCAGTGGTGCAGAGCGCCTTCCGCTCCGCCGGGCAGCGCTGCTCGGCGCTGCGGCTGCTGTGCGTGCACGAGGGCGTGGCCGAAACGGTGCTGGACATGCTGCGCGGCGCGATGGCCGAGTTGACGCTCGGCGACCCGGCGCGCTTCGAGACCGACGTCGGCCCCGTCATCGACGACGAGGCGCATGCCCGCCTGCAGCGCCACATCGCACGCCTGCGGCGCGAAGCCCGCCTGATCGGCGAGACACCGCTCCGCGACGACGCCACGCCGCGGCTCGTGGCGCCCGTCGCGTTCGAGATCGGCCGCATCGCCGAGCTGACCGAAGAGATCTTCGGCCCGGTGCTGCACGTGGTGCGCTGGCATGGCGACCCCGAGGCGGTGATCGCCGAGGTCAACGCGCTGGGCTATGGCCTCACGCTCGGCCTGCACACCCGCATCGACGGCCGCGCCCAGCGCCTGGCCGAGGCCGCGCACGTGGGCAACGTCTACGTCAACCGCAACATGGTGGGCGCCGTCGTGGGCGTGCAGCCCTTCGGCGGCGAAGGCCTCTCGGGCACGGGGCCGAAGGCGGGCGGCCCGCACTATCTCTACCGCTTCTGTGTCGAGCGCACGCTCACGGTCAACACCGCAGCCGCCGGCGGCAATGCGGCGCTGCTCGCCGGGCCGCCGCCGCCGCCGCGCTGACCTCGCCGCCCGCCTGCACACCCCCTTGCAGGGGTCCTGCCCGCCGGAGATCCCCGCTGACAATCGCGCCGCTCGCGAGGCGCGGCTTCGCGCCATGCCCGCGAAGCCGGCGGCTCACCACCGCCGCCCACACCACAACACCGCACACCGCAGGAGGGATCCCCATGAACGCCAAGCTTCCGTTGCAGGCCACCGCCGTGGCCGCCAAGTTCCCCTTTCAAGCCACCGCCAAGGCCGGCACCTGGATCGCCGTCGTGCTGGTCGTCGCGCTGGCGCTCATGACGATGTGGCCGTTCTCGCAGGTGCCCACCGGCCACCGCGGCGTGATCACGACCTTCGGCAAGATCAGCGGCATCGAAGGGGAAGGCCTGGTCATCCTCGCGCCGTGGGAGAAGCTCAACGTCTTCAACGTGCGCTCCGAATCGGCCGACATCGAGAAGGCCGAAGGCGCGACCGCCGACCTGCAGCCGGTGAGCGTGAGCATGACGGTGCGCTACAGCATCTCGCCTGACCGCGTGGTCGAGGTCTTCGAGAAGTACAGCCGCGACGGCAACCTCAACAGCTACATCGACACCGCCGTGCAGGAGGTCTTCAAGTCGGTGACGGCCCGCTACACCGCGCCGGACCTCATCGGCAAGCGCGCCTCGGTGAGCGCCGACATCCAGACCGCGCTCAAGGCCAAGGTGGCCCAGTACGGCGCGCAGATCATCAACATCGACATGCGCAGCTTCGCCTTCTCGGCCGAGTACATGGGCGCGATCAACGCCAAGGCGACCGAGGAGCAGAAGAAACTCGCCGCCGAGAACCAGGTCCGCACGGTCGAAGCGCAGCAGCGCGCCAAGGTCGTCACGGCCGAAGCCGAAGCGACGGCGCTCAAGGTGCAGGCCGACGGCGAAGCCTACGCGGTGAAGGCGAAGGCGCAGGCCGAAGCCGAGGCGCTGCGCGTGCAGAACACCGCCCTGCGCGAGAACAAGGACGTGCTGGAGCTGCGCCGCATCGAGGTCGAGCTCGCCAAGGCGCAGCGCTGGAACGGCGAGCTGCCGCAGCACATCTACGGCAGCGCGCCGGTGCCGTTCATGAGCGTCAAGTAAGGCTCTCCTCCGCGCGCGGCGTCACGGGCTTTCGACGCCGTGGCGCTGGTGCCATTCGCGCAGCGATTCGCCGGGCCACGTGTCGCAGTGCACGTGGCCGCGGCCTCGCGGCACGTCCACCCAGGGCGCGACCCAGGCGAGGCCGGCCTCCACCACCTCCTTCGGCCGGGGCAGCGGCGTGTCGATGGCCGAGGCGTGCGGGTGCACGAGCTCGGGCCAGCGCGGATCCCACATCCACAAGGCGCTGCCACAGTGCTTGCAGAAGTGCCGACCGGCCTTGGAGCGTGTCGCGCGCTTGCCCGGCTCGCGCATCACCGCGTGGTAGATGGAGACGCTCTCCTGCCCGGCCACGCGCAGGGTGGAGGCGTCGCCACCGAGGTTGATCGCGTAGCCGCCGCCACCCGCGGTCTTGCGGCAGATGGAGCAGTGGCAGTGCAGGTAGGGCTGCGGGCTGTGCGCTTCCAGGCTGAAGCGCACGGCGCCGCAATGGCAGGAGCCTTCGAGGTGCATGGGTGGCCTCCGTGAGGTGAGCCGCCATGATCCCTACACCACCATGCCGACACGCGAGCAGGGTTCAACCATGCTGGTAGCGGTGCTCCTGCGTGCGTCCGCCGAAGCCGTAGGCGCTGCCGCGCAGGTCGGCCACATGGGCATACGAATGTTCGGCAGCACCCCCCAGCAGCTCGTCCATCGCCCTGTGCACCGCGGCGAGGTACTCGGCCTTCTCGCGCTTCGTGTTGGTCTCGTCGGTGATGCTCACCATCCAGTGGTAGCTCCGCTGCTTGAGTCGGGTGAGCGCCTGCCCGGCGATGAACCAGTGCGCCGGGGCGATGAAGTCCACCACCACGGCGGTGTGCTCGCGCTGCTTGCCCAGCAGCCGCGCGGTGAGCTCGGTGCCGGTGTCGGCCACACGCTGGGCCAGCGCGTCGTCTTGCGGGCCGGAGATCTGGATGTGCAGGTAAGGCATGTGTCGCTCCTGGGGTTGACTTGACAGCTGCACTCTAGGCATCGAGCATTCATCTGTGAATCAGTTTGATTCTTCGACATTCATCGGACTATCAGATCAATGACCGACCTCGACCCGCTCTGGCTGCGCAGCTTCGTCGCCGTCGCCGACACCGGCTCGGTGACACGTGCCGCGCAGCAGGTGCACCGCACGCAGTCGGCCGTGAGCACGCACCTGCAGCAGCTGGAGACGCTGCTCGGCGTGCGCCTGGCGGAGCGCAGCACGCGCTCGCTCGCGCTCACGGCCGAGGGCGAGCGTTTCCTGCCGCATGCGCGGCGCCTGCTCGCGTGGCAGGACGAGGCCCGCGCCGCGGTGCAGCCGGCGCCCGAGGCCGCGGTGTGCCGCGTCGGCCTGAGCGAGTACTTCATGCCCGGGCGGCTCGCCGAGTTGCTCACGCTGCTGCACGAGAGCACGCCCGGCACGCGCTTCGAGCTGCTGTGGGCGAGCTCGGGCTCGCTGCTGCAGCTCTGGCAGGCGGGCGAGATGGACCTCGCCGTCGTCACGAGCGAGCGCCCGCCCGACGGCGCGCGCCTCGTGGTGCGCGAGCCGCTCGCCTGGGTGCAGGCCGAGCGCTACGCGCTGCCCGTGCGCGGCCCCGTGCCGCTGGTGCTGCTCGGCCCCGACTGCCCGGCGCGCCGGCTTGCGCTCGCGGCGCTCGCCCGTGCCGGCCGGCCGCACCACCTGCGCCTGAGCTGCAGCGGCGCGCATGGCGCGATGGCGGCGTTGCGCGCGGGCTGGGGCGTGGGCTGCCTCAACCGCTCGGCCATCCCGGCCGACCTCGTGGCGGTGTCGGCCTCGCAGCGCTGGCCGGCGCCCGGCCGACTATCCTTCTACACCCTCACCCGACCGCCCCTGCAGCAGGCCGAGCGCGCACTGCGGCAATGGGCGCAAGCCTGACGACCACGACATGACCACCATTGCATTCATCGGCGGCGGCAACATGGCCAGCGCCATCATCGGCGGCCTGCTCAAGAGCGGCCGCGCCCCGGGCGACATCCTCGTGCTCGAGCCCAACGCCGACCAGCGCTCGCGGCTGCAGCGCGAGCTCTCGGTCATCACCCTCGAAGCCCCGGGCTCGGTGCTGCAGCGCGCCGCCACCGTGGTGTGGGCCATCAAGCCGCAGAACTTCAAGGCCGCCGCCGAGGCCAACCTGCCGCACGTGGCGCAGGCGCTGCAGTTCAGCGTGATGGCCGGCATCCGCAGCGACGACATGGCCCGGCTGCTGGGCACCGAGCGCATCGTGCGCTCCATGCCGAACACCCCCGCCCTCATCGGCCAGGGCATCGCAGGCCTGTACGCGCGGCCGGCGGTCACGGCGCCGGAGCGCAAGGAGATCGACCGGCTGCTCGCGCCCACCGGGCGCACGCTGTGGGTCGACGCCGAGCACGACCTCGATGCCGTCACGGCGATCTCGGGCTCTGGCCCGGCCTACGTCTTCTTCTTTGTCGAGGCCATGGTGCAGGCGGCGCTCGAGATGGGCCTGACCGAAGAGCAGGGCAAGACGCTCGCGCTGGCCACCTTCCAGGGCGCGAGCGCCCTGGCCCAGGCCTCGCCCGAGTCGCCCGCCGTGCTGCGCGAGCGCGTCACCTCCAAGGGCGGCACCACCTACGCCGCGCTCACGTCGATGGCGCAGAGCCAGGTGCAGGCCGCGATCGTGAAGGCGGTCAAGGCCGCGCAGCGGCGCGCCGCGGAGCTGGGCGACGAATTCGGCCGCTGATGCCCTATGCCCCCGGTCATGCAAAGGTGGCATGGCAGCGGGCCCAAAACGCGCGGACGGCGGCCTACAGTCTTCGCCCAGGCCCGGGGCATGTGCGTCATGAGCGCGGCGTGCACCGGGGCTTGCCCTCCACGGAGACCGCCATGAGCACCCTGTCCTACGTCACCCCGACCGCCACCAGCCCGTGGCACACCTACCTCGAGCAGGTCGACCGCGTGCTGCCCTACCTCGGGCCGCTGGCGCACTGGGGCGATACGCTCAAGCGTCCCAAGCGCGCGCTGATCGTCGACGTGCCCATCGAGATGGACGACGGCAGCGTGGCGCACTTCGAGGGGTTCCGCGTGCAGCACAACCTCTCGCGCGGCCCCGGCAAGGGCGGCGTGCGCTACCACCCCGACGTGACGCTCGAGGAGGTGATGGCGCTGTCGGCCTGGATGACGGTCAAGTGCGCCGCGGTCAACCTGCCCTATGGCGGGGCCAAGGGCGGCATCCGCTGCGACCCGAAGCAGCTGTCGATCAAGGAGCTCGAGCGCATCACGCGGCGCTACACCAGCGAGATCGGCATCATCATCGGCCCGCAGCGCGACATCCCCGCGCCGGACGTGAACACCAACGCGCAGATCATGGCGTGGATGATGGACACCTACTCCATGAACACCGGCACCGCCGCGACCGGCGTGGTGACGGGCAAGCCCATCCACCTGGGCGGCTCGCTCGGCCGCGTGAAGGCCACGGGCCGCGGCGTCTTCGTCACCGGCCGCGAGGCCGCACGGCGGCTCGGCCTGCCGCTCGACGGCGTGCGCGTGGCGGTGCAGGGCTTCGGCAACGTGGGCAGCGCGGCGGCCGAGCTCTTCGTGGGCGCGGGCGCGACCATCGTCGCCATCCAGGACCACACGGGCACGCTCGTGAACCCCAAGGGCTTCGACATGGCCGACCTGATGCAGGTGCAGCGGCGCGACGGCGGCATCGGCCGCCATGCCGAGGCCGAGCGCATCGACGACGAAGCCTTCTGGGACGTGGACTGCGACATCCTCATCCCGGCCGCGCTCGAAGGCCAGATCACCGTCGCGCGCGCCAACCGCATCAAGGCCAGGCTGGTGCTCGAAGGGGCCAACGGCCCGACGCTGCCCGAGGCCGACGACGTGCTGCGCGAGCGCGGCGTGCTGGTGGTGCCCGACGTGATCTGCAATGCCGGCGGCGTGACGGTCAGCTACTTCGAGTGGGTGCAGGATTTCTCGAGCTTCTTCTGGAGCGAGGACGAGATCAACCTTCGCCTGGACAAGATCATGGTCGATGCGCTGCGGGCCATCTGGGACACGGCCGACCGTCACCGGATCACGCTGCGCACCGCGACCTTCGCGGTCGCCTGCGAGCGCATCCTCTCGGCGCGCCAGGAGCGCGGGCTCTACCCCTGAGCGGCGCGCCGGCTCAGGCGCCTTCGACGCGGTTGCGGCCGAGGCGCTTGGCCTCGTAGAGCGCCGCGTCGGCGCGTTGCAGCAGCGACGCCCAGGCCTCGTCTGGCGACGGCACCACCGCCGCCGCACCCACGCTCACGCTGACGGTGCCGAGCGCCGACGCCTCGTGCGGCTCGCGCAGGGCCGCCACCGCCGCGCGCAGCCGCTCGCTGGCGGCCAGCGCGCCGGCGAGGTCGGTGTCGGGCATCACGAAGACGAACTCCTCGCCGCCGTAGCGCGCGAGCAGCTCGCCGCGGCGCAGCGCCTGGCGCAGGGCCTGCGCCACCACCCGCAGGCAGTCGTCGCCACGCAGGTGGCCGTAGTGGTCGTTGTAGGGCTTGAACTGGTCGATGTCGATCATCGCGAGACCCACCGGCGTGCCGGCGCGCTGCGCGCGGGCCCACTCGGTGGCGAGCGCCTCCTCCAGGCGGCGCCGGTTGGCCAGGCCCGTCAGCGCATCCGTCACGCTCAGCTCGGAGAGCCGCCGGTTGGCCTCGCCCAGCGCGCGGGTGCGCTCGGCCACCTGGCGCTCCAGCGAGTCGTAGAGCACGGCGTTGTCGAGCGAGACCGCGAGCTGGCCGGCGATCATCATCACGGCGTCCAGCCGGTCCACCGAGAAGGCGCCGCGCGCGAGGCGGTTCTCCAGGACGAGCATGGCGCGCTGCTCGCCGTGGCTCGCGATCGGCACGATGAGCAGCGAGCAGCGCTCGGCCCCGCTGAAGTAGGGATCGCGCGCGAAGCGGTCGTCGGTCACCGCGTCGTCCACCAGCAGCGGCTGCCCGGTGCGCTCGGCATAGCGGAAGGCCGATACCGGCACCAGGCCACGCCGGACCGCCTCGTCGAGCGGCAGCCGGGGCTGGCCCGCGGCGCCACTGGCCAGGCACCAGGCCGGCGGCGTGCCGGCGCGCAGCAGGAGCTGCACACGGTCGGCCCCCGTCATCGCGCCCAGCAGCTCGCGCACGCGCAGCTTGAGGCGCGGCAGGCTGGTCTCGGAGCTGAGCGCCTGCGAGGCGCGCAGGATCGCCGCCATGTCGAGCGTGGTGGCGTTGAAGCCGCCGTCGGTGCCGAGCGCGGACAAGGTGGTCTGCGTGGCACGCGGGCCGAACCCCGCGCGCGGGGTGGGCAGCTGGTGTTCGCGGTCGAGCATCGCGGCCTTGCCGGCGGCGCCCCAGCTCGCGTAGAGGTTGCGCGCCTCGGTGTAGAGCGGGCGCGCCCCACGCTCCAGGCCGGCCTGCCGGCACACGCGCGCCACCCGCTCGGCCAGCAGTGCGCGGTGCCAGGGCCGGCAGTGCTGCGCCGCCTCGCGCTGGGCGAGGTCGTAGCGCGGCATCGAGGCGAGCGCCCCTGCGGTGGCGAGCACGTGCTCGGCATCCAGCCAGGTCGCGAGGTGCCGGAAGTTGGCCGGCGCATCGGCGGCGCGCTCGTGCAGCCAGTGGCGGATGGTGTCGAGCTTCTGGGCGATGGCGTCGCGCTCCTCGCCCTCGGTCTGCGCCATGCGGCGTGCGAGCGCGAGGCCGTGCAGCCAGCGCACCTGTGCCACGGGGTAGTAGCCGGCGACGAAGGGCAGCAGCGGCACCGCCGCCGAGGCATGGCGCATCAGCGCCGCGTCGTCTCCCTGCAGGGCGGCGGCGATGGCGCGCACCAGGTGGAAGGTCACGACGGCCGTCGGGTTGATGCCGGGCGCACGCGGATCGGGCGGCTGGGCCGACGGGTCCAGCAGCGCGGCCCACTGGCCGCTGCGCAGCCCGTCGAGCAGCTGCCGGTACTGCACCGTCACCTGCTCGAAGAAGCCATTGCCGGTGCGCGAGGCGAAGGCCGAGGCGGCGTCGAGCACGGACTCGAGCTCGTCGAGGCTCGCGGCCACGTCCATCTGCGCGGCGATTTCGGTGTGGTAGCTGAAGCAGGCGTATTGCAGGTCGCCGCCCTGCAGCAGACCTTCGCGCGCGCGCCGGGCCTCGGCCACGCAGCTCTCCAGCGGCTGCGCCCAGTGCTGCACGAAGAGCGCCATGCAGTGGCGCACCCACGAGGTCTCGGGCTCGTAGCCGCGCCGCTCGGCCACGTCGAGCGCATGGCGGATGGCGATCCAGCCGCCGCGGTAGTCGCCGCCGCTCACGGTGATGAGCGGGATGCCGCCGAAGCCGGTCAGCAGGGGCGCGCACGGCCCGTGCTGCACCCACAGCTGGTGGCAGTACAGCACCAGCAGGCCGCCCCGCGGATCGCCGCAGTAGAAGGTGGGGCCGAGCGTGTAGTGCAGCAGGCGGGCGGTGGCGAGCACGCGCGTGTCCGTCACGGTGGGGCGCTCGTGATCGCGGACCTTCTCCGGGCTCGCGATCCAGGCCTTGAGCGCGTCGATGAGGGGCTTCTTGGAGGCGTCGAAGCCGCTCGCGGGCAAGGGCAGGCCCAGCCGCTCCAGCAGGGCGAAGCCCAGCTCCTGCGCCTCGCGCTGGCGCGAGCGGTTGGTGAGGTTGTTGATCTGCACGCAGGTCGGCGGCACGCGCGCGACGTCGTCGTGGCAGTGCGCGCGGATCCAGTCGTAGACGGCATCGGCCTCGTCGCCGCGGCCCAGGCTGAAGAGCGCGGCGTGGTGCGCGATGCGCAGGTCGAGCACCAGCGCCTCGTGCGCATCGGCCTCGCCGTGCAGCAGCGCGAGGGCCGCGCGCAGGTACCGCTCCTCGCTGTCGTAGCTCGCATGCCGGCGGTACTGGAGGGCGGCGGCCCGCAGCAGCCGGGCGGCGGTCAGCCGCTCGTCGGCAGAGGCGAGCGTGGCGCCGCTGGCGTGGTACTGCTCAGCCGCGACGACCTGCAGGTCGGCATGGGCGGCGGCGCGTCGCGCGAGCGCCAGGTGCACGCTCGCGCGCGCCTGGTCGTCCAGGCGCGCGAGCACCGCCTGGCGCACGCGCTCGTGGCGCAGTCGCACCAGCGGCTCGACATGGTCTTCGCGCACGATGAGGCCGTCCTCGAGCGCGGGCTGCAGGAGCGGCTCCAGCGCCTCGGGCTCGTCGTGCCCGCACGCCACCGCGAGCAGGCGCAGGCTGGCGTGCATGCCCAGGCAGGCCAGGCGCTCCAGCAGCGCGACCGAAGCGGCCGGCAGCCGTTCCAGGCGCACGCCCAGCAGGTCCACCACCCGGCCGCCGCCCACGTAGCGGCGGATCTCGGCGGCATCCCACTGCCAGCCGTCGTCACGCGCGGCCAGCAGGCCGTCGCGCCGCAGGGCGTTGAGCAGCTCCACGGTGTCGAGGGGGTTGCCACCGGTGCGTGCGACCAGCGCGGCGGCGAGCGCCTGCGCGGGGTCGGGCGGCAGGCGCAGCATCTCGCCCAGGAGCACGGCGACGTCGGCCACCCCGAGGTTGTGCACGACGAGCTCGGTCGGGCCCGGGGCGAGCTGGCGCCAGCGGGCGAGCGCGTCGGCCAGGGGAGATGGCGGCGCGAGCGTGTCGTCACCGTAGACGCCCACCACCAGGAGGCCGGGCACCGGCGCCTGGGCAAAGAGCACGTCGACCACGCGCAGCGTGATGGCGCTGGCGTGCTCCAGGTCGTCGAGCACCATGACGAGCGGGCGGGCGGGCGACACCACCGCGCGCAGCAGGTCGGCCACGCCGCGCACGATGCGCTGCTCGGCTTGCGGCTTCTCGGTCTCGGCGGCTTCGGTGTCCTGCCCCGGCAGCAGCGCCGCGAACTCGGGCACCAGGCGCGCCAGCAGCCCGGCATTGGCCCCCACGCCGGCCAGCGCCCGCTCGCGCAGCGCCGCCAGCGTGTCTTCGGGCTCGGCCAGCAGCAGGCGGCCGAGCGCACGCAGGCACTGGATGGCCGCGCCCTGCTCGCCGCGCACACCCGGCTCGAAGCGCCCGCCGATGAACCAGCCATGGTGCTGCGAGACGATGGCGCGCAGCTCGTTGGCCAGCGCCGTCTTGCCCACGCCTGCGCCGCCGTGGACCAGCACGCCGCGCGGGCGGCCGGCGATGGCCTCGTGCAGCGCCTCGCGCAGCTGCGCCAGCTCGGCCTCGCGGCCCACCACGCGGGCGGTGGAGGCGAGGTGCCGCGCGAAATCGCGCCGCGCGAGCGGGAAGGCACTCGCGTCGCCCGCGCGCAGGCGATCGCGCAACAGGGCGAGGTCCGCGGCCAGGCCCTCGGCGCTCTGGTAGCGGCGATCGGGCTCCTTCTCCAGCAGGCGCATCACGATGTCGGAGAGCGGCTGCGGCAGCGTGGGCACGAGCGCCGCCGGCGCGACCGGCACGCGCGCGAGCTGGTCGCGCACCAGCTGGAGCGGATCGTCGCCCTCGAACGGCGGCCGGCCGGTCGCCGCTTCATAAAGCGTCGCGCCGAGTGCATAGAGGTCGGCGCGGTGGTCCACCTGGCGGCCGGTGCGGCCCGTCTGCTCGGGCGCCATGTAGGCGAGCGTGCCCTCGATCTCGCGGGCGTGCTTGAAGTCGGGGCGCAGCTCGGCCGACGCGGTGGCGATGTCGAAGTCGATCAGCACCGCGCGCCCGTCGGCGTGGCGCAGCAGCACATTGGCGGGGTTCACGTCCTTGTGGATGACGCCCGCGCCGTGCACGCCGGCCAGCACCCGCGCGAGCGCATGGGCGAACTCCACGAGCGCGGTGGTTTCCATGGGACGGCCGGCCAGCGCCTGTGCGAGCGAGACGCCGTCGTCGTCGTGCAGCACGATCACGTCGTGCGCGGCCGCGGGCGCGAGGCGGGCGACCCCCGGCACACCGGCCAGGCGCTCCAGCATGCCGCGCTCGCGGCGCAGGCGGCGGTGGGCGTCCGGGCCCAGCGTCTGCTTGACGATCCGCGTGCCGGCAGGTGCGTCGACGCGCTGGCGGACGACGCGGGTGCGGTCGGTGTCCGCGAGCACCTCCTCGTGCGCCGGATCCGAAGGCGGCGCGTCAGGAGCGGCCGGAAGCAGGGACGAGCGGGAGGGTGGGTACACAGGAGTAGCGTGCCATGCGCAGGGAGGACGGGCCACGCCGACGGACTGAGCATGACAGGCAGCGAGGGCAGCGCCTTGATTTTCGGCAAATCCCCTGGCCGTCGCTGTGACGGAATGCCGTCAGGGGCCGTTGCCCGCCCGCGCCGGCGTGCGGATTCGACACCGCGGCGCCGCCCGGGGTAACGAAGCGCAACCGCTCAGCGCAGCGAGGTGCCGGCGTAGAAGTCCAGGACCACGCCGACGAACACCACGAAGCCCAGCCAGTGGTTCAGCCGGAAGGCCCGGAAGCAGCCCTCGCGGCTGCGCGTGCGGATGAGCGTGTAGTGCCAGGCCGCGATGCCTGCGGCGACCAGCAGGCCGGCGTGGTACAGGAGTCCGAGACCGAGCGCGGCGCCGACGCCCGCCCAGATGGCCAGGTAGGCCGCGTAGAAGAGCATCACGCCGGCCACGTCGAAACGGCCGAGCGTGATCGCCGAGGTGCGGATGCCGATCTTGAGGTCGTCGTCGCGGTCGACCATGGCGTACTCGGTGTCGTAGGCCAGCACCCAGAAAAGGTTGCCGAGCAGCAGCACCCAGGCGAGCGGCGGTACGCCACCCTGCACCGCCGCGAACGCCATCGGGATGCCGAAGCTGAAGGCCACGCCCAGCACCGCCTGCGGCATCGAGAAGAAGCGCTTGGTGTAGGGGTAGAAGATGCTCACGGCGAGCGCCGCGAAGCTCCAGGCGATGGTCGCCGCGTTGGTCGTGAGCACGAGACCGAAGGCCACGAGTGCGAGCAGCGCGCCGAAGAGGAGCGCCGCCTTCGCGCTCAGCGCCCCGCTCGTGACCGGCCGCTGCGCGGTGCGCTTCACGTGGCGGTCGAACTCGCGGTCGGCCACGTCGTTGACCGCACAGCCGGCGCTGCGCATGAGGAAGGTGCCGAGCACGAAGACGACCAGCAGGTGCCAGCCCGGGAAGCCCTGCGCGGCGATCCACAGCGCCGAGAGCGTGGGCCACAGCAGCAGGTAGGTGCCGGCCGGCCGGTCCCAGCGGATGAGGTCGAGGTAGAGCGAAAGGCGCGAGGGCGCTCGGGCGGTCGTCGTCATGCCCGCAAGTCTAGAAGCGCAGGCCTTTCGCCATCAGCGAGGCCGACAACACCACACCGGCCAGCAGCAGCATCTGCAGCTTGAGCAGCCGTGAGATCAGTCGGTGCTGAGACTCGCTCACCTGCGGCGCGTGGCCGGCCTTCAAGGCCGACTTCCAGCGCGCGAAGGTGATGGTGGGGTAGATCGACAGCAGCCCGATCAGCACGAAGAGCGTGAGCTTGAGGTGGAAGTAGGGCGTGGCCATGTAGAAGGCCAGCCCCTTCTCGAAGTAGAAGACCCGCAGCAGCCCGACCGCCAGCAGGCCGCCGGCGAAGGCGCCGTACCAGCGGTCGGCCATGGCCAGGCCCTGCGCCTCGCGCAGCGTGGGCGTGCGGCTGAAGGTCAGCCACTCGTAGACGAGCGTCGCGGCGATGCCGAAGGCGAAGACGAAATGCAGGAAAGCGATGAACGAGCTGGCGAGCATGGCGTGAGTCCTCCGTGATGGCGCAGGGCCGCACTGTGCTGGCAAGTGGCGCCGCAGGGCAAGCACATGCGACGAAACGCCGGATTCGCGCCGCGAAGCGAGGCGCTCATCGAGCGACGCCCGAGGAACCGGCTTTGCCGGGCCGAAGGGTGGCGCCCCTCGGGGGCAGGAGCGAGAGCGACCGGGGGGCCGTTTCCCTAGCCGTCGAGCTGCTTCTGGAAGACGAGGCCGGCGTGCTCGCGCAGCGCGTGGAACTTGATCTTGGGCCAGTTCTCCTGCATCGCGCGCAGCTCACCCGCGTATTCGAGCAGCACGCAGGCGGCATCGACCGCGTCCAGCGCCACGCGGTGGGCGTTGCTGTCGATGAAGCGCTTGAGCTCGCGCTCGCCGCCGTCGGACTCGTCGCAGGTGACCCAGCGCGCGACGTTGTAGCGCGCGGGCTGGATGCGCGCCTTCACGCCGTATTCATGCTCGAGCCGGTGCGCCACCACCTCGAACTGCAGCTGGCCGACGGCGCCCAGCAGCAGCA
>JBIQJS010000159.1:0-5985 GCA_044507405.1 Rubrivivax sp. | reverse complement strand
TCATGCGCGACGTGCCCTGGGGCTGGCTGGTGCGCTACATGCACTCCACCGGCGCGAGCGCCTTCTTCATCGTCGTCTACCTGCACATGTTCCGCGGGATGATCTACGGCAGCTACCGCAAGCCGCGCGAGTTGGTGTGGATCTTCGGCTGCGCGATCTTCCTGTGCCTGATGGCCGAAGCCTTCATGGGCTACCTGCTGCCCTGGGGCCAGATGTCGTACTGGGGCGCCCAGGTGATCGTGAACCTGTTCACCGCCGTGCCCTTCATCGGCCCGGACCTCGGCATCCTGATCCGCGGCGACTACGTCGTGTCCGATGCCACCCTGAACCGCTTCTTCAGCTTCCACGTGATCGCCGTGCCGCTGGTGCTGCTGGGCCTGGTGGTGGCGCACATCATCGCGCTGCACGAAGTGGGCTCCAACAACCCGGACGGTGTCGAGATCAAGGCCAAGAAGGACGCGCGCGGCATTCCGCTCGACGGCGTGCCCTTCCATCCGTACTACTCGGTGCACGACATCTACGCGGCGAGCATCTTCCTGTTCTTCTTTGCGGCGGTCGTGTTCTTCGCGCCGGAGTTCGGCGGCTATTTCCTCGAATACAACAACTTCATCCCGGCCGACCCCCTGAAGACCCCGGCGCACATCGCCCCGGTGTGGTACTTCACGCCGTACTACTCGATGCTGCGCGCGACCACCGACCAGATGGTCTACGTCCTCGTGGCGCTCGTGGGCCTGGGTGCGCTGCTGGCCATCGTGCGTGGCGGTTTCTCGGGTGCCGCCAAGCTCGCGATCGCCGTCGCGGCGGCCGTGGTGGCGGGCCTGCTGCTGGTCTTCGAAGCCAAGTTCTGGGGCGTGGTCGTGATGGGCGGCGCCGTCGTGATCATGTTCTTCCTGCCCTGGCTGGACCGCGCCGAAGCGAAGTCGATCCGCTACCGCCCGGGCTGGCACAAGGTGATGTACGCGCTCTTCGTCCTGGTGTTCTTCGTCCTGGGCTACCTGGGCGTGCAGCCGCCGTCCCCGGTGGGCGAGCGCGTCTCGCAGGTCGGCACGCTCTTCTACTTCGGCTTCTTCCTGCTCATGCCCTGGTGGAGCCGCATCGGCACCTCCAAGCCGGTGCCCGACCGCGTGACCTTCAGCGCCCACTGACCAGACGCAAGCCGGAATCACACACCATGAAGAAACTCCTCCTCATCCTGCTGGCGTCGTTTGGCTTCACCGCTGGCGCCGTGGCGGCCGAAGGCGGCATCGCCTGGGACCGCTTCCCTGTATCGAAGGCCACCGACATGGCGGCGCTGCAAAACGGCGCCAAGCTGTTCGTCAACTACTGCCTGAACTGCCACTCGGCCGAGTTCATGCGCTACAACCGCCTGCGCGACATCGGTCTGACCGAAGACCAGATCAAGAAGAACCTCATGTTCACCACCGACAAGGTCGGCGACACGATGAGGACGACGCTGGATCCCAAGCAGGCCAAGGAATGGTTCGGCGGCATGCCGCCCGATCTGACCGTGATCGCACGCTCGCGCGCCAGTTTCAGCAAGGGCACGGGCGCGGATTACCTCTACACCTACCTGCGCAGCTACTACCGCGACGACACCAAGGCCACCGGCTGGAACAACATGGCCTTCCCGAGCGTGGGCATGCCGCACGTGCTGTGGGAACTGCAAGGCCAGCGCGCGGCGAACTACGTGGAAGAGAAAGACCCGCACCACGAAGGCCGGACGGTCCAGCGCTTCACCGGCTACACCCAGCTCACGCCGGGCACGATGACGCAGACCGACTATGACGAAGCCGTGGGCGACCTGGTCGCGTTCATGCAGTGGATGGGCGAGCCGGCCCAGAACGATCGTGTCAAGCTCGGCGTCTACGTGCTGCTGTTCCTTGCGCTCTTCACCTTCATTGCCTGGCGCCTGAACGCGGCTTTCTGGAAAGACGTGAAATAAATGCACGCAGCGGCCGAGGGTCGGCCGCTGACTTGCGCGGAGTGGAGCGATGCCCGCCTGGCCCGCCCACTCCGTTCGTGCTTTGATGTGACCCCCAGCTCAAAGGAGCCGCCATCATGATGGTGCTTTACTCCGGAACCACCTGCCCCTACTCGCACCGTTGCCGCTTCGTCCTCTTCGAGAAGGGCATGGACTTCGAGATCCGTGACGTCGACCTCTTCGCCAAGCCCGAAGACATCGCGCTGATGAACCCGTACAACGAGGTGCCCATCCTCGTCGAGCGCGACCTCATCCTGTACGAGTCGCACATCATCAACGAGTACATCGACGAGCGCTTCCCGCACCCGCAGCTGATGCCCGGCGACCCGGTGGCGCGCGCGCGCGTGCGGCTGTTCCTGCTCAACTTCGAGAAGGAGCTGTTCGCCCACGTCAACGTGCTCGAGTCGCGCGGCGTCAAGCCCACCGACAAGCAGCTCGAGAAGGCGCGTTCGCAGATCAAGGACCGGCTGACCCAGCTCGCGCCGATCTTCCTGAAGAACAAGTACATGCTCGGCGACGACTTCTCGATGCTCGACGTGGCCATCGCCCCGCTGCTGTGGCGCCTGGACTACTACGGCATCGACATGTCGAAGAACGCGGTGCCGCTGCTCAAGTACGCCGAGCGCATCTTCTCGCGCCCGGCCTACATCGAGGCGCTGACGCCGTCCGAGAAAGTGATGCGCAAGTAAGCGCTCCGCGATGAGCCTGATCCCGACGACGCCTGGCAATGCCGGGACCTCCACCCGGCCGTACCTGATCCGCGCGCTTCACGACTGGTGCACCGACAACGGATTCACGCCCTACCTGGCGGTGTACGTGGATGCGAGCGTGCAGGTGCCGATGGAGTACGTGAAGAACAACGAGATCGTGCTCAACGTCGGCTTCGAGGCCACGACGGCCCTGAAGCTCGGTAACGAGTTCATCGAGTTCAAGGCGCGCTTCGGCGGCGTGTCCCGCGACATCGCCGTGCCGGTGGACCACGTGATCGCGATCTACGCGCGCGAGAACGGGCAGGGCATGGCCTTTCCCGTGCCGACCGAGCCGGCGGCCGTCCCCGCCGGGCCGGAGTCCGTCGCGCCATCGGGCGAGCGTGCCGCCCCGGCTGGCGGGCTGCGCCTGGCCACGGGAGAAGGCGCCGATGCGGTGCCGCCAGCCAAGCCGGGTGACGACGAGCCACCGGAGCCTCCGGCAGGCGGCCGACCGACGCTCAAGCGCATCAAGTAGTGACCGACGGTCGCGCGCGTGCGCGACCTAGAATCTCGAGGCGTTTTGCCTTCAGCCCTTGTAGCTCAGCTGGTAGAGCAGCGGTTTTGTAAACCGAAGGTCGCGGGTTCGATCCCTGCCGGGGGCACCATCTGACGCACATGGCTGATACGTCTCGTATCAGCTCATTCAATCGGCCCTCTTACGCCGATTGAACCTTGATCCTGATTGCAGTAACCTGCCATCCCCGCTGCTCGAGTGCATCCTCGAGCCGAGGTCGGAGCTGGCGCAGCTTGGCTGCCACCGCGGCGTTCGCCGCCAGCAGTGACCACCCGTCGCCATCCACGGGTCCGGGCTTCACATGAGCGGCCAGAGCCGCCGGCAAGACAGGGCGCACGGCTTCAAAGCGGTCATTCGATTCCCGCATCAGCTGTTGCAGGCGCGCAAGAGGGAGGCTGGACGCCATCGCTTCCTCGATGCGCATGGCGTTGGGGGTGACCGGGGGCTGCTTCGAGCTCACCGCAAGGAGTTTAGCGATGCAGATCATGATCACCCACGGCAGCATGGCGCGCACCCGCGTGCTGCACTTCAATCGTCTTCAACTCGTCGCCATCGCCTTCGCGTTCATCGTCGCGCTGCTGGCGCTGTCGGGCACGATCTACCACGTCATCTTCCTCAAGGCTGCGCGGGAAGGCTGGCCGGTGGTGAGCCAGATCGTGCGCCTGGTCGTGCGCGACGAGTTCGCCCAACGTGACCGTTTCATGCGCGAAAACCTCGACGCGATCGCGCAGAAGGTGGGCGAGATGCAGGCGAAGCTGATCAAGCTCGAGGCCATTGGCGAGCGCATCTCCGGCCTGGCCGGCGTCAAGCCGGAGGAACTCAAGCAGATTGCGCCCTCGCTGCAGCGCGGGGGGCAGGGTGGCCCCTACGTGCCGGCCCGCAAGCCCTCGCTCGAGCAGCTCAACGGGATGATGGACAGCCTCGATGAAGCGGCCGAGCAGAGCGCCGACCTCTTCACGATGATCGAGTCCAGGCTGTTCGAGAAGCGCCTGGAGGCGCTGATGGTGCCCAACAGCCCCCCGATCAACGGCTACGTGGGTTCGGGCTTCGGCTTCCGCTCCGACCCTTTCACCGGCCGGCCCGCGCTGCACACCGGCCTCGACTTCCCGGCCGACGTGGGCACGCCCATCATGGCGGCGGCCGGCGGCATGGTGCGCTCCACGGATTTCCACCCCGCCTACGGCAACCTGCTGGAGATCGACCACGGCAACGGCCTCATGACCCGCTATGCACACACCTCCAAGATCCTGGTGAAGGCGGGGGACATCGTGAAACGCGGCCAGGTCGTGGCGCTCGTGGGCACCACGGGCCGCTCCACCGGCCCGCACCTGCACTTCGAAGTGAGCGTGGAAGGCGTGTTCCAGAACCCGTCGAAGTTCCTCTACGGCAAGGGCGCTTCCACGCTGCCGCGCACGGCGGCGGCAACGCCCCCAGCCCCTGCGCAGTCACCCCGCTGACCGCCCCGGGACCGCGTAACCCGCGGTGTAAGATTCGCCGCTTTTCCCGCGCTACGCGGGCCCCATGCAGGCGCATGGGGTTCGGGTGTCTACGCTCCTTTCCCTGACGCTGCATGTTGCCCAAAGTCCTGACTTCCATCTTCGGTAGCCGCAATGACCGCCTGCTCAAGCAGTATCGGGCCGTGGTGCAGCAGATCAATGCGCTGGAGCCCACGTTCGAGAAGCTCGACGACGCGGCGCTGAAGGCCAAGACCGACGAGTTCAGGCAGCGCGTGGCCGGTGGCGAGTCGCTCGACAAGCTCCTGCCCGAAGCGTTCGCGGTGGTGCGCGAAGGCAGCAAGCGCATTCTCAAGATGCGCCATTTCGACGTGCAGATGATCGGCGGCATCGTCTTGCACAACGGCAAGATCGGCGAAATGCGCACCGGCGAAGGCAAGACGCTGACGGCCACCCTGCCTGTGTACCTGAATGCACTCACCGGCAAGGGAGTGCACGTCGTGACGGTGAACGACTACCTCGCCCGCCGCGACGCCGAATGGATGGGGCGCCTCTACGGCTTCCTCGGTCTCTCGGTCGGTGTCAACCTGCCGCAGATGTCGCGCGAGGAGAAGCAGGCCGCCTACGCCGCCGATGTCACGTACGGCACCAACAACGAATACGGCTTCGACTACCTGCGCGACAACATGGTCCACGACGTGGCCGACCGTGTGCAGCGCAGCCTCACCTACGCCATCGTCGACGAGGTGGACTCCATCCTCATCGACGAGGCCCGCACGCCGCTCATCATCAGCGGCCAGGCCGAAGACCACACCGAGCTCTACGTGCGCATCAACGCCGTGGTGCCCCGGCTCAAGAAGCAGATTGGCGAGGCCGACCCGCGCACCGGAGAGGGCGTCATCCAGCCGGGCGACTTCACGGTCGACGAGAAGTCGCACCAGGTCTTCCTGACGGAAGAGGGCCATGAGAACGCCGAGCGCGTGCTGCGCGAGGCGGGCCTGCTGGTCGAAGGCGCAAGCCTCTACGACCCGCAGAACATCACGCTGATGCACCACGTGTACGCAGCGCTGCGAGCCCACCACCTCTACCACCGCGACCAGCACTACGTGGTGCAGGACGGCGAGGTGATCATCGTCGACGAGTTCACCGGCCGCCTGATGTCGGGCCGCCGCTGGTCCGATGGCCTGCACCAGGCCGTCGAGGCCAAGGAAGGGGTGGAGATCCAGAGCGAAAACCAGACGCTCGCCTCCATCACCTTCCAGAACTACTTCCGCATGTACGGCAAGC
>JBIQJS010000158.1:0-6018 GCA_044507405.1 Rubrivivax sp. | reverse complement strand
ACGCTGCCCGAAGGGCAGGAGACGCTGCCCGTCCACGCGCGCGCCCTGATCGAGGCGGCGCTCCTGTGCAACGACGCGCTCCTGCAGCAGCAGGGCGGCGCGTGGAAGGTCGACGGCGACCCCATGGAGGGCGCCCTGGTGGCGCTCGCCATGAAGGCGGGCCTGGACACCGCCGCGCTGCGGGCCGGCCATCCGCGCACGGACGAGATCCCCTTCGATGCGCAGCACCGCTACATGGCCACGCTGCACGGCCGCGCCGACGGCAGCGCCGAGCTCTACGTGAAGGGGGCGCCCGAGCGCGTGCTCGCGATGAGCACCCGCCAGCTCGATGCGAGCGGTGCGCTGCAGCCGCTGGACACCGGCTACTGGCAGCAGGCCATCGACGAGGCCGGCGCCGCGGGCGAGCGGGTGCTGGGGTTCGCGCTGCGCCGCCTGCCGACGACGCCTGCGCAGCTCGGGCTCGGCGACGTGGGCGAGCTCGTCTTCCTCGGCGTGGTGGGGTTCATCGACCCGCCGCGCGACGAGGCGCTCGCCGCCGTGGCCGATTGCCGCTCCGCGGGCATCGACGTGAAGATGATCACCGGCGACCACGCCACCACGGCGGCCGCCATCGCGGCGCAGCTGGGCCTGGCCCCGCAGCCGCGGGTGGCCACCGGCGCTGAGGTCGATGCCGTCTCCGACGAGGAGCTGCGCCGCCTCGCGCGCCGCGTGAGCGTCTTCGCCCGCACCAACCCCGAGCACAAGCTGCGCGTGGTGCGCGCCCTGCAGGCCGAGGGCGAGGTGGTCGCGATGACGGGCGACGGGGTCAACGACGCGCCGTCGCTCAAGCAGGCCGACGTGGGCGTCGCCATGGGCCACAAGGGCACGGATGCGGCCAAGGAGGCCGCGCAGATCGTGCTGGCCGACGACAACTTCGCCTCCATCGTGGCGGCGGTGAGCGAGGGCCGCACGGTCTACGACAACATCCGCAAGGTGATCGCGTGGACGCTGCCCACCAACGGCGGCGAGGTGCTGGCCATCGTGCTTGCGCTCGTCTTCGGTTTCACGCTGCCGATGACGGCGCCGCAGATCCTCTGGGTCAACATGGTGCTCACCATCACGCTGGGCCTGGCGCTCGCCTTCGAGCCCGCCGAGCCGGGCGTGATGCAGCGACCGCCGCGCGCGCCCGATGCGCCGCTCATCTCGCCCTTCATGCTGTGGCGCATCGTGCTGGTGTCGCTGCTCTTCACAGCCGGTGTCTTCGCGATCTTCAGCTGGGCCCGGGTGCAGGGCCATTCCGACGAGCTCGCGCGCACGCTGGTCGTCAACACCCTGTGCGTGATGGAAATCTTCTACCTCTTCAACGTGCGCTACCTGCACATGCGCTCGTTCACCATGATCGGGGCGCGCGGCACGCCGGCGGTGCTGGGCGCCGTGGCCGCGGTGGTGGTGGCGCAGCTCGCGTTCACCTATGCGCCGTGGATGCAGGCGCTGTTCGACTCCCGCGCGGTGCCGCTGCTCGACGGGCTGCTCGTCGTCGCGCTCGGCCTCGCGACCATGGTGGTGCTGGAGCTCGAGAAGGCGCTGCTGCGCCGCCTGGGGCTGTTCGCGGAGCTGGGCGCCGCGCGCCGACCGTGACCCGCGGCGGGTCCGCCGGCTGTCCCCAGCCTGCCCCCCGCCTGTCCACACGGTTGTGCACAGGCGAGCCTGTTGCGGCGAGGGTCGTCCGCTTGGGCAACAATTTGCGCCATTCCCATCCCCAGGAGGCTCCCATGGCCCATCAGCTCAGCGAAGACGACGACAAGACCGTCATCAACATCGACAAGACCGACCGCCTCGAAGACCAGCTCGCCTTCAAGTCGCGCTACGTGCTCGTCTTCGGCGCCATCGACGACAAGCTGGCGCACGCCACCTGCCGCCGCCTGCTCGCGCTCGCGGCCGAGTCCGAGGCGCCCATCACCATGCTCATCTCCTCGCCCGGCGGGCATGTGGAGTCGGGCGATGCCATCCACGACATGATCCGCTTCGTGCGCGCGCCGGTCACCGTGGTGGGCACCGGCTGGGTGGCCAGCGCCGGGGCGCACATCTTCCTCGCACCGCCCCGGGAGCGCCGCCTGTGCCTGCCCAACACGCGCTTCATGATCCACCAGCCGGCCGGCGGCGCGGGCGGCCAGGCGACCGACATCGCCATCCAGGCCAAGGAGATCATCCGCACCCGCGAGCGCATCGCGCGGGTCATCTCCAGGCAGACCGGCAAGCCCTACGACACGGTCAAGAGCGACATCGAGCGCGACTTCTGGCTGAGCGCCGAAGAGGCGATCGAATACGGCATCGTCTCGCGCGTCATCGAGACGCAGAACGACATCGGCTGACACACGCGCGTGGCGCCTCCACAGCGGCGGGTGCGTCGCTGTAGGACGGCGCCTACGCAGTGGAAAGCCTTCGCCCGGTTGTGGGCGTGTGCCGGCGCTTTCCAGAATGGGCCTCCCACGACCCCGGCACACAGGAGCACACGCCATGGCACAAACCGCACGCATCACAGGCCCCGTGGTCTACCGTGAAGGCGACGGCGCGAACATGACCATCCCCGAGGGCCCGGTCGAGTTCCAGGAGTCGGAATTCGACGTCACGCTCAGCTGGGCCGAAGGCGACACCCGCGGCTCGACCGCCATGCCGCTCAGCGACTTCCGCCGCTACCTCGCCACCAAGGCGATCACGGTCGAGCGCGCGCAGCCGGCAGACTGAAGGGCGGCCGTCAGCCCCGCTGCGCGATCGAGCGGGCGAGCCGCACGATCCCGGCGGCGCTGAGGTCGGTCGTCTCCACCCGTGACGCCTGCGCCAGGCGCTGCAGCTGGCGGCCCTGGGAGCGCGCGTAAAGCGGGTCGTAGTGCTCGGCCATCAGCGCCGCGAAGAGCGGCGTCAGCTCACGCGCGCCGGCCCAGGCCTGCCAGCGTTCCAGCGTCTCGTTGGGCACCAGGCCTTTCAGGCCGCCCAGCTTGTCGGCAAGCGCCGCCGGGTCGTCGCCCAGCCAGGCGTAGTCGCGCAGCAGGTAGTCCAGGCGCGCCTCCCGCGTGGCGGCGATCTCCAGCACGGGACTGGCGCGCAGGCGCGCGAGCAGCGCATCGGGCAGCGCGATGCGGCCGATGCGCCGGCTCTCGGCCTCGACCCAGATGCGCCGCGTGAGGTCCAGCGCTTCGAGCGCGTGCAGCAGCGCCGTCTCGAAGCCCTTCTGCGACGGCTGCTCGCGCCCCGGCACCGCCCCGAGCACCGAGCCGCGGTGCGCGGCCAGCGCCTCCAGGTCGAGCACCTGCTCGCCGCACCCGGCCAGCGCCTGCAGCACGCGCGTCTTCGCGCTGCCGGTGGGGCCGCACAGCACCCGCAGGTCGAGCCGCGGGCAGAGCGCGTCCAGCCGCGCGATCACATGGTGGCGCCAGGCCTTGTAGCCGCCCTTGAGCTGCTGGGCGTCCCAGCCGACCAGGCGCAGCCAGGTGACGAAGCTGCCGCTGCGCATGCCGCCGCGCCAGCAGTAGACGAGCGGTCGCCAGTCGCGCGGCTGGCCGGCGAAACGCTCCTCCAGGTGGCGCGCGATGTTGCGCGCCACCATGGCGCCGCCGATCTTGCGCGCCTCGAAGGCCGAGACCTGGACGTACGTGGTGCCGGTGATGCGGCGCTCCTCGTCGTCGAGCACGGGGCAGTTGATGGCGCCGGGAATGTGGTCGTGCGCGTACTCCGAGGGCGACCGCGCATCGATGATCACGCTGAACTCGCCCAGGTCGTCGACGGTGTAGAGCCGGTGATTCACTTTTGCTTGACACTCACGCGATGGACCCGATCCGACTCACTTCGTTTTCCCATGGTGGCGGCTGCGGCTGCAAGATCGCGCCCGGCGTGCTGGCCGAGATCCTCGCGCGCGCCCCGCAGGGCCTCGTGCCGCCCGAGCTGCTGGTGGGCACCGAAACCGCCGACGACGCGGCGGTGTACCGCCTCAACGACGAGCAGGCCCTCGTGGCCACCACCGATTTCTTCACGCCGATTGTCGATGACCCGCGTGACTTTGGCCGCATCGCCGCCACCAACGCGATCTCCGACATCTACGCCATGGGCGGCACGCCCATCATGGCGCTCGCGCTCGTGGGCATGCCGCTCGACAAGCTGCCGCTGCCGGTGATCGGCGCGATCCTCGAAGGCGGCGCGAGCGTGTGCCGCGAGGCGGGCATCCCGATCGCCGGCGGCCACTCGATCGACGTGCTGGAGCCGATCTACGGTCTGGTCGCACTCGGCCTCGTGCATCCGGCGCGCGTTCGCCGCAATGCCGATGCGCGAGCGGGCGACCGGCTGGTGCTGGGCAAGCCGCTCGGCGTGGGCGTGCTCTCCGCGGCCATGAAGAAGGGCCGGCTCGACGCGCCCGGCTACGCGCAGATGCTGCGCTACACCACCCAGCTCAACCGCGTGGGCACGGCGCTGGCCGCGATCGACGGTGTGCACGCGATGACCGACGTCACCGGCTTCGGCCTGCTCGGCCACCTGCTGGAGGTGTGCCGCGGGTCGGGCCTGGCGGCCCAGATCGATCTGGCGCGCGTGCCCTTCATCGACACGGCCGCCGGCTTCGCGCGCGAGGGCGTGGCCACGGGGGCTTCGGCGCGCAACTGGGCGGGCTATGGCCAGGCGGTGCGCCTGGGCCCCACGGTCGCCCCCTGGCAGCAGGCGCTGCTCACCGATCCCCAGACGAGCGGGGGCCTCCTGGTCTCGTGCGCGCCCGAGGCGGCCGAGGCGGTGCTCGCGACCTTCCGGGCGGCCGGCTTCGACGAAGCCGCGCTCATCGGGGCGTTGCGTGCCGGCGAGCCTTGCGTCGGGGTGGCCTGAGGCGATGCTTCAGGGCGCGAGCCGCAACAGCGCTTCTTCGCACCAATAGTCGGCCGCCGCGTAGTAGCCCTCCCACACGCAGCCGTTGCAGCCGCGGCCGCAGCAGGTGGTCGGCTCGGGGGGTGGCGCGCGCAGCACCACGCCCTGCGCCAGCGCACGCTGCTGGAGTTCGGCGAAGGTGGCGCGGGCCTGGGCGAGGTCGGTGAGCGGCGTGTGCATCGCGTGCGGGTATGGCGCCCGAGGATAGCGGAGCGTGCCAACATCGCGGGCTCGGAGGTCGGCAGCATGACGTGGTTCCAAGGGTTCGAGGCGGGGTGGCACGAGGTCAACGGCCAGCGCATCCATGCGCGCATCGGCGGGCGCGCGGACGGGCCGCCGCTCCTGCTGCTGCATGGCTACCCGCAGACGCATGCGATCTGGCACCGCGTGGCGCAGGTGTTGCGCGAGCGCTTCTTTCTCGTGATGCCCGACCTGCGCGGCTATGGCGATTCGTCCAAGCCGCCGGGCGACCCGCACCACGAGAACTACAGCAAGCGCGCGATGGCCGCCGACATGGTGGCGCTCATGCGCGCGCTCGGCCACGAGCGCTACGGCGTGATCGGCCACGACCGCGGCGGGCGGGTCGCGCACCGGCTCGCACTCGACCACCGCGAGGCGGTCAGCAGGCTCTGCGTGATCGACATCGCGCCCACGCTCGACATGTACGCCGCCACCGACCGCCGCTTCGCGCAGGCCTACTACCACTGGTTCCACCTCATCCAGCCGGCGCCGCTGCCCGAGCGCATGATCGGTGGCGATCCGCTCTTCTACCTGCGCTGGAAGCTCGGCGGCTGGGGCAGTGCGGGCCTGGGCTACCTGGAGCGCGAGGCGCTGGCGGAATACGAGCGCTGCTTCGTCGTGCCCGAATGCATCCACGCCATCTGCGAGGACTACCGCGCCTCGGCCGGCATCGACCTGGAGCACGACCGCGCCTCGCGCGACGCCGGCCAGCGCATCGCCTGCGACACGCTGGTGCTGTGGGGCTCGCGCGGCGTGGTCGAGCGCATGTTCAAGCCGCTCGAGGTCTGGCAGGCGCAGTGCGACGGCCGCGTGAGCGGCCAGGGCCTGCCGAGCGGGCATTTCGTGCCCGAGGAAGCGCCTGCCGAGACGGCGCAGGCGCTGCTCGCGTTCTTCTAG
>JBIQJS010000022.1:0-39921 GCA_044507405.1 Rubrivivax sp. | reverse complement strand
GTCAGCGTGATCTTCTTCGCTGCGGCCCAGTCGATGTGGCTGTTCGCGCTTTGCACGTTCACCAGCCCCTTGGCGGCCACCTGCGCCTGACCGGCCTGCGCCTGCAGCTGCACCGGCCCCTTGCCCGCGATCATCGTGAGCCCCGTGCCCTTGGCCCCTTGCCCCGCCTGCACCGCGCCGGCCAGCACCCCGAGGCTCTGCCCCGTGTGCACCCGCAGCTGCTGGCCGCCGGCGATCTGCACGTCCTGCCCCGCCTGCAGGCTGATCGCCTCGCCGCTTGCGAACTGGATGTCCTGCCCCGCCACGGTGGCCAGCCCCGCCTTCGCCGTGATCGCCACGATCGGGTCCGTCGTGTGCGGCAGCTTCTCCTCGCCTGCCTGCGTCGCCTTCTGGCCCGCGTCGGTGAGCGCCGCCTCCAGGCTTGCCGCACTCACCATGCCGCTGGCCGACTGGTGCAGCGCCTTCATCGGTGCGAGCTGCTCGCTCAAGCGGCTCTGCCCCGCCTGCGTCGTGCCGATCGCCGTGGAGAGCGCTGTCGTCTGGTGCGTCTTGGCCGCCTGGCTGAAGCTCTCGGCCAACGTCGCCGCCTGCTTCAGCAGCGCCATGCCCGCCACGTTGTCGCCCGCCGGGTCGCTCTCGCGCGTGCCGTAGCTCGTGATCAGCAAGCCCTGCTGCGCGCGCACCGCGCCATACGCATCCGTGCGCAGCTCGAAGCCCACCCCGCGGTAGCTGCCGCGGTGGTTGTCCGCCTGGTGGACGAGGTGGCCGAGGTTGAGCTGCGTCGCATGCTGAGTGGTGGCCAGCTGCACGCGCAGCTGTCCGGGCGTGTCGTCGAACACCAGCTGGTTGTAGCCCTCGCCGCCGAACTCCTTGCTCTTGATGCCCGACAGCGCGGCTGAGTTGTTCTGCGCTGCCGCGCCTTCGCTGGCCAGTCCCGGTGCTGCGCCGTGCCAGGCCGGGCTGTGGCCGCCGGTCAGGTTGCCCTGGGCGCTGGGGCCGTGGTCGTGGCTGGCCTGGTAGGCACTGGTGTCGGCCTCGGCCGGGGCGCCACCCGGCGTGGCAGGCAGGCCGGCTTCGCCGCGGCCGTTGTAGAGGCTGCCCAGCACGATGGGCCGCTCGATGTCGCCTTCGATGAAGTCGAGCAGCACCTCCTGCCCGATGCGCGGGATGTGCTGCCAGCCCATGCCGGCGCCGGCCCAGCGCTGGGCCACGCGCACCCAGCAGGTGCTGCGGTTGTCGGGGCGCGCGTCAGCACCGGGCGCGGCCTGCCAGTGGAAGCGCACGCGGATGCGCCCGAGCGCATCGGTGTAGAGCTCGTCGGCGCCGCTGGGCGTGCTGCTGCCATCGGGGCCGACGACGATGGCGGTCTGCGCGCCGGGCGCCGTCGGGGCCGTCGGAGGCAGGGGCCGCCAGGGCACGAGGCGGCGCAGCGCCTCGAAGCGGTTGGCATGGCCGAGTTCGGCGGCTTGTCGGGCGAGTTCGGGGTCGTGGGCGAGCGTGGCGAGCAGGTCGTCGTCGGGCGGGCCGTCGAGTTCGGCAAAGGGGTCGGCCGCCGGCGCCTGCATGAGGCGCTTGCTCAGTTCCTTGGGAAGGTTGTTGACGCCGAGCGCATGCACGGTGTGCACGCTGAACTCACGGTCGGCCTCGGTCTGGACGGCCGCCAGCGCATCGAGGGTGCTCTGCGTGAGGCTGAAGTGTTCGCCGGCGCGCAGCGCGCGCACGGTGCTGCGGCCGAGCCAGGTCTTGTGGCGCGCTTCGAAGGCTTCCTGACGACAGGTGGCGCGGTGCTGCAGTTGATCGGTGGTGCAGCTCGGAGCTCCGAGCGGGCTGTCGGCGCTCGCCCCCAGGGGCTCATAGTGCTGCAGCCAGGGGGCGACGTCGCGCAGCGCCTCGCTGCTGTACTCATGGGCGGAGGGCGCTTCGGCTGCGATGGCGCGCTTGGTCTGCGGGTCCCACTGCAGCACGGCGCTGGCGGCAGGGCTGAGCTGGCGCCAGCCGCCGAAGCTCTGGATGGCGTCCTGCTCCTCGGCGGCAGAGGCGCGGTGGAAGCGGATGCCGGCGCAGCGGCCGGAGGTCGCGTTCTCGGGCCAGCGGGCGCTGTCGGCGAAGAAGACGATGCGGTGGCCGCTCGGGGCGTGGTCGGCTTCTTCGACGCGCCAGCCCAGGCCTTCTTCTGCGAGCAGGCGCTGCACGAAGGCGAGGTCGCTCTCGCGGTATTGCACGCAGTAGGGCCGCACGCCACCGTGGGGGCCGCGGGCGAGGAAGGCCTGGACGTCTTCGTCGGTCTCGCCCCACTGCCAGGCGGCGTGGGCGCGGTAGGCGTCGGCCCCGAGCACGTCGTCGAGGATCTGGATCAGCGTCTTGTCCTGCCAGACGCGGCTCGCGCGGCGGTGGGCGAGGAGTGCGATCCAGGGCTGCACGAGAAGCTGATGGCGCACGAGGCCGCCGTCGGAGCCGGCTGCGCGTGCTGCGAGGACAAGGCCGCTCCTGCGGTGCAGGCTGCCATCGGCAAGTCGTGTGCAAAGCGTGACGCGCCGGCCGAGCAGGCCCTGCACGCGGATGCGATCGTGCAGGCACAGGGTGTGCAACTGGAGCCGGTAGGGGCTGCTGACGCTGTCGACGAGCGCATGGCGCTCGACCATCAGCTCGCTGACCTGGCCTTCGCCTTCGAGCGTGTAGAGCCGTTGCGCACGTGTCCAATCCGCGAGCAACGCCTGCAGCGCTCCATCGAGCAGGCCCTGCGCTGCGCCGCCCACGGCGAGCGCAGCGTCGCTCAGTCGATCGCGCATTTCTTGTTTCTTCCCTGATGCCGGATGACAGCGGGAATTCTGCCGCCCGGCCCCTGGAAGGGCATGCGCATCACAAAGCGTTACAGCCCCCTTGAAGGGGGATGTCGCCCGGTGTCCGCCCGGGGGGGGCGGGCTACTGCACGAAGCCGATGCCCGATTTCTTGAAGCCGGCTTCGGGCAGATCCACGACCTCGACGCGGTCGCGGCGGGCGAGCTTGGCGTTGCCGAATGCGGTCATCCACGCACGACGCATCTCGCGAGGCGCCATCTCGCTCATGCGGTCCAGCACGTCGTGGCCCGGCTCTGGGGCGAAGCGGCTGCCCCAGTCGTGATCCGCACGGATGCTGCGGTAGAGCTTGGCGGCGATGTGGCGCGCCGCTTCTCGATCGGGCGCCTGCACCTCGTACACGTTCATGCGGTTGAGGATGGGCTCCGGGATGCAGCGCTCGTCGTTCGCGGTGGCGACCCAGATCACCTGGCTTGCGTCGATGGGCACCTCGGCGAACTCGTCGGTGAAGTTGCCCGCGGTGTCGTGCTCGAGCAGGCTGTAGAGCGCGCCGAGCGGGTCGTAGGCGTGCTCGCCACCGGCCTTGTCGATCTCGTCGACCACCAGCACGGGGTTGGCGTACTGGCCATCGACGAGCGTCTCGAAGACCTTGCCCGGCCGCGCACCCTTCCATTGGCTGGAGGCACCCGACAGCACCCACCCGGCGGTGAGGGAGCTCATCGAGATGAAGCCCATGCCGGTGCCCAGCAGCCGGGAGAGCTCGCGTGCGAAGTGCGTCTTGCCCACCCCCGGCGGGCCGAGCAGCAGCAGCGGCGTGATCTCGAGCGCGTCACGGCTGTCTTCGCACAGCGCGATCTGGCGCTTCACGTCGTCGAGCACCTCGCCGAAGTTCGGCAGGTCGTCGTAGAGGTGGTCCATCGCGGGCAGGCCCGAGGGCTTGACCTGGAAGCGCTCGGGGCCCTTTTCCAGCATGCGCTCGTAGGTCGAGCGCAGGTGTTCGTGTTCCTTCTCCGGCAGCTTGTCGAGCTTGCGCCCGACATCGTCGACGCGGTAGAGGCTGCGCATGCGGGCGATGGGGATGTGGCTGCCCCGAGCCGACACGGTGACCAGGTCCTTGGATGCGCTCATGCAAACCTCCTACAACGCAAACCGTCGAATCGATTGAAGCAAAGCCGATCGCGGCGCGGCCATCGATAACAACCCGAATTGCCCCGCAATCTTGGCACTGCGGACCATGCATCACCCATGCCAATGGGGCGACATGCGTTGTAGGAAATGTGCGCTATTTCACCCAGGTGTTGAGCTGGATGATGGGCATGAGCACGGCCAGCACGATGAGCATCACGACCGCACCCATCACCACGATCAGCAGCGGCTCCAGGATGGTCGCCATCGCGAGCGCACGGCGCTGCACTTCGGTGCTGGTCTGCGTGGCGGCCCGCTCCAGCATGCGCGGAAGCTGGCCGGTCTGTTCGCCCAGCCGGGCAAACATGGCGATGATCCCCGGGAAGCGCTTCTTGCCGGCGAGTGCCGAGGCGAGCGGAGCGCCTTCACGTACCTGCACCAGGGCGTCCATGGCATCGGCCCGCATCGCGCGGTTGGAGAGCGTCTCGGCCGCCGCCTGCAGCGCCTTCAGGATGGGCACGCCGGCGCCGGCGAGCATGGCGAGCGTGCCCGAGAAGCGCGCCGCGTTGTAGCCGCGTGCGAGCTTGCCGATGAGTGGCAGCGTGAGCCAGGTGGCGTCGAACTGCTCGCGGAAGACCTCGTTGCGCAGCATCAGCTTGAGCGCCACGCCGCCGCCCATGAACGCGAGCAGCATGAACCAGCCGTAGTTGCGGATGAAGGCGCTGATCGCGAGCATCGCCACGGTGAGCGTCGGCAGCGCGCGCTTCGAATTGGTGAAGACCGAGGCCACCTGCGGCACCACGTAGGTGACCAGGAAGATCACGATCACCACTGCGATCAAGGAGACGATGGCCGGGTAGAGCGTCGCGCCGATCAGCTTGGACTTAAGGGCCTGCTGGTTCTCCAGGTCGTCGGCCAGGCGCTCCAGCACGGTCCCGAGCGCGCCGCTCTGCTCGCCGGCGGCGACGACGGCGCGGTAGACCTCGTCGAACTCGCGCGGCGCGCTGCCGAGCGCGCGGGCGAACGGCGAGCCGGCGTTGACCTCGCTGCGCAGGTGGGCGACCAGCTCGCGCTGCCGCGGGTCCTCGGCCTCGTCACTGAGCGCTGTCAGCGAGCGCTCGAGCGGAAGCCCCGAGCCGACGAGGCCGGCCAGCTGGCGCGTCCAGACCGCGAGACTCGTCGAGGAGAAGACCCTGCGCGAGAGCTTGAGCCCGCTCGTCTCGGTGCCGGCCGAGGCGACCTGTGCGACATCCAGCGGCACGAGCGACTGAGCGCGCAGCTGCGAGCGCGCGGCCTTGAGGTTGTCGGCCTCGATCAGCCCGGTGGTGGTCTTGCCGGCCGCGTTGAGCGCTTCGAACTTGTAGGCGGGCACCGCTTACTCTCTCGTGACCCGCATCACTTCTTCCGGCGAGGTGATGCCTTCCTGGACCAGGCGTTCACCATCCTCGCGCATCGAGCGCATGCCGTTGGCTTCAGCCGCCACGAAGATCTGCGATTCGGCGGCGCGGCCGTGGATGAGCGCGCGGATCTTCTCGTCGGCCACCATCAGTTCGTACACGCCGGTGCGGCCCTTGTAGCCGCTCTGGCCGCATTCCGGGCAGCCCACTGGGTGCCAGCGGCCACGCGCGTCCTGCCGCTTGCAGTGCGGGCAGAGCTTGCGCACCAGGCGCTGCGCGAGCACGCCCAGCAGCGACGACGACAGCAGGAAGGGCTCGATGCCCATGTCGGTGAGCCGCGTGACCGCGCTCGGCGCGTCATTGGTGTGCAGGGTGGCCAGCACCAGGTGGCCGGTGAGCGAGGCCTGCACGGCGATCTGCGCGGTCTCGAAATCGCGGATCTCGCCGATCATGATCACGTCCGGATCCTGGCGCAGGATGGCGCGCAGGGCCTTGGCGAAGGTGAGGTCGATCCGGGCGTTGACCTGCGTCTGGCCGATGCCGGCGAGCTCGTACTCGACCGGGTCCTCCACCGTGAGCACGTTGGTCGTGCTGGTGTCGATGCGCCCGAGCGAGGCGTAGAGCGTGGTCGTCTTGCCCGAGCCGGTCGGGCCGGTCACGAGCACGATGCCGTGCGGCTGCTGCACAAGCTTGTCGAAGTTGCGCAGCGTGTCGCCGCTCATGCCCAGGCCTTCGAGGGTGAACTTCGACTCGCCCTTGTCGAGCAGGCGCAGCACCGCGCGCTCTCCGTGCGCCGAGGGCAGCGTGGACACGCGCACGTCGACCGCGCGGCCCCCGATGCGCAGGCTGATGCGGCCGTCCTGCGGCAGTCGCTTCTCGGAGATGTCAAGCTCGGCCATGATCTTCAGGCGCGAGATCAGCGCGGCGTGCAGCGCCTTGTTGGGCTGCACCACCTCGCGCAGCGTGCCGTCGACGCGGAAGCGCACCGACGAGCTGCGCTCGTAGGGCTCGATGTGGATGTCGCTCGCGCCGTCCTTGGCCGCCTGCGTGAGCAGGGCGTTGAGCATGCGGATGATGGGTGCGTCGTTGGCGGCTTCCAGCAGGTCTTCGACCGCCGGCAGGTCCTGCATCATGCGCGAGAGGTCGACCTTGCTCTCGACCTCGCCGATCACCGTGGCCGCGCTCGACTCGCCGCCCGCATAGGCCGCAGCGATGCGGTTGCCGAGCGTGGCTGCCGACTCGCGCTCCAGCTTGTCGATCGCATAGAGCCGCAGCACCTCGCTGAGCGCCGGTAGCGACACCGTCTCGGGCGCCCACAGCACCATCTGCTCGCCGTCGTCCTCGAGCAGCAGGTTGTGCGCCTTGGCATAGGCATACGGCAGGGGATGACGCGCGCCCATGTCAGCCTCAGTTGCTGGCGGCCGGGGCCGGCGGGGGCACCGGCGCGCTGGCGGGCGCGGGCGGGGGCGCCGGCACGGGGGCGATGGCGTCGGGCCCCGACGTGGGCCGCGGTGCCGGCGGCACGCTCAGCGCCCGGTCGCTCGACTCCAGCGAGCCGAGCGGCGGCAGCACCGGCGACTCGTTGATCGGCGTGACATAGCTGCGCGCCGGCTGGCCGCCGCTCTGCTGGGCACGGATCAGGTCGTAGCGGTCCATCGAGAGCCGGTTCGACGAGGGGGCGTCACGCAGCACGGTCGGCCGCAGGAACACCATCAGGTTGGTACGGGTCTTGGTGCGGCTCTGGCTGCGGAAGAGATGCCCGAGCAGCGGGATGTCGCCCAGCAGCGGCACCTTGTCGACCTTGTCGCTGAAGCGGTCTTCGATGAGGCCGCCGAGCACGATGATCTGCCCGTCGTCGACCACGATGGTCGACTCGATCGAGCGCTTGTTGGTCGTCGGGCCGGCGCTGGTGGTGCCGGGCGCGACCTTGTCGGACAGGCTTGACGACTCCTGGTACAGCGTCATGCGCACCACGCCGTTCTCGCCGATCTGCGGCTTGATGCGCAGCGTGATGCCCACGTCCTTGCGCTCCACCGTCTGGAAGGGGTTGGTGGTGGCGGTGCCGGTGTTGGTGAACTGCCCCGTGATGAAGGGCACGTTGCTGCCGACGATGATCTTGGCTTCCTCGTTGTCGAGCGTGATCAGGTTCGGCGTCGAGATGATGTTGGTGTTGGTCTGGCTCTGCAGCGCGCGCGCGATGGCCGACAAGCCATAGAGCCCGTCGCCCAGGTTCTTCACGAGACCGATGTTGAAGCCGCCCGGGATGGCCAGCAGGGCCGTGCCGGCCGCCGTGCGGCCGGCGTTGGCCGCCACGGTCAGGTCGATGATGTTGCCGCCGTTGTCGAAGCTCGTCCCGCCGGCGACGATGTTGCTGTCGCCGCGCTTGCCCGAGATGCCCTGCCATTGGAAGCCGAAGTCGGCCGCGTTGTCGCCGGTCACCTCGACGATCATGCTTTCGATGTAGACCTGCGCGCGGCGGGAGTCGAGCTGGTCGATCACGGCACGCAGCTGGCGGTACACCGGCTCGGGCGCGGTGATGATGAGCGAGTTGGTCGCCGGATCGGCCTGGATCATGCCGCCGGTCGAGGGCGCCGCGACCTGCGACACCGGCGCCGTGGCCGCAGCACTCTGGCCGCCGGTGTTGGCCGGTTGCCCGCCCACGCCGACGTTGGCCGTCTGCTGCTGGACCGCGGGCGAGCTGCTGCCGCCGAGCCCGCCGGACGTGGCCGTGCCGGTGTTGCCCGCGCTGTAGGCCGCGCGCAGGACGGTCGCCAGGCGGGTGGCGTCGGCGTTCTTGAGATAGACGACGTAGATGTTGCCCATCGGGTTGTCGCCGACGGTCGGTCGGTCGAGCTTCTCGACGATCGACTTGATGTTGGCCATGCGCGCCGGCGTGGAGGCGCGCACGATGAGCGCATTGCTGCGCGGATCGACGAGCACCGACGACGTGCCACCGGTCACGCCCGGCGCACCCGGCGGGCCGCCCGCGGCGGCGCTGCCGTCGCTCAGGCGCTGGACCATCGCGGCCAGGTCCGCCGCCACCGCATGCTGGAGCGGGATGATCTCGACGTCGCCAGCGCTCGGCGTGTCCATTGCCGAAATGATCTTGGCAATGCGCGCGAGGTTGTCGGCGTAGTCGGTGATGACGAGCGTGTTGTTGCCCGGGTTGGCGTTGATTGTGTTGTTGGGGCTGATCAGCGGGCGCAGCACCGGCACCAGGTTGTTCGCGTTCTCGTGGCTGAGCTTGAAGATCTGGGTGAGCACCTGGTCGCCCTGGCGCACCACGGGGCCGACCGAGACGGTGCTCGATTGCAGCTTGGCGTCGGCTTCGGGCACGACCTTGAAGAGCCCGCCGGATTCGACGACGGTGAAGCCCAGCCCGCGCAGCGCGGCCAGGAAATTGAGGTAGGCCTCGCGCGGCGACAGCGGCTCTTCGCTGTAGAGCGTGATGGTGCCCTTGACGCGCGGGTCCACCACGAACTGCTGCTTGAGGATGGCGCCCATGGCGCGCGAGACGCCCTCGATGTCGGCGTTCACGAAATTGAGGGTGACCGGCTCGCCGCGGAAGCGCGAGGTGCGCTGCTGCTGCGCGTACGCGAGCTCCGGCGGCAGGATCGCGGTGCCCAGCAGCACGGCGGCAAGCGCTGCGGCGAGCGGGCGCAGCGGCTTGTGAAGAGGTGCATTTTTCATGCTTATCCGATCGAGATGACTGACACCGCGCCGTTGCGCCGGCCGATGATGTTGAGCAGGTTGTTCAGCGCGGCTTCGTCGGCCTCGGTGGCGGCGCGCGCTTCGCCGCGGAAGCGCACGCCGTTCGGGCCGGCCACGCCTTCTCCGTTGAGCTGCAATGCGCCTTCGAGGGTGGACAGCCGCAGCTGCGACGACCCGCCGGCCGTGCCGGTCAGGCTGAAGCGGTAGCTGCCCAGCGGCTCCAGCGTGGACACGCGGGAGGACGCTTGCAGCATGTCGATCTCGGCCTGCCCGTCGACGATCCAGCGCCCCTGCACCAGGTCGAGCTTCAGGCCCGACGACATCAGGCGCAGCGAGCCGCCGAGCTGCAGCGTGTTCCAGGGCGTGCCCAGGCCGCCCAGGAAGGCGCCCGGCCATTGGCCGATCCAGTCGGGTTTGGGGGCGAGGGTGACCGTCATGCGGCCCAGCCCGGGTTTGACGTGCAGGCTCACGGTGCCGTTGAGGCAACAGGCGTGCCGTGCCCGGAGTTCGAAACCCAGGCCCCGCAGCCGCAGCGTCCATTGCAGCCGGCCCGGCAACGAACTCGCATCCCGGCTGCCCGGCCCGCCGGTGAGCACGGCCACCGCGCTGCCCGACCAAACGGTGCCGCGGGCATCCGAGAGCAGCACGCGCTGGCCTGTGGCGCTGGCGACGGCGCTGGCGAGCCAGGCGGCGGGGGCGAAGACGATCAACGCCACCAGCATGCCGACCACGGCGCCGAAGATGGCCCAGCGCGTGGCCGCGCTGCGCGAACGTTCCCACGCGATCTCGGCGTACGAGGATTCCTGCCACTGCGTGGGCACCGCGCTCGACGCGAAACGCCGGCGCAGGCCGCGGCGGCCGGGCTTGCGTGTGGCCATCAGCTGCCTCCCCCGAGGCTCACGACGATCGTGCCGGCGTAGCCCTGCGGCCCGCGGGTGAGCTGCGCGCTCACGGGCCGCGCACGCGCGCCGCTGCGCGCTTCGGTCAGCCAGTTGCGCAGGGCGTCGCCGGTCACCCCGGTCAGCGTGAGCGTGGCCTGATCGCCCTGCACCGAGAGGCGGCCGGAGTCGCCCAGGCGGTCGGTGGCCGACTTGAGCGCCTCGGCAGCCTGTGTCGAGGGCACGGGCGCCGTGCCTCGCAACTCGCGTGCTTCGCTTGCCAGTCGCTGCATCGCCTGGAGTTGCAGGTCGAGCCCGTCGATCTGGCGAGGGGCTTCGTTCAAGGTGCGCAGCGCCGGCGCGACCCCCACCGTCCAGACGAGCGCGATGGCGACGATGACGCCGGCGAGGGTCAACCCCAGGCGTTCGCGTGGCGGCATGGCGGCCCATCGCTGGGCGGCCTCGGCGCGCAGCTTCTGCAAGGGCGCAGGTTTGGAGTCGTCAGGGCGGTTCACAGCGGTCGTCCTGCTGCGCCGGCGGGTGCGCGGCTCAAGGTGATGCGGCCGTCGACAGCTTCGACGTTCCAGCCACGCGGGCGCAGCTGGGTGCGGAATTGCTCGATCTGGTTCGGGTCCCAGCCCGAAGCCGAAAGCGTGAGGCGCCCCGGCTCGTAGCGCAGGTTGTCCACGGGCGGGCGATCGGCAGGCCAGGCGTTGGCGGCCGCCTGCAGCATCGGCTCGAGATCGCTTTCCCCCGCGATGCCGGCGGCGGCGCGCAGCGCGTCGGTTGCGCGCTGCATCTGGACCGGCGCATCGAGCGGCGCGCCTGCCTGGGGAAAGGTTTGCCGGTAAAGGGCATCCATGGTGGCGCGTTTGGCCACCACCGCGCGGCGCTGCTGGCCCGCCCAGAGGTTGAGCCCCACCAGCTGCACCACCACGAGCGCGATCAACCCGTAGCGCACCGGCTTCCACGCCGGGGTCTGGAACTGGCGCCACAAGTCGCGCAGCGCGCGAGTGCCGCGGTTCTTGCGTGCGAGGCCGAACTGGCGCAGGTTCCACAGCGAGCGCGACGCCTGCAGCGCGCGCTGCGACCAGTCCATCACCGTCATCGGCACACCCAGCCAGCGTTCGGCCGCCGCCGCGGTGGCCGGGGTCGCGCTCCAGCGCGCGCCTTCAGGGAGCGGGTTGGGCAGCAGCGAGCGAGCCAGCGTGCCTTGCAGCGCCATCTGCACCACGCCGGCGGCATGTGCCCAGGTGAGCGTTGCGCCTTGCGAAGGGTCGCCGAGCTCGGCGAAATGCCCGGAGGGTGGCTCGTCGGGCCACGAGGTGGGCACGATGCGATCGATGAAGATGTTGGACTTCTCCAGCGCGGCGAGCTCGGTCGTGAGCCACGCCCGGTCGACCACGGCGACCCAGGTCGGCTCGCCGGCGGTGGCGCCAGGCGCCACGGCGATGTGCACGGTGGACGCTTCTTCGAGCAGGGCGTCTTCCAGCACGCCGACCAGCGCCGCCTGCAGCCGGGCCGCTGGCGCCTTGGGCAGCGTGATGCGGTGCCAGCTCACGTCGGCATCGGCGAGCACGGCGACCGCGGTGGTGGCCTTGGGCAGGAGGGCCAGCGGCGCGCGGCCCTGCGTCGAGATGGCCAGGCCGTCCGGGCTGAGTACATAGGCGTACTCCGTGCTCAGCGCGCTTTCCTGCGCGGGCGCGGGCTCGCGCGCCTGCAGCCGGCTGCGCGGCGGGATCTGGACGACGAGGGTGCTCATACAGGGTGCGAGGGTAGCGGAATTAATACCGCACGGCCGTCCAAAACTACCCGAATCAACGGCTTACGGCGCCTTGTTGTCGCCGTCTCTGCGACTCTCATGTCAGCGCTCGGGGTCTGTGGAGTTGATGCGCTCACTGGTGAGCACCGTGATGGTTCGCTGATTCCGTTCGACCAGCGAACGCTGCTCCAGCACCCGGTCGCTCAGCCGCAGGCGGCCGCGGACTTCGAAGAAGCGCGTGTTGACGCTGACGCGCCCGATGTTCTGCGCGCTCGACTGGGGGAGCTGCGCGATGAGCTCCTGCTGCGTCTTGAATGGCGTGCGCTGGCGAAACTGCACCAGCCGTTCCGCGTCGCCGATGTTGAGGCCGGGGATGGCGGCGGCGATCACCTCACGCGCAGCGGTGTTCACATTCACCGGTGTCTCGGTGGGCAGGAGAACGATGTAGGGCTCCAGGCGCGCGAGCGCGGCCGCGTCGATGCCGAGCCAGGCAAGTTGCGAAAGCCGCCGGGGCTGGATGGGTGCATCGGCCGCACCGTCCTGCGTGCCGGCCGGTGTGTAGGCGAGCTTCAGGCCGTTGGCGATCTGGTCGGCCACGGCGACGGAGACGTTCACGTTCTCGCACAGGCGGCGCATCACGGCGAGGTCGGAGGCGGAGACCTGGTTCTTGTCGTCGAGGAGGTTGCGCACGTTGAAGCGCGACTGCGCATCCGTGATCGCGCCGGAGAGAAACGCCTCGGGGCCTTCGTCGCTGGACTCGCCCTTGTCGGCGGCGAGGAAGGTCGACAGCCGCGCCTCGGCGAGCGGCACCGCCCACGGCTCGCCCAGGTGGTCCACCTGCCCGGAGGAGGGGCGGCCGTCTTCGCGCAGGATGAGCCCGGCCCAGTCGAGCGCGCCGCTCAGGATCCACGACGACTGCGAGCGGGCGCGCTCGGCGGTCTCGACCTGCACCGCGCGCCACTGCTGCCAGACCATCGACACCGCGAGCGTGGCCACCAGCGTGACGATGATCATCGCCAGCAGCAGGGCCGCGCCGCGCTGGGGATGCAGGCGGGAATGCACGCGCATCATTGCGGCCCGAGCGCGATGTCGCGCGTCACGCTGCCGGAAAAGCCGCTGCCTTCGCCGAAGGAGAGCACCACGCGCATGGCCTTCAGCGGCTCGTTCGAGATGGGCACGGGCGCTGAAGCAGCCCCGGCCGGGGCGGCCGGATCGATGCTCGCGCCGGCGCTCGACTGGCAATTCGACCACGCGTTGTCGCGGAAGCAGTAAGCCTGCCATTCGGTGATGCCGGTGATGGTGCGCAGCTGGCCGGCCTCGTTGCCGATGAACTGCTGGCTCGCCATCCATTGCTCCTGCAGGGCGCGCGTGGTGGTGACGGGCTGACCCGCCCAGCGCAGCCAGGTGCCGCCCCGCAGCGACCACACCACGAGCTGCAGGCCCTCGGGCGTGCGGCGCGTCATGCGCAGGGAGATGCCGTCGAAGGACGGCGTGGGCGGCGGCAGTGCGCCGCTGTCCTGCAGGGATTCGAGGTCCTGCTGGAACTGGGCAAGCACGGTGTTGAGCCGCAGCAGCTGCTCCATGCGGCCCTGGCTCGCCGAGCGCGCGTTGACGATGCCGTCGACGCCCTGCCATGCCATCACGGCCAGCGTCGCCATGATGAACATGGCGACCAGCACCTCCACGAGGGTGAAACCGGCATGGCGCAGCCGCTTCACGTCAACGCCCCAGCACGGTGGACAGCGTCAGCACCGGCCGGCCGTCCTCGTTGTAGATCTGCGCATCGGCGCGCAGGAAGTTCGGATTGGGCGTGCGGCTCGACACCAGCTTGCCCCGGTAGACCACGCCCAGCTGTTCGCACTGGAAGTCGAACTCGGTCGGCACCTGGAAGAAGCGCGACAGGCGCAGCTCGGTGAGCTGGTTTTCCGCACACCATTGCGCCGAGGTCACTTCGACGATGCGCTGCGAGTTGTCGGTGAGCGCGCCAGCGGCCTTGATGCCCGCGCCGAGCGTGATGGCGACGATGGCGAGCGCCACCATCACCTCGACGAGCGTGAAGCCGGTTGCAGGACGCTTCATGGCGTGGCGCCGTTGCTGCCGTCGTTGTCCACCACGGCGAAAGGCCCGAGGCCATCGGTGGCGAGCGCGAGGCGCTGGTTGTCCAGGCGCAGCACGATGCGCTGCGGCGGGATGAAAGGCTCGGGGCCCAGCGTCACCGCACGCGCCCCCACGATCTCGGCCGACACGCCAGGCGCGAGCCAATGGGAGGGATAGTCGGACGGGTTCACGAGCCCCCGGAACTGGAAGTCGGTGTCATCCTGAGGTTCCTCGCGGCCGGGCTCCCAACGCACCGGCATGCCCGAGGCGCGCGACTCCGCACGGGCCGACTCCAGCAGCGCGACCAGACGGGCCGCTTCGTTCTCGAGCTGGGTGCTCGCCGGGTCGCGCATCGACAGGCTCACGAGCCCGGCGGCGATGGCGATCAGGGTCACCACCACCATGAGCTCGATCAGGGTGAACCCCCTGGCCGAGGCGCGCCCCAGCGCGCAGCGGGTCTTATTGCCAGGAGCCGATCTCGGCGTCCTTGCCTTCGCCGCCGACCTGGCCATCGGCACCAAAGCTGTAGACATCGATCTCGCCTTTCACGCCCGGGTTGGCGTATTGGTACGGACGGCCCCAGGGGTCGTTCTGGAGCTTGGGCAGATACGGACGCCAGTTGGGCGGGATCGGGCCGGTCGCCGGCTTGGCAACGAGCGCCTGCAGGCCTTGTTCGCTCGTCGGGTAGCGGTGGTTGTCGAGCTTGTACAGCTTGAGCGCCTGCATGATGTTGCCGACGTCGGTGCGGGCCGCGGTCACGCGTGCGTCGTCCGCACGGTCGAGCACGTTCGGGGCGATCAGCGCGGCCAGCACACCGATGATCACGAGCACCACCATCAGCTCGATGAGGGTGAAGCCGCGTGCGCGGCGCGGCAGGCGCGTTGAAACGGAAGAGTTCATGTCTGACACGGGTGGCTGGCGGACAGGGCGTTGAATCATAATCGTCCGATGATGGCGCGATTGTCAGCTTTCGTGATCTGGGCGGTGGTCGCTGCGGCCATGGTCTTTTGGGGCATGCGGCTTCTGGTGCGGCCGGCTGCAGTGCCGCTCAACGCCGTGGTGGTGGGTGAGAACGCTCAAGCGCGCGGGGACCTCTCCCGGCTCTTCGGCGCCGAGCCCGTGACGCAGGTGGCGGCCGCGCCCGCGGCCAGCAGCCGCTTCCGCCTGCTCGGCGTGATGGCGGCCAAGCCTGCGCCCGACGGCGGCACGACGCCGGGCGTCGCGCTGATCTCCATCGACGGCAAGCCGGCACGGGCTTTCATGGCCGGGGCGCGCATCGAAGACCGGCTGGTGCTTCAGGACGTGAGCCTGCGCACCGCGTCCATCGGGGTCGAGGAAGGCCCTACGTCCTTCGTCCTGGAGCTGCCGGCGTTGCCGCCGCCGGCGACCGGCACCTTGCCGCCGCCGATGTCGCAGCCAGCCGCGCCGGCCGTTGCGCCTGCGCCGGCTCCCGCTCAGGCGCCGGCCATCAGCCCGCGCAGGGTGGCGCCCGCGCAGCGCGGCAGCAATCCCGGCAACGCGCGCTGAGCGGTCTTCTTACAGCTTGCCGGGACCGGAGCTCGCCATGTCGGCAGGCTGGGAGGGCCCGGCATCTTCGCCTTCGGCCACCTCGGTCAGCAGCGCGGCGGCGCTCAGGACGAGCGGGAAGGCGAGCGTGGCGCCCGTGCCGTCGGTGCTCTCCATGCCGAGCTCCAGTAGCGCAAGCGCCTTGAAGAGGCCGAGCGCCGTGGTCAGTCCCGGGTGGCCGTGGCTGCGGCAGAAGACGCAGTAGTCGGTCACGGTGGGCGCGATGCGCGCCGCCACCATCAGCGCGGCACATGCCGACATGCCGTCGACCATGATGAGACGCCGCTTGCTCGATGCCACGAGCATCACGCCGACCATCATGGCGATCTCGAAACCGCCGTACGCGGCGAGCACTTCCACCGGATCGGTCAGTTCGCGATGGCGGGCCTGGGCCGCCTGCAGCACCATCATCAGGCGTGTCTCGTCGTCTGACGCCATGGTGGGCGTGATGACGAGGCTGTGCACCGGCTCGCTCGACAGCGCCGAGAGGACAAGCGCCGCGCTTTCGTGCGAGCCGACACCCACCCCCGCGCAAGCGATGAGGTTGCCCACCATCGAATCGGCGATCTCCATGCCGGCACGGATGGCTGCATGTGCCTGGTCGAGCGTCATGGCCATGTTGACCCGGCAATTGCGGGTGCCGTGCGCGATCTTGCGCGACATGAGCCGGGGATGCTGCGCCACCGGCTCGGCCACGCCGCAATCGACGACATGCAAGTCCATGCCCTGGATGCGCGCGAAGACGGACACCGGCAGCTGCGAGGTCAGCAGGCTTTGCACCAGTTTCGCCGTGGAGCCCTGGCTGACCATCCCGACGCCGTCGACGGCGAGCCCGTGGTCGGACGCGAAGAGCGCGATCTGCGGCGCCTTGAAGCGAGGTTTGAGGGAGTTCTGCACCAGCCCCAGGCGAATGGCGAGGGGCTCGAGTTCGCCGAGCTGCCCGGTGGTTTCGCTGCGTCGCTTCAGCTTGTCTCGCAAGGCCCGCTCGAGGAGCGGGTTGGCGGTCGGGGCGATGAGCGATCGGCTGACGGGCATGGCGATGTCGTCGTCGTGGTAGTCGATGCGACGAAAGGGTTTTGCGCGATTGTGGGGCCTCAGCGCAAGAAGAGGCGATACGCCGGGTTGTCCGTCTCGTCGATCCAGGGGTAGTTGAGGCTCTGGAGGAACTCCCTGAACGCCTTCTTGTCGCCGCGCGGCACCTGGATGCCCACGAGGATGCGCCCGTAGTCGGCGCCCTGGTTTCGGTAGTGGAAGAGGCTGATGTTCCAGTCCGGGTGCATGCTGGAGAGGAACTGCATCAGCGCGCCTGGCCGCTCCGGGAAGACGAATCGGTAGAGGCGCTCGTCGCGCGCGAGCTCGCTGCGCCCCCCGACCATATGGCGCAGGTGCTCCTTCGCCAGTTCGTCGTCGGTGAGATCGACCGTCGGAAAGCCGTGCCGGGTGAAACTGCGCGTGAGCTTTGCGGATTCACCGCGGTTGCTCGTCGCGAGGCCCACGAAGACATGCGCGAGCCTGTCGTCGGAGATCCGGTAGTTGAACTCGGTGACGCTGCGCGGGCCGATCAGCTCGCAGAAGCGCTTGAAGCTGCCGCGCTCCTCGGGGATGGTGACGGCAAAGACGGCCTCGCGCTCCTCGCCCACCTCGGCCCGTTCGGCGACGAAGCGCAGCCGGTCGAAGTTCATGTTGGCGCCGCAGGTGATCGCCACCAGCGTCTGGCCCTTGAGCTTGTGCGTCTCCACGTATTGCTTGATGCCGGCGACCCCCAGAGCGCCGGCCGGCTCGAGGATGCTGCGGGTGTCCTGGAAGACATCCTTGATGGCCGCGCAGACCGCGTCGGTGTCCACGACCACGTAGTCGTCCACGAGGGCGCGTGTCAGGCGGAAGGTTTCCTCCCCGACCAGCTTGACGGCCGTGCCGTCGGAGAAGAGGCCGACCTCGGCAAGCTGCACGCGCTTGCCGGCTTTGACCGAGCGCACCATCGCATCGGAATCGGTCGTCTGCACGCCGATCACCTTGATTTCCGGGCGGACCGACTTGATGTAGGCCGCAACCCCCGAGATCAGCCCCCCCCCGCCGATGGCGACGAACACGGCGTCGATCGGCGACTGCAGCTGGCGCAGGATTTCCACCGCAATCGTTCCCTGGCCGGCGATCACATCCGGATCGTCGAAGGGGTGGACGAAGGTGAAACCCTGCTCACGCTCGAGTTCCAGGGCGTGCAGGTAGGCGTCGGAATAGCTTTCGCCATGGAGCACCACGTCGCCCCCGAGCGCGCGCACTGCGTCGATCTTGAGCCGAGGCGTGGTCACCGGCATCACGATCAAGGCCTTGCAGCCCAGGCGGTGCGCGCCGAGCGCGACACCTTGCGCGTGGTTCCCGGCCGACGCACAGATGACACCACGCCCGAGCTGCTCGGGCGTCAGGTGCGACATCTTGTTGTACGCGCCGCGCAGCTTGAAGCTGAACACCGGCTGCGTGTCCTCGCGCTTGAGCCAGACCTGATTGCCCAGGCGGCGCGACAGGCTGCGTGCCGGCTCCAGCGGTGATTCGCTCGCGACGTCGTACACCCGTGCCGTCAGGATCTTCTGCAGGTAGCGTCCGAGTCCGATGTCGTCCTGACGCGCCTTCGAGCGGCGTTGGGACGTGGGGCGGACGGGGCCTGGCATGGCTGCTCCTGTAGAGGTGGATACGGCAGGGCGGGGGATCATAAGCCAGCGCCTCTGGGGCTTTCGGGGCAGAAAAAAACCCAAGGCATTGCTGCCTTGGGTTGAATCCACCAATGGAGGAGGTGGAGGAGACAAAGGGGGACGCGCCTTGCAAACGCGTCGATGCCTGCAAGTGTAGCGAGATCGATGCTGCGCCGCAATAAACGCGCTGCGCCTCCTGCTCGAAAGCCGCACAATCGACGGCTTTGCACGCACGCAGGACCGAGCATGGAATGCACGATCAATTGGGTGGCCGCCAGTGGCATGGCCTTCATCGCCGAGACAGGCAGCGGTCACGTCCTCACCATGGACGGGGCACCGGACGGTGGCGGACGCAACCTCGCCCCGCGGCCCATGGAAACCGTGCTGGCCGGTACCGGCGCCTGCACCGCCTATGACGTCGTGTTGATCCTCAAGCGCGGCCGGCACGACGTGCGTGGCTGCCAGGTCAAGGTGACGTCCGAGCGAGCGCAGACCGATCCGAAGGTCTTCACCCACATCAGGATGCACTTCCTCGTGACGGGCAAGGCCTTGCCCGAGGCTGCGGTGCAGCGAGCGATCCAGATGTCGCACGAGAAGTACTGCTCCGCGAGCATCATGCTCGGCAAGACGGCCGAGATCACGACCAGCTACGAAATTCTCGAGGCCTGACCCCGCGGGCAGCCTCAGACGTAGTGCGCGGTCGTGGTCATGACCTTGGCCGCAGCGCGCATGGCCCAACGCACCGGGGCCGGAAGTGACACCGCACCGGCCTGCTGGGCCTGGGCGCCATGGCGTGCCTCGTCGATCTTCATCTGCTCGACGATCGCTCGCGACGCTGCGTCTGAATGGGGCAGACGGTCGAGGTGGGAGGCGAGGTGCTGCTCCACTTGTCGCTCGGTCTCGACCACGAAGCCGAGACTCACCCGGTCCCCAAGTCGCCCTGCGAGCAAGCCAATGCCGAAGGCGCCCGCGTACCACAGCGGGTTGAGGAGGCTCGGCCTCGCGTCGAGTTCACGCAGTCGCTGCTGCGTCCAGGCGAGGTGATCGGTCTCTTCTCGAGCGGCCTGCTCGAAATCGTGGCGCAGCGCTGAATTGCGCGTGGCGATCGCCTGCGCGTTGTAGAGCGCCTGGGCGCACACCTCACCGACGTGGTTGACGCGCATCAAGGCGGCCGAGAGGCGTGTCTCCGCGGCGCTGAGAGGCTCTGCCACCGCAGACGCCTGTGGCGTGGGGCGGGCCGCGCTGTGCACGCCGGCGACAGTCCGCAGTGCGTTGTCGGCGGTGGCCAGCAGTCGGTCGATCGGCGAGAGCCTGGCGGGTGAGGCAGTGCGCATCATGCCCCCGAGGTTACCCTAGGCCTCTTCGTTCCGCAGGCCCGAGTTTTCATGCGGATTTCATGGGTGGTTCAGTGGTCTTTGCACGCGATGTCGCTCGTTGTGCGCGGACAACATTTGCCTTTGATTAGCGGTTGTCACGCTTTGCATCGAAAAGCCCCTCTGGTGCAATACGCCAACTTCCGCTGAGGAGTTCGGCCCGGTGCACCCAAGGGGAGAGACCGGGACCTCTTGTTCAACTTAGGAGATAGTCGCAATGAAAAAATCTCTTCTCGCTCTCGCAGTGCTGGGCGCGTTCGCTGGTGCTGCGTCGGCGCAGTCGTCGGTGACCGTGTACGGCGTGCTGGACCAAGCCATCTCGAAGGGCAACGGTGGTACGGCGGTCAACACCGGCGCCAACGGCACTTCCAAGGCATGGCAACTGCGTCAGTCGACCACCTCGCGCCTGGGCTTCCGCGGCAATGAAGATCTGGGCGGCGGTCTGTCGGCTCAGTTCCTGATCGAACATCGCTTCCGTCCGGACACCGGCGAAGCCACCACCGGCGGCACCAACCCCTTCTGGGAAGGCGGCTCGTACGTCCAGCTGACCAGCAAGGCTGCCGGTAGCATCTATCTCGGCCGCTGGTACACCCCGGCGTTCTGGGTCTCGCTGAAGTCCGATCCGTTCGGCTGGGACGGCGTGGGCCAAATGGGCTCGCGTTCGTGGGCAGGCTTCCTGACCCCTGGCCCCACGGGCGTTGGCGTTCGCTCGTCGAACACCGTCGGCTACAAGACGCCGAACTGGGGCGGCTTCACCGCCAACATCGCCACGGGTCTGGGCGAAGGTTCGGCCACGGTCGGTCGTGACGATGGCCTGAACCTCGAGTACACCGGCGGCCCGCTGTATGTCGGCCTCGGCTACGAGAAGATCAATGGCGGCCCGGCTCCCGCGGCTGGCGGCAACGGTGATGGCTCCTCGCTCATCAACTTCGCCGTGCACTACAACTTCGGCGTTGTGAAGCCCATGCTGTACATCGCTCGTGCGAAGAACGGCCTGAACAACAACGACTCGCATCGTTGGATCCAGCTCGGCCTGACCGCGCCGATCGGCCCGGGCACGCTGAAGGCCGCTGTTGCGCGCCTGAGCCCGGAAAACGACATGGACGAAACGAAGATCGGTATCGGCTACGACTACTACCTGAGCAAGCGCACCAACCTGTACCTCGACTACGGTCAGGCCAAGAAGGATGCTGCTCTGGGCGTGACGTGGACCAACAACCGCGCCTTCGCCCTCGGCGTCCGCCACCGCTTCTGATCCTTCAGATCGCGGAATCAAAAGCCACCTTCGGGTGGCTTTTTTCTTGCAATCTGCCGGATTGCAGCGGTCTCGTTGTACAAGTACGCCGAGATGGTCGTCTTCATCCTCCGCCGAATTGCCCAAGCGATCGCCGTCATGCTGGCCGTGGCGTTCATCGCGTTCATGCTGTTCCAGTACGTGGGTGACCCCGTCACGCATCTGCTGGGACAGGATGCGACGCCCGCCCAGCGCGAGCAACTGAGGTCAGACCTCGGGCTCGACCGGCCCTTCCCGGTGCAGTTCGCCCACTTCGTCGCCAATGCGATGCAAGGCGAATTCGGCCTCAGTCTTCGTCAGGGGCAGAAAGTGTCGACGCTGCTCGCCGAGCGATTCCCCGCCACGCTGGAGCTGGCTCTGGCTGCGGCCGTGCTTGCACTGGTGGTGGGCATCCCGATGGGCGTGTATGCAGCGCTGCGCCGTGGCACGTTCATGTCGCAGCTGCTGATGACGCTGTCGCTGCTTGGCGTGTCGTTGCCGACCTTCCTCATCGGCATCTTGCTGATCCTCGTCTTCGCCGTGCAGTTGCAGTGGCTGCCGAGCTTCGGGCGTGGCGACGTCACGCACATCGGCGGATGGACCACCGGCTTCACCACGCTGGATGGCTGGAAGCACCTCATCCTGCCGGCCACCACGCTGGCCATCTTCCAGCTGACGCTCATCATGCGGCTCGTGCGCGCAGAGATGCTGGAAGTACTGCGCACCGACTTCATCCGCTTCGCGCGTGCGCGCGGGTTGCCCGATCGGTTGGTCTATTTCGGCCACGCACTCAAGAACACGCTCGTCCCCGTGATCACCATCACCGGGCTGCAACTCGGCTCCCTGATTGCCTTTTCGATCATCACCGAGCAGGTGTTCCAGTGGCCGGGCATGGGCCTGCTCTTCATTCAGGCGGTGACCTTTGCCGACGTGCCGGTGATGGCTGCCTATCTGTGCCTGATCGCGCTGGTGTTCGTGGTGATCAATCTCGTGGTGGACCTGCTGTATTTCGTGGTGGACCCGCGCCTGCGCGTCGAGCCGGCAGGCGCGGCTCATTGACTGAACGCAATCGAAGGAGGATCCGATGAAGGCTTATCTCTTGGCGATGACTCTGGCCCTGGCCTTTGCAGGCGGTGCAGCGCAATCCAAGACCTTGCGAGTCGCGAATCAGGGCGATGCGCAATCGATGGATCCGCACTCGCTCAATGAATCCCTGCAGCTGACCTTCACCGGCAACATCTACGAGCCGCTCGTGGCACGCGACAAGCAGCTCGGCCTCACCCCGGGCCTCGCCACGAAGTGGACACAACCGAAGCCGACCGTCTGGCGCTTCGAGCTGCGTCGCGGCGTGCAATTCCACGACGGCACACCCTTCACGGCCGATGACGTGGTGTTTTCGCTTCAACGCGCAGCCGGCCCTGGCTCCGACATGCAGGGATACACCAACACCTTCAAGGAGGTGCGCAAGATCGACGACCACACGGTCGAGGTCGAAACGCTGACTCCCTTTCCGATCCTCCCCGACGTGCTCACCAACGTCTACGTGATGAGCAAGAAATGGTGCGAGGACAACAAGGCGCAGACGCCTGTCGATCGCCGCAAGGGCATCGAGAACGCCGCGAGCTTCAAGGCCAACGGCACCGGGCCCTTCCGCCTGAAAGAGCGCCAGCCCGGCTCGCGCACGGTGCTCGTGCGCCACGGCAGCTACTGGGGCAAGGTCGATGGCAACGTGACCGAGGTGGTGTTCACGCCGATCGGCAATGCCGCGACGCGCGTGGCGGCCCTGATGTCGGGCGAGATCGACCTGATGGAGCCGGTGCCCCTGCAGGACGTGGAGCGCCTCAAGGCATCTCCCAAGCTCAAGGTGATGCAAGGCCCCGAGCTGCGCACGATCTTCCTCGGCATGGACCAGAAGCGGGACGAGTTGCTCTTCTCCAACGTCAAGGGCAAGAACCCCTTCAAGGACAAGCGCGTGCGCCAGGCCTTCTATCAGGCCATCGACATCGAGACCATCAAGACCCGGGTGATGCGCGGTGCGGCGCTGCCCATGGCGCTGATGGTGGGTCCGGGCATCCGCGGCTACGCGGCCGACCAGAACAAGCGCCTGCCGTACGACCCCGAAGCGTCGCGCAAGCTGCTAGCCGAAGCGGGGTACCCGAACGGCTTCGAGGTCGCACTCAACTGCCCCAACGACCGCTACGTGAACGACGCCGACATCTGCCAGGCGGTTGCCGCCAACCTCGCGCGCGTCGGCGTGAAGGTGAACCTGCAGACCGAGACCAAGAACACCTACTTCCCGAAGATCCTGCGTCGCGACACGAGCTTCTACCTGCTCGGCTGGACGCCCAGCACCTATGACGCGCACAACGCGCTGTCGTCGCTGATGGCCACCCCCACCGAAAAGGGCCAGGGGCAATTCAATCTCGGCGCGTACAGCAATCCCAGGCTCGATGAGCTCACGCTCAAGATCCAGAGCGAGACCGACCAGACCCGGCGCAACGCGCTCATCAAGGAAGCCTTCGAGATCCACGCGAACGACGTCGGCCACCTGCCGCTGCACCAGCAGTCGCTCGCCTGGGCGATGAAGCGCAACGTGAACGTCGTGCAACTGGCCGACAACTTCATGCCCTACAAGTGGGTCACCGTGAACGAGCCGGCCAAGTGACCGCGATCACGGCGCGATTCTTCGACAGCGACGTCTGGCACAGCTTCATCCGCTCGCCATCGGCGATGGCGTCGGCGGCTGTTGCCGGCGTGTGCGTGTTCTGCGCGCTGTTTGCCAACCTGGTCGCGCCTCACAACCCCATGGACCTCGCGACGCTGGAGTTGGGTGACGCGCTGCTGCCGCCGGCCTGGATGGACGAGGGCAGCAGCCGCTACCTGCTCGGCACCGATGCGCAGGGGCGCGACATCCTCTCGGCCGTCATGTACGGCACGCGCATCTCGCTGATGGTGGGGCTCGCATCGGTGCTCGCCTCGGTGGTGATCGGCGTGGCCTTCGGGCTGCTCGCCGGGTTTGCCGGTGGCAAGACCGACGCCTTCATCATGCGGGTGTGCGACGTGATGCTGTCGTTCCCCTCGATCCTGGTCGCGCTGCTCGTCGATGGCGTGGGGCGTGCGCTCTTTCCCGCGGCCCACGACACGCTGGCTTTTGCGGTGCTGATCGTCGCGATTTCGTTGACGGGGTGGGTGCAGTACGCGCGCACGGTGCGCGGCTCCACGCTCGTCGAGCGCAACAAGGAGTACGTGCAGGCCGCGCGTGTGATCGGCGTGCCGCCCTTGCGCCTGATGCGCCGGCACGTGCTGCCCAACGTGATGGGGCCGGTGATGGTGCTGGCCACCATCCAGGTGGCCACCGCGATCCTGATCGAGGCGACGCTCTCGTTCCTCGGCGTGGGCATGCCGGTGACCTCGCCTTCGTTGGGCACGCTGATTCGCGTGGGCAATGATTTCCTGATGTCCGGCGAGTGGTGGATCACCATCTTCCCGGGCGCGGCGCTGGTCCTGATCGCACTGTCGATCAACCTGCTGGGCGACTGGTTGCGCGATGCGCTGAATCCGAGGCTGCGCTGAACGATGAGCACCGCGCCTTTGCTCGAGGTCGATCACCTGCGCGTGGAGTTCCCCACGCGCCGCGGCACGCTCGTGGCGCTCGACGATGTGTCCTTCTCCATCGCACCCGGCGAGGTGCTGGGTGTGGTCGGGGAGTCAGGTGCCGGCAAGTCGCTGACGGGCGCGGCGATCATCGGTCTGCTGGAGCCGCCGGGGCGCGTGGCCGGTGGCGAGATCCGCCTCGACGGCCGCCGCATCGACAACCTGCCGCACGCGGCGATGCGCAGGCTGCGCGGGCGCCACATCGGTGCCATCTTCCAGGACCCGCTCACCTCGCTCAACCCGCTCTACACAGTCGGCCGCCAGCTGACCGAGACCATCCGTGTGCACCTGCCGATGAGCGAGGCGCAGGCGCGCGAGCGCGCCATAGCCCTGCTGCGCGAGACCGGCATCCCGGCCCCGGAGGAGCGCTTCGCCCACTACCCGCACCAGTTCTCGGGGGGGATGCGGCAGCGGGTGGTGATCGCGCTCGCGCTTGCGGCGCAACCGCGCCTGGTGGTGGCCGACGAGCCGACGACGGCGCTCGATGTTTCCGTGCAGGCGCAGGTGATCTCGCTGCTCAAGCGCGTCTGCCAGGAGCATGGCACCGCGGTGATGCTCATCACGCACGACATGGGCGTGATCGCCGAGACCTGCGACCGCGTGGCCGTGATGTACGCGGGCCGCGTGGTGGAGCAGGGGCCGGTGCAGTCGGTCATTCATGCGCCGGCTCACCCCTACACCGTGGGACTGATGGGGGCGATCCCCTCGCTCGGGCACGACCGCGAGCGGCTGGTGCAGATCGAAGGGGCGATGCCCCGGCTCGATGCGATTCCCGGCGGCTGCGCCTTCAACCCCCGCTGCCCGCGGGCCATGGCGCGCTGCCGCGTCGAGCGTCCGCCAGTGTTTCAGGCCGGAGCCACGCAGGCCGCCTGCTGGCTCCATGACGGGAGCGCGGTCGCATGAGCGCTCTGGTCGAGGTGCGTGGGCTCACCAAGCGGTTCGATGTGTCGCCGCCCTGGCTCAATCGCGTGATCGAGCGGCGGCCACGCGCCTGGGTGCATGCGGTGGACGACGTCAGCTTTGCCATCGAACGGGGCCGCACCCTGGCGCTGGTGGGCGAATCGGGTTGCGGCAAGAGCACGGTGGCACGGCTGCTGGTGGGGCTGCACCGCCCGACCGGCGGCGAGGTCCGCTTCGATGGTCGTGACATCGGACCTGTGCTCGACGGGTCTGAGGCGGCGGCCCTGCGCCGGCGCATGCAGATGATCTTCCAGGACCCGTATGCCAGCCTCAACCCGCGCTGGCGGGTGCGCGACATCGTGGCGGAGGCGCTGACCGAGCACCGCATGGTGAACGGCACGACGGCGTTGAACGGGCGCGTGGGGGACTTGCTTGCATCGGTGGGCCTGGTCGCCGCCGACATGCACAAGTATCCGCACCAGTTCTCGGGCGGGCAACGCCAGCGGGTGTCGATCGCACGCGCGCTCGCGACGCAGCCGGAGTTCCTGGTCTGCGACGAGCCCACGTCGGCGCTCGACGTGTCGGTGCAGGCGCAGGTGTTGAACCTCATGAAGGACCTGCAGCAGCGCCACGGACTCACCTACCTCTTCATCTCGCACAACCTCGCGGTCGTGCGCCATGTGAGCGACACCGTCGGCGTGATGTACCTCGGACGCCTGGTCGAGGTGGCCGAGAAGGCGCGCGTCTTCAGCACGCCGCGCCATCCGTATACGCGCATGCTGCTCGATGCGATCCCGGACGTCGGCATGACCGGGCGTGCGCGCACGCCGGTGCAGGGCGAGGTGCCCAATCCCCTGGCGCCGCCTTCGGGCTGCGCATTCCACCCCCGCTGCCCGCATGCGAACGAGCGCTGCCGCGTGGAACGGCCCGCGCTCCAGGAGTTCCAGGGCATCCGCGTGGCCTGCCACGCCGTGGAGGAAGGGCGGATCTGATCCGCCTTCAGCGCGGCGTAGAGGCGGGCGCCGACGCCGCGGGTGTGGCGGGCAGCGCCAATGGGCCCTTCTGACCACAGCCGGCGAGCAGCACGGCGAAGGCGGTGAAAGAGCCTACTGCGAATGCCCCCGCGAGGCGCGCCGCTACACTGATCCGACCTTGAGACATGCGATGAATTCTAGTGACGACCATGGCTGTTGAATCCGTTCCCACCCCGCTCACCGATGCGCAGTTCCACGCGCTGGCGGGCGCCGTGTTGTCGTCGATCGAGGCCACCGTCGACCAGTGGCTGCAGGACGATGTGGTGGACATCGACACCCACCGCACGGGCGGCCTGCTCGAGCTGAGCCTGCCTGACGGCAGCAAGCTGGTCATCAACACGCAGCCGCCGCTGCACGAGCTGTGGCTCGCCGCCCGCTCGGGGGGCTATCACTTCAAGCATGTGAGCGGACGCTGGCTCGACACCCGCGAGGGGCACGAGTTCTTCGAGCTGCTGTCTCGCTGTGCGAGCGAACAGGCCGGGCAGGCGCTCCGCTTCACGCCACCGGCCTGAAGGCGCTCCGGCGCTCAGCGCTTGAAGAGATCGAGGATGCTGCGTTTCTCTTCCTCGCTCGGTGCGGTTGGCAGCTTGTCCTCCAGGCCCAGGCTGCTCACACCCTTGCCGTGCGTGAACTCGTCGTAGTACCACTCGCCGCCCAGGTTGACCACGCCTTCCGGTGGCGAGGGCTCCTCCACTGCGACGCCCTTGAGCGCCTGGCTCATGTAGTCGATCCAGACTGGTAGTGCGAGGCCGCCGCCGGTTTCACGATCGCCAAGCTTGCGCGGTGTGTCGTAGCCGATCCACACCACGGCGACCACGCTGCGCTGGTAGCCGGCAAACCAGGCGTCCATCGCATCGTTGGTGGTGCCGGTCTTGCCGGCGATGTCGGGCCGACGAAGCGTGCCTTGCGCACGGGCAGCGGTGCCCGCGCGCGCGACCTCCTGCAGGAGGTTGTTCATCACGAAGGCGTTGCGTGCATCCAGCGTGCGGGTGGTGTCGTCCAGCACCTGGGGCCGGGCTTCGTTGAGCGTGCGGCCCCTGTTGTCGGTGATCTTGCTGATGAGATACGGGTTGAGTCGATGACCGCCGTTGGCGAAGACGCCATAGGCCGTGGCCATCTGCAGCGGCGTGACCGAACCGGCTCCGAGCGCCATCGTGAGGTAGGCCGGGTGCTTTTCCGGCTCGAAGCCGAAGCGCGTGATCCATTCCTGGGCATAGGCCGGCGTGATGGCCTGCAGGATCCGGATCGACACCATGTTCTTCGACTTGGCGAGACCCCGCCGGATCGACATCGGGCCGTCGAAGGAGCCGTCGTAGTTCTTCGGCTCCCATGGCTGGCTGCCGGTCGTCACGGCGTCATAGAAGAGTGGCGCGTCATTGATGACCGTGGCCGGGGTGAAGCCTTTTTCCAGCGCGGCCGAGTAGATGAAGGGCTTGAAGCTCGAGCCCGGCTGCCGCCAGGCCTGCGTCACGTGGTTGAACTTGTTCTTGGCGTAGTCGAAGCCGCCGACCATGGCGCGGATGGCGCCGGTGCGCGGGTCCAGCGACACGAAGGCGCCTTCGACCTCGGGCAGTTGGGTGATGGACCAGTCGCCCTTGCCGCCCTTGACCACGCGGATCACCGCGCCACGGCGGATGCGCGTCTTGGGGTTGCCTTTCTCCGAGAGCCCCGAGGTGGCAGGCTTCAGCCCGTCACCGGTGATGGTCACGCTCTCGCCGCTTTGCAGCACCGCCACGACCTTGCGAGGGCTGGCTTCCAGCACCACGGCGGCACGCAGCTCGTCGTTGTCCGGGTGGTCGTCGAGCGCTTCGGCGACGCGGGCGTCGAGGTCCGTGGCATTGGCCGGCAACTCCACGTAGGCCTCCGGCCCGCGATAGACTTGGCGACGCTCGTAGTCGAGGATGCCCTTGCGCAGGGCACGATAGGCCGTCGCCTGCTCGGCCGCGTTCACCGTCAGGTGGATGTTGAGCCCACGGGTGTAGGCGTCGTCGCCGTACTGGCTGAAGATCATCTGCCTGGCCGTCTCGGCCGCGTACTCGGCGTGGACAGCCGCCTGGGACGGCGTGCGGTAGCGCAGCGTCTGCGCCTGCGCGGCTTCATGCTGTTCGGGCGTGATGAAGCCGTTTTCCAGCATGCGGTCGATGATGTAGCGCTGGCGCACCGTGGCGCGACGGGGGTTGGTGATCGGGTTGTAGGCTGACGGCGCCTTCGGCAGGCCGGCCAGCATGGCCGCCTCGGCCACGGTGATGTCCTTGAGGGGCTTGCCGAAATAGATCTCGCTGGCCGCTGCAAATCCGTAGGCTCGCTGGCCGAGGAAGATCTGATTCATGTAGACCTCCAGGATCTGTTCCTTGGTCAGCATGCTTTCGATTTTGAGCGCGAGCAGCACCTCGTAGATCTTGCGGGTGAACGTCTTTTCGGAGGACAGGTAGAAATTGCGCGCCACCTGCATCGTGATCGTCGAGGCACCCTGACTGCGCGACTCGTTGAACTGCGCCACGGCCGCGCGCAGCACGCCCTTGTAGTCGACCCCGCTGTGCTGGTAGAAGCGGGCGTCCTCGATGGCGAGCACGGCCTGCTGCATCACCTTGGGCACCTCGGCGATCGGCGTGAAGTGGCGACGCTCCTCCCCGAACTCGCCGAGCAGCACGCCGTCGGCCGTGTAGATGCGCATCGGCAGCTTGGGCCGGTAGTCGACGAGGCCGCTGATTTCAGGCAGGTTGGGGTAGGCCACCGCCAACGCCAGGCCGGCCAGCATCACGGCCATCGCGCCCAGGGCGGCGGCGGCACCCAGGAACCACGCCAAGCCCTTGGTCAACCAGCGCGCCCACGGCGGGAGAGATGCAAATCGGCTCGGCGCGCGTGCGGCTGGTCGATCGTTTTCTTTCATGGAAATCCAGCGAAGTGGGGGCTGATTATAGGAAGCGCTCCTCGGCGGACCGGCGGCGTGAACTGCTCCTCAGATGAGCGACAAAACTCGCTCAGGGTTGACCCGAAGGTGCCGTTTTTTGACAGCGTTTTGCGTCAAAGATTCACAACTTCCGGAGGTTGTGAGAATTGGAAATTTCTTTGTTGTACAAAGACTTTACTGCTAGCATTGAAGTAACTTCTTAACAATCCAGCGCCCATTTCTGAGCGCGTTGGGAGAGGGTCTCGTGAGCTTCCTAGACTTGTTGTTGGGCCGCAAGCATCCACCGATGATCGGCTTGGACATCAGCTCGTCCAGCGTCAAGCTGGTGGAGTTGGGGCAAAGCGCCTCGGGTGAGTACATACTCGAGCGCTTCGCGGCGGAGCCCTTCGAAAAGGGCTGGATCGCCGACGGCCAGATCGAGAAGTTCGATGAGGTGGCCGAGGCCGTGCGCCGCGTGGTCACCAAGAGCGGCACCAAGACGCGGCAGGTCGTGATGGCCATGCCGCAATCGGCCGTCATCACGAAGAAGATCATGTTGCCGGCCGGCCTGCGCGAGGAAGAGCTCGAGCTTCAGGTCGAGTCCGAGGCCAATCAGTACATTCCTTTCTCGCTCGATGAAGTCAGTCTTGACTTCTCCGTGATCGGCCCGAGCCCGACGTCCGTGGGTGACGTCGAGGTGCTGATCGCCGCATCTCGCAAGGACCGCGTGCAGGACCGGCAAGGCTTGGCAGAAGCCGCTGGCTTGAAGCCGGTGGTGCTCGACATCGAATCGCATGCCTCGCGCCTGGCGATGAGCCGGCTGATCGAAGCGCTCCCCAACGAGGGCAAGGACGCGCTGGTGGCGCTCTTCGAGATCGGGGCAGACACGACCAGCCTCAAGGTGCTGCGTGACGACGAGATGCTGTACGACCGCGACCAGGCTTTCGGCGGCGCGCAGCTCACCCAGTTGATTTCGCGTCAGTACGGCTTCTCGTTCGAGGAAGCCGAACAGAAGAAGCTGTCTTCGGACCTGCCTGAAGACTACGAGGCCTCCATCCTCGCGCCGTTCGTGGACAGCCTGTCGCAGGAAATCGGCCGGGCGCTGCAGTATTTCTTCACCAGCACGCCGCACCACAAGGTGCACTACGTGATGCTGGCTGGCGGCACCGCGACGCTTCCGGGCCTCAAGGATCGCGTCACCGAACTGACCGGCTTCGCCTCGATGGTGGTCAATCCTTTCGACAACATGAAGCTCGGCTCTGCAGTGCGTGAGAGCAAGCTGCGCCGCGAAGCACCGTCGTACCTCACGGCCTGCGGGCTGGCGATGCGGAGGTTCCTGCAGTGATCCTGATCAACCTGCTCCCGCATCGGGAAGAGAAGCGCAAGCGGCGCAAGGCGGCGTTCTTTGCCGGTCTGGGCATGGCGGCCGCCGCTGGCCTGCTGGTGGTGGGCCTGTGGTACCTGGTGCTGCAGCAAATGATCACCGGCCAGCAGGAGCGCAACCAGTTCCTCACGACCAAGATCCGCGAGCTCGAAGTCCAGATCAAGGACATCGCCAACCTGCGTGCCGAGATCGAAGCCCTCAAGGCGCGGCAGAAAGCGGTCGAAGACCTCCAGATCGATCGCAACGTGCCGGTGCATGTGCTCAACGAACTCGTGAAACAGACGCCGGAAGGCATCTACTACCGGACCATCAAGCAGGACGGTCAGGTGCTGAGCCTTTCCGGCGTGGCGCAGACCAATGAGCGCGTGTCGGAACTGCTGCGCAACACCGGCAACCACTCTGAATGGTTTGCGCGGCCCGAACTGGTGGAGATCAAGGCGGCCAACGTGCAGACCGCGAATCGCGAGCAGAAGCGCCTCTACGACTTCGCCATGCGCGTGAGCATCAAGCGTCCGCAGGACGTAGATGCGAAAGCCGCCGCAACTGCCGCCTCCGGCGTAGCCCCGGCACCCGCTGCGGGCACAGCCCCGACGCCGAAACCCTGAGAGCCGACGCTATGGCGACGCAAGGCAAACAACTCAATGTCGATCTGAATTCGGTCTTCGGTGCTGCGGCATCGCAATTCCGAGGCCTCAACCCCAACGAGCCCGGCCAGTGGCCGGTGCTGCCGAAGGTGGCCGTTTGGCTCGCCCTGGGCATCTTCATGATCGGGGCGGGCTGGTTCCTGTTGCTCTCGGGCGTTACTGATGAGCTGGATGCGGAGCGTGCCAAGGAGCCGAACCTCAAGCAGGACTACCGGGCCAAGCTCGCCCAGGCAGTGAATCTCGAAGAGCTTCGCAAGCAGAAGCTGCAGGTCGAAGAGTACGTCACACAGCTTGAGAAGCAGCTTCCCGGCAAGGCCGAGATGGACGCGCTGCTGTCCGACATCAACCAGGCTGGGCTGGGTCGTGGATTGCAGTTCGAGCTGTTTCGCCCGGGCCAGGTCGTCGTCAAGGATTACTACGCCGAACTGCCGATCACGCTGAAGGTGTCTGGCCGCTATCACGACATTGGCAACTTCGCAGCCGATGTCGCCAACCTGTCACGGATCGTGACGCTGCATGGGCTGACGATCACCGCCGGGCGTGATGCGACGGGCAAGGAAAGTGCCGGCCTGCTCACGATGGACGCGACTGCCCGCACGTATCGTTATCTGGACACCGAGGAAATCAACGAACAGCGAGCCGCCAAGGCCAAGGCGAAACCGGGAGCGAAGAAATGAGCAGTCCGTCGCTCGGCATTCGACACGTCACGTCGGCCTCGCTGTTGGCGCTGATGCTCATGGGCTGCAGCGGTTCGCAGGATGAACTGCAGCAGTGGATCGATCAGCAACGTCGTGAGGTGAAGCCGAATGTGCCGCCGCTGACGGCGCCGAAGAAGTTCATTCCGCAGCCCTATGTCGCAGGCAATGCGGTCGAACCTTTCAGTGCCCAGAAGTTGACGGTCGCGATCAAGCAGGAGGCGCGGCAGTCCAGTTCGTTGCTCGCGTCGGAAATCAATCGTCGCAAGGAGCCGCTGGAGGCGTATCCGGTGGACAGCATGACGATGGTCGGGAGCGTCAACAAGCAAGGGCGGCCCTATGCCCTGTTGAAGGTCGACAACCTGCTGTACCAGGTCAAGCTGGGCGACTACATCGGCCACAACTACGGGAAGATCACCCGGATCTCTGAGACCGAGATCTCGTTCCGCGAGATCGTTCAAGACGCAGCGGGCGAGTGGATCGAGCGCACCAGTTCGCTTCAACTTCAGGAGCGGGCGCGATGAAGAATATGCAGGAGATACAGATCATGGGGAAATTGCGGGCTGGACTTTATGCGGTCGCGCTGTTCTTTGGCGCATCGGCTGCCGCCCAGGCACAGAACGCGATCCAGTCGATCAACACGTCTCAGCAGGCGGGCTCAGAGGTGGTGCGCATCGAACTGTCGGAGCCGCTGCAAGCGGTGCCGACCGGCTTCACCGTGCAGACGCCGCCGCGCATCGCGCTGGACCTGCCCAACGTCAGCAACGCCATGGGCCGCTCGAGCGTCGAGATCAACCAAGGCAACCTGCGGTCGGTCAACGTTGCCCAGGCCGGTGATCGCACCCGTTTGGTCCTGAACCTCAAGCAGGCGGCCAACTATCGCGCGCAGCTGCAGGGCAAGGCGCTGCTCGTGGTGATGGAGAGCACCGCCGCTCCTTCGGCGGGCGCGGGCTCCGCCACCGAGCCGGTGCATTTTGCTGAAAGCCAGAACCAGTCGCAGCTTCCGCTGCGTGGCATCGACTTCCGACGCGGGCCGGACGGCTCCGGTCGTGTCGTGGTCGACCTCCCGAACAACCAGGTCGGCGTGGACATTCGCCAGCAAGGCCAAAGCCTCGTGGTGGAGTTCCTCAGGTCCAACCTGCCTGACAGCCTGCGCAAGCGGTTCGACGTGACCGACTTCGGCACGCCGGTCCACTCCGTCTCGGCCTTCCAGTCGGGTGATCGTGTGCGCATGGTGGTCGAGCCCCGTGGCGCGTGGGAGCACAGCGCGTATCAGACGGACAACCAGTTCGTGCTCGAGGTTCGCCAGCAAAAGGTCGATCCCAACAAGCTGGTGCAAGGCCCCGGATACGCTGGCGAGAAGCTGTCGCTCAACTTCCAGAACATCGAAGTGCGAGCGCTGCTCCAGGTCATCGCGGACTTCACCAACTTCAACGTGGTGACCAGCGATACCGTGACCGGCAGCGTGACCCTGCGTCTCAAGGACGTGCCGTGGGATCAGGCGCTCGACATCATCCTCCAGGCGAAGGGCCTCGGGCTGCGCAAGTCGGGCAATGTGATCCTCATCGCGCCCAAGGATGAACTGGCCGCCAAGGAGAAGGTCGACCTCGAAGCCAAGGCGCAAATTGCCAGCCTCGAGCCCCTGCGCACCCAGTCCTTCCAGTTGAACTACACCAAGGCTGAGGAAGTGGCCAAGGGACTGGCGGGGCAAGGTGGCGCCGGCGGCGCGGCCACTCGCATCCTGTCGCCGCGCGGCAGCGTGATCTCCGAGACGCGGACCAACCAGCTGTTCGTGAGTGACATCCCGTCCAAGCTCGAAGAGATCCAGTCGATGATCTCGAAGATCGACATCCCGGTGCGTCAGGTGCTCATCGAAGCCCGCATCGTCGAGGCCGGTGATTCGTTTGGTCGGTCGCTGGGCGCGAAGCTTGGAACGACGGACCTGCGGGGCTTGCGCGGCGGTCTGGCTGGTTATGGCTCGCCGGAGTTGAGCGTCGGCATCGGCGGCAACATGAATGCCATCGGCCTGCAGACCGGGCAGGTCACGGGGACGGCAGTCCCCTTCAACGACGCGCAGTTCGTGAACCTGCCGGCGGTCGGCCAGAACAACTACAGCGCGGCCACCTTCGCTGTCTCGCTCTTCAGTGCAGCCGCAAATCGGTTCCTCAATCTGGAAATCTCCGCCCTGGAAGCCGACGGCAAGGGCAAGGTGGTGTCGAGCCCGCGTGTGATCACCGCAGACCAGGTGAAGGCCCTCATCGAACAGGGCGAAGAGCTTCCTTATCAGACAGCGACGTCGAGCGGCGCGACCGCCCTGCAGTTCCGGAAGGCGAACCTGCGCCTCGAAGTGACGCCGCAGATCACGCCTGAGGGCAATGTGATCCTGGACGTGGATGTCAACAAGGACACCGTGGGCCGTGTCACGGCGGCCGGCTTCGCCATCGACACCAAGCACGTGCGCACGCAGATCCTGGTCGAAAACGGCGGCACGGTCGTGATCGGTGGCATCTTCACGCAGAACGAGCGTGAAGACGTGACCAAGGTGCCTCTGCTTGGCGACATCCCTGTCCTCGGCAACCTGTTCAAGACGCGGACTCGTACGACTGCGAAGACCGAGTTGCTGGTCTTCCTGACGCCGAAGGTCATCAGCGACCGGACGGCTGCTCGCTGAGCACAAGCCGCAGCGCCAAAAACTCTGATTGGTGAAGCTATGAAACTTTGGAACATGCGCTACGCAGCAGTTGGCCTTGCCCTCGTGGGTTTGGTGTCGTGTGGCGGAAGCAGTGACGATGGCGCGGGCGCGCCCGTCGCATTCAGCCTGGTACCGGACGAGATGACCGTCAGCAGTCTTGGCGGCCCCGGCACGTGCCCGGCAGCCGGATCGACCGTGGACGTGTTCGTATTCGGCGGTGTGGCCCCGTATCGGATCATCAATACCTCGCCGCAGAACCTGACGGTGAGCACCACGTCCGTGGGCAATCGCGGAGGCAGCTTCCGAGTCACCAGCAACGGCGGTTGCTTCGAGAACATGATCGTGGTTGTCGAAGATGCGCTCGAGAAGCAGGTGCACTTCACGTTCTCGTCGGAAGAAGGCGACTGATTTCCGAACACGCCCCCATCGCCCTCGTCGGCATGCCCGGTGGCGGCAAGTCGACCGTGGGCCGCCAGATGGCCAAGCGCCTTGGATGGGCGTTCTGGGACAGTGATGCCGTCATCGAAAAGCGGATCGGCACCACGATCCGCCAGTTTTTCGAGCAGCAGGGCGAAGCTGCGTTTCGCGACCTCGAAACCGAGGTCATCGAAGAGTTGACCCGCGTGTCGGATGCAGTGATCGCCACGGGCGGCGGGGCCGTCCTCCGCGAAGGGAACCGGCGCGTGCTGCACGCCCGATGCCGCGTTGTCTATCTTCGATCCTCTCCGGAAGAACTGCATCGGCGCCTGCGGCATGACGCCTCCAGGCCATTGCTCCAGGTGGACGATCCCTTGTCGAAGCTTCGCCAGCTCTACGCGCAACGCGACCCGCTCTACCGTGAAGTGGCCCACTACGTGGTGGACACAGGTCGTCCGACCGTCACCTCCCTGGTGAACATGGTCTTGATGCAGCTGGAGCTTTCGGGTGTGGTGGACAGCTCACTCGCGCGCTCTCCGGTCGACCCGTCCGACTGACCTGTCGGGGCCAAGGCCGCCCGCTAAACTCGCCCCATGGGCGCACACACCGAGCGAGTCGGCATCGACCTGGCCGACCGCAGCTACGACATCCTCATCGGCCAGGGGCTGCTGGAGGAGGCCGCGAGCCTCCAGCATCTGCCCGCCGCGACAAGCGCGCTGATCGTCTCCAACGTCACGGTGGCGCCGCTCTACGCGGCACGCTTGAAGGCGTTGCTCGAGCCTCGGCATCGGCAGGTCCTGACGCTCGAATTGCCGGACGGCGAAGCGCACAAGGAGTGGACGTCGCTCAACCAGATCTTCGACACGATGCTGGCCGCCGGCTGTGACCGCAAGACGGTCATCTACGCGCTCGGCGGCGGTGTCGTGGGGGACGTGGCCGGCTTCGCGGCCGCTTGCTACATGCGGGGAGTGCCGTTCGTGCAGATCCCCACGACGCTGCTGGCGCAGGTGGATTCGTCGGTCGGTGGCAAGACGGCGATCAACCATCCGCTTGGCAAGAATATGATCGGCGCGTTCTACCAGCCGCTGCGCGTGATCGCTGACCTCGACACGCTGGACACCTTGCCCGAGCGCGAACTGTCGGCTGGCCTTGCCGAGGTGATCAAGTACGGGCCGATCGCCGACAACGCCTTCCTTGACTGGATCGACGTCAACCTCGAGGCCCTCCTCGCGCGAGACAAGGCGGCCCTGGCCTACGCAGTGAAGCGCTCGTGTGAGATCAAGGCCTGGGTGGTCGGGCAAGACGAGCGCGAGTCGGGCCTGCGCGCCATCCTCAATTTCGGGCACACCTTCGGCCATGCGATCGAGGCGGGGCTCGGCTACGGCCAGTGGCTGCATGGCGAGGCGGTCGGTTGCGGCATGGTGATGGCGATTGAGCTGTCGCACCGGCTGGGCCTGGTCGAGGCGGCGTACGCCGCGCGGCTCGCACGCATCATCGAGCGCGCGCGGCTGCCGATACGTGGGCCGGCCCTCGGTGCCGATCGCTATCTCGAACTCATGCGCGTGGACAAGAAGGCCGAAGGCGGCGAGATCCGCTTCGTGGTGATCGAGTCGCCGGGTCGGGCCGCCATGCGCGCAGCACCCGATGCGATCGTGCGCGACGTGATCGCGGCTCACGCCGCCTGACGCCGGCGCGTCGCGCATGCTCAAGTCCTATGCCTGCGACCCGGCGTTCACGCGCGGGCGCCGTCATCCCGAGCCGCCGGCACCCACGCGCAGCGACTACCAGCGTGACCGCGACCGCATCGTCCACAGCACGGCCTTTCGGCGGCTCGTCTACAAGACGCAGGTCTTCCTCAACCACGAGGGGGATCTTTTCCGCACACGGCTCACGCATTCGCTCGAGGTGGCGCAGCTGGGGCGCTCCATCGCTCGAACCCTCGGCCTGAACGAGGACCTGGTCGAGGCGATCGCGCTCGCCCACGACCTCGGCCACACGCCATTCGGCCACGCAGGCCAGGACGCGCTGAACGAATGCCTGCGGGAAGCCGATCCCGACAGCGGCGGCTTCGAGCACAACCTGCAAAGCCTGCGCGTGGTCGACGTGCTGGAGGAGCGCTATGCGTCGTTCGACGGCCTCAATCTCACCTTCGAGACCCGAGAGGGTGTGTTGAAGCACTGCTCGCTGCGGCATGCGCAGGCGCTGGTGGCCGCAGACCCCACCGGTGTGGCGCGCCGCTTCGTCGATCGGACGCAGCCCAGCCTTGAAGCGCAGCTGTGCAACATCGCCGACGAGATCGCCTACAACGCCCACGACGTCGATGACGGCGTGCGCTCGGGCCTCATCGACGTGGAGCAGCTGCACGAGGTCGCGTTGTACGCACGCTTCGAGCGAGAGGCCTTGGCGGCTCACCCCCAGTTGACGGGCCGGCGGCTCCTGTTCGAGACGATCAGACGCATGCTGTCGGCCCAGGTCTATGACGTGCTGGAGGCCACCTCGAAGGCGATCGTGGATGTCGCCCCTGGGGGCGTGGAAGATGTGCGCCGTGCCGGCCCGCTCGTGCGTTTCGGCGAACAGATGGCCCGTGAAAGCCAGGAGCTCAAGCGCTTTCTGCGCGCCAACCTCTACCGCCATCCGCGCGTCGTGGCGACGACCGACAGCGCAAAGCAAGTCATCCGCGAGCTCTTCGCGGCCTATCGCAGCGACCCTGCCGACGCCGGCCAGGGCCGGTTCGAGCCGACGCCTCGGGGCATTGCGGATTACATCGCTGGCATGACGGATCGCTATGCCCTCAAGGAGCATGAGCGCCTGACGGGGCAGCGCCTGTTCGATTGAGCGATGGCAAGGCTCGCGCGCTTGTGCATCCCCGGTTGGCCGCATGTGGTGGTGCAGCGTGGGCACCACGGCCGCCCGGTTTTCGCGGACGACGATGATCGACAGCGCTTTCGCGAACTCTTGCGGGACGCGGCGCGCCTGTACGAGGTCCGGGTCCACGCGTATGGGCTCTTCGACAACGAAGTCCGCCTCCTGACGACGCCGTCCACGGCGGACGGACTGAGCAAGCTCATGCAGGCGATCGGGCGACGCTATGTCGCGCGTTTCAATCGCCGGCACGGCCACAGCGGGGGACTGTGGGAGGGGCGTTTCCGCGCCACCGTGATCGACCCAGCGGTCTACATGATGCTCTGCATGTTGTACGTGGAGGGAGTGGACGCTCACCCCGACGCTGCGGCGACCGGCGATCCGTGGTCCAGCGTGTTGCACCATCTTGGGGTCAGCGCTGATTCGGTGATCAGCGATCCAGAAGCCTACTGGGGCCTGGGCAATACGCCGTTCGACCGCGAAGCCGCCTACCGATTGCTATGGGAGCGAGGGCTCACTGAGCGTCAAGCGACGGACATACGGTCCGCCTTGAATGCCAGTTGGCCGCTCGGTGACGACCGCTTCAAGGCTCAACTGTCTGACAAAACCGAGCGCCGCCTTGCCCCACGACCTCGTGGGCGCCCACGAAGCGAGGCAGGCAAATTGATATGACCCCAATTAAAACGCACCATCGTGAGGCGTCCGATAAATTGGGGACAGACCCCATTTAATTTCGGTTGTACCGCCTGCTGCACCGCAGTATTCTCGGCGTCCCGTTTTCGAGATGGAGTGCGCCATGAACCAGGCCGCCATGGGTGTCCCCACCCCCGCAGAACTTCAGGACAGCGCCGCCCGCGGCCTGTACGACCCGGCCAACGAGCATGACGCCTGTGGCGTCGGATTCGTCGCCCACATCAAGGGGCAGAAGGCGCACCACATCGTCGAGCAGGGCCTCAAGATCCTGGAGAACCTCGACCACCGCGGTGCGGTGGGCGCCGATGCGCTGATGGGCGACGGCGCGGGCATCCTGATCCAGATCCCCGACGAGTTCTACCGCGCCGAGATGGCCGCCAAGGGGGTCGAGTTGCCGCCGCCCGGCGAGTACGGCGTGGGCATGATCTTCCTGCCCAAGGAGCACGCCTCGCGTCTCGCCTGCGAGCAGGCGCTGGAGCGCGCGGTCAAGACCGAAGGCCAGGTGCTGCTCGGCTGGCGCGACGTGCCGGTGGACAAGGACATGCCGATGTCGCCCACCGTGCGCGCCAAGGAACCGATCATCCGGCAGATCTTCATCGGCCGCGGCCCCGACGTCATCGTGCCCGACGCGCTGGAGCGCAAGCTCTACGTGATCCGCAAGACGGCCTCGAGCGCCATCCAGCGCCTGAAGCTCACGCACAGCCACGAGTACTACGTGCCCAGCATGAGCTGCCGCACGATCATCTACAAGGGCCTGCTGCTGGCCGACCAGGTGGGCAAGTACTACCAGGACCTGCAGGACCCGCGGGTCACCTCGGCGCTCGCGCTCGTCCACCAGCGCTTCTCGACCAACACCTTCCCCGAGTGGCCGCTTGCGCACCCCTACCGAATGGTCGCCCACAACGGCGAGATCAACACGGTCAAGGGCAACTTCAACTGGATGCGCGCCCGCGAAGGCGTGATGAAGTCGCCGGTGCTGGGTGACGACCTGCAGAAGCTCTACCCGATCAGCTTCGAAGGCCAGTCCGACACGGCCACTTTCGACAACGCGCTGGAGCTGCTCACGATGAGCGGCTACTCGCTCGCACACGCCGCGATGATGATGATCCCCGAGGCGTGGGAGCAGCACACGCTGATGGACGACCGCCGTCGCGCGTTCTACGAATACCACGCCGCCATGCTGGAGCCGTGGGACGGTCCGGCCTCCATGGTCTTCACCGACGGCCGCCAGATCGGCGCGACGCTCGACCGCAACGGCCTGCGCCCCTCGCGCTACATCGTGACGGACGACGACCTCGTCGTGATGGCCTCGGAATCCGGCGTGCTGCCGATGATCCCCGAGAACAAGATCGTCAAGAAGTGGCGCCTGCAGCCGGGCAAGATGTTCCTGA
>JBIQJS010000157.1:0-6078 GCA_044507405.1 Rubrivivax sp. | reverse complement strand
CGGGCGAACAGCAGACGCGTGCCGGCGGGCAGCGAGTTGACGTTCACGCCGCCCAGGTCACGCTTCGGCGCCGAGGCGCTGGTGCCGGCATTGGCGTTGTTGCCTTGCACGCAACCGGCCGCAGCACCGGCGGCGCAGTCGGAGAAGTAGTAGGTCGGGCCATTGGTGGAGGGCGCGGGCGACGGGGCAGGCGCGGGGGCCGGAGCGGGAGCCGGTGCAGGCGCCGGAGCGGGGGCGGGTGCCGGAGCGGGCGCAGGTGCCGGCGAAGGACGCGGAGCCGGAGCGGGCGCTGGCGCGGGCGCCGGCGCGGGCGCCGAGGTGCGGTAGGTCACGGTGACCGTCTGGGTCACGCTGTTGCCGGCGGCGTCATAGGCACGCACGTGGATCGTGTTGGGGCCGGGGATCAGGTAGACCGACTTGGCCGACCAGACGGCCGGGCCGGTCGTCGCGGTCAGGGTGGCCACGCCGCCGACGGAGCGGGTGGCGTTGGTCCACGTGACGCGGCTCAGGCGCACGTTGTCGCGCACGGAGCCGGCGAGGTTGATGGTCGAGTGGGTCGTGGAGTGCGAAACGGTGCCCGGGGTCATGATCCGCAGGGTCGGGCGGGTCGTGTCGCCGCTGGCGGCCATGGCCTGCTCGGTGGGAGCTTCGTTCGGATCGACGTACTGGGGCTCTTGCACATCGACTTCTGCGTCGAGGCCGGCTTCAGTGTCCGTGGTGCTGGTGCCACCACCACAGGCGGCGAGGGAGACACAAATGGCGGCAAGTGCGGAAAGTCGATGGGCGCGGGTCAGGTGATTCATTGAACAACAGGTCTCTTGGGGCTACAGGCAGACCGGCGACCTCACGGTCGGCGGCGTCGGAGCGGCGCTTGAGGCGAGCAACCGGGGCGGTCTGCTGCGCGATGCGCTCTGTATGCGATGGACGGGACTCTAGGGGCGGGCTAGGGGGAACCCCGTATGCATTCCTGTCGCATGTAACAGCCCGGGTCGGCGCTCAAACCCCGCCCGTGGCGGGCGATCCCCCCTGTTTGTGGGGGTGAGGGCGCGGCGAGCCGGGCGAGGGCGGTAAGCACATCGCATCAATGCATGACATCGCTTACGCCCCGAAACGTCGTTCAGCTGCCTTTGTGGGGGCTTTGACGGGGCGCATCCGTGACTTCCGTCACGCCGCTCCGCCCGAACGCGGGGCGGTTGACGCCCGGGCGCGCCAGTAGACTCGCAGCCACTTCACCGCACGGTGAACCCACCAGCATCCAGCGCCCCAACCACGCCATCGGTGCGGCGGGCGCCCCGGCGATGACGACCAGGCGCCCGCAGTCAGGTGCGAACGAGCCGCAGCATTGAATCGATGACCTCCCCCTCTCGCTATCTGATCATTTCGCCGTGCCGCAATGAAGCGGAGTACATGCGCCAGACGCTCGACTCGGTGATCGCCCAGAGCGTGCAACCCGCCCGTTGGGTCATCGTGGACGACGGCTCGACCGACGCCACGCCGGCCATCCTCGCCGAATACGCCGCCCGCCACGACTGGATCCAGGTCGTGACGCGAACCGACCGCGGCCACCGCGCCGTCGGCCCGGGCGTGGTCGACGCCTTCTATTCCGGCTACGAGGTGGTGAACCCCGACGAGTACGACTTCATCTGCAAGCTCGACCTCGACCTCGTCATGCCGCCGCGTTATTTTGAGCTGCTGATGGCGCGCATGGCCGCCAACCCGCGCCTGGCCACCTGCAGCGGCAAGGCCTATGTGAAGCGCGGCGACGAGCTCGTCTATGAAGCCCACGGCGACGAGAACTCCATCGGCGCCGCCAAGTTCTTCCGCGTGAGCTGCTTCAAGCGCATCGGCGGCTTCGTGCGCGAGGTGGGCTGGGACGGCATCGACGGCCACATGTGCCGCATGAACGGATGGGTGGCCTGCAGCTGGGACGAGCCCGACCTGCGCTTCATCCACCTGCGCCCGATGGGCTCCAGCCACAAGGGCATCTACACCGGCCGCTACCGCGCGGGCTACGGCCAGTACTACATGGGCACCGGCTTCCTCTACATCCTGGCCAGCGTGCTGTCGCGACTGCACCAGAAGCCCTACGTGCTGGGCCAGCTCACCATCCTGTGGGGCTGGATCCACAGCGCGCTGCTGCGCAAGCCGCGCTATCCGAACGAGGAGTTCAGGCGTTTCCTGCACCGCTATCAGATGCGCGCGCTCGTGGTGGGCAAGCGCCGCGCGATCGCGGAGATCGACCGCAGGAACGCCGCGTGAGCGCGCAGCCGGCCGCGGCTGCGGCGCCCTTGCACATCGCCTACCTGGTCAACCAGTACCCCGCGGTCAGCCACACCTTCATCCGTCGCGAAATCCTCGCGCTCGAGCGCCTCGGCCTCGTGGTGCACCGCCTCGCCGTGCGGGGCTGGGATGGCGACATCGCCGACGACGAAGATCGCCGCGAGCGGTCCCGGACGCACTACATCCTCCAGCGCGGCATGGTGGGTCTGCTGGGCGCCGTGCTGCGCCAGGCCATCGCCTCTCCGCTGCGCTTCCTGCGCGCGCTCGGGCTGGCCCTGCGGCTCGGCCATCGCGCCTACCGTCCGCTGCCGTACCACCTGGTGTTCTTCGCGCAGGCCTGCTGGCTGAACCTCTGGCTGAAGGCCACGCCCGTGCGGCACCTGCACGCGCACTTCGGCACCAATCCGGCCGAGCTGGCGCTGCTCGTGCAGGCCCTCGGCGGGCCGCCGTACAGCTTCACGGTGCACGGCCCCGAGGAGTTCGACAAGCCGGATTTCCACAAGATCGGCGAGAAGGTGCGCCGCTCGGCGTTCGTCGTGGCCATCAGTTCGTTCTGCCGCAGCCAGCTCTTCCGCTGGGTGCCCTATGCGCGCTGGCCCGACGTGAAGGTCGTGCACTGCGGCCTGGAGCGGGCCTTCCACGAGCTGCCCGTCACCACGCCGCCTGAGCGGCCACGGCTGGTGTGCGTGGGCCGGATCTGCGAGCAGAAGGGCCAGCTGCTGCTGGCGCAGGCCGCGGGCGAAGTCATCCGCCAGGGCACGGATCTCGAGCTCGTCTTCGCCGGTGACGGCGAGATGCGGCCTCAGCTCGAGGCATTGATCGCGCAGCTGGGCATCGAGCGGCACGTGCGCATCACCGGCTGGATCAGCAGCCAGCAGGTGCGCGAGGAGCTGCTCGCTGCACGTGCGCTGGCACTGCCGAGCTTTGCCGAAGGCCTCCCGGTCGTCATCATGGAGGCGATGGCGCTGGGCCGGCCGGTGCTCACCACCTACGTGGCGGGCATTCCCGAGCTGGTCGTGCCGGGAGAATGCGGATGGCTGTTCCCTGCCGGCGACGTTGAAGAGATGGTGGTGCGCATGCGTGAATGCCTGGCGAGCACGCCGGAGCAGCTGGCACGCATGGGCGCTGCGGCGCGCGAGCGCGCGATCGAGCGGCACGACATCGACACCGAGGCGGCGAAGCTCGCCGCCTTGTTCCGGTCGTCGGCCGGCGCGGCGGCGTCACGCTGAACAGCCGAACGAAGTAGCGGAGCAGCAGTCATGTGCGGTATCGCGGGGTTCATCGATTTCAAGGGCAGTACGTCGCGCGAGGCGGGCGAGGAGGCGCTGCGCGCGATGGCCGATCGCATCCGCCACCGCGGGCCCGACGACTGGGGCACCGCGACCCATCCCGACCAGGGCGTCTTCTTCGCGCACCGCCGCCTGTCCATCGTCGACCTCTCGGCCGCCGGTCACCAGCCCATGGTGTCGGGTGCCGGGCGCTACCTCACGGTCTACAACGGCGAGATCTATAACCACCGCAGCCTGCGCGCCGAGCTGGAGGGCCATGCACCGCGGGCGTGGCGAGGCCACTCCGACACCGAAGTGATGCTCGCCGCGTTCGACACCTGGGGCATCGAGCGCAGCCTCGAGAAGTTCGTCGGCATGTATGCCATCGCGGTGTGGGACCGCGAGGAACGTGCGCTCACCTTGGTACGCGACCGGGCGGGCGAGAAGCCGCTCTACTGGGGCGTGCTCGCGGGCAAGCTGGTCTTCGCCTCCGAGGCCAAGGCCTTCGACGGGTTGCCGGGCGCGAACCTCACGCTCGACCAGCGCGCGGTCTCGCTCATGCTGCGCTTCGGCCACGTGCCTGCGCCCTACAGCATCCTCCAGGGCGTCCACAAGCTCATGCCGGGCGAATGGGTGCGCTTCGCCGGCGCCGTGACGCCGGCTGCGCGTGGCCGGTACTGGTCGGCTGCAACGTCGCTGCAACAGGGCATGGCCCATCCGGCGACCCTGTCGCCCGAGGCCGCGGTGGACGAGCTCGAGCGCCTGCTGACCGATGCGGTCAAGCTCCAGCTCGAGGCCGACGTGCCAGTGGGTGCCTTCCTCTCGGGCGGCATCGATTCGTCGACGGTGGTCGCGCTCGCGCAGCACAGCGCGAGCTCCAGGGTTCGCACCTTCTCCATCGGTTTCGATGAAGAAGGGTTCGACGAATCGGAGCACGCGCGCCGCGTGGCGGAGCACCTCGGCACCGACCACACGGAGCTGCGCGTGTCTTCGCAGGATGCGCTCGATGCCGTGCCGCTGATGGCGCGCGTGTACGACGAGCCCTTCGCCGATTCGTCACAGATCCCGACCTACCTCGTGGCCAAGCTGGCGCGCCAGGCCGTGACCGTGTCGCTCTCGGGCGATGGCGGCGACGAACTCTTCGCCGGCTACCCGCGCTATGGCCGCACCGAGGCCATCCATCGCTGGCTGGAGCGATCACCCGGCCCGGCACGGCGACTGCTCGCCGCCGGTGTCGATGCGATGCCGGTCTCCTTCTGGAGCGGCATCGCCTCCATCACCGGCCAGTCGCGGCAGACGGCCGCGCACCGGCCCGCAGCCGACAAGATGCTGCGCGTCGCGCAGATGCTGCGGCTGCCGCCGCACCTCATCTACAAGTACATGGCCTCGCCGATGCCCGAGCTCAGTCGGCTGATGCCGGCGGTGCAGGAGCCGCCCACGCTCTATGACGACGCGTCGTCCTGGCCTGCGGCGCGCAGCCCCGCCGAGACGGCCATGTGGCTCGACTTCACGGCCTACCTGCCCGACGACCTCCTCACGAAGGTCGACCGGGCGACCATGGCCGTCAGCCTGGAGTCGCGCGTGCCCCTCCTCGATCACCGCGTGATCGAGTTCTCGCACCGTCTTCCGATGGACCTCAAGGTGCGCGACGGCGTGCGCAAGTGGGTGCTGAGGCAGGTGCTCTATCGGCACGTGCCGCGCGCGCTGGTCGATCGTCCCAAGATGGGCTTCTCGGTGCCCCTGGGCGCGTGGCTGCGCGGCCCGCTTCGTGACTGGGCGCAACAGCTTCTCTTCTCACCTGCAGTTCAGGAGCTGGGCATCGACAGTCGTGAGCTGCGCCGCATGTGGGACGAGCAACAAGCCGGTGCGCGCGATTGGCAGCATGCGCTGTGGAGCATCCTCATGCTGCGCGGCTGGCAGGACGCTCGCACCTGAGCGCAACGCTGCTTACAGACCGAGACAATTTCCCCCCGGATCGCGGGGACGGCGGACCTCAAAATTGTCCCGCCACAGCCAAAGCTGTACCGAAGTGGGAGAGGGGCTGACGGATCTCGTCAGAAATTCGATCACGCGAGGCGGTGGTGAGTCGTTCTGACCCCCTGGCATAAGGGGTGCTCAAAACGGGACATCCCAAAAAGGTCGTAACGAAAGAATCCCAATGACCAGCCGCGTTCGGTCCCGGACCAGATTGCTCTTCGCCGCCGTTTCCACCGTTGCGCTTGTCGCGTGCGGCGGCTTCGATGGCGACACCAACGACCAAGAGAGCACGAGCACTCCCGTCCCGCCGACGGTGCCGGCTCCCACGCCGTCTCCGAGCCCGACGCCCAAGCCTGCGCCGACTCCGGCTCCTGCGCCCGCACCGACTCCGGCACCGGCGCCGAGTCCGGCTCCGGCTCCGGCTCCGGCTCCCGCGCCGACTCCGGCTCCTGCGCCTGCCCCGACCCCTGCACCCGCGCCTGCACCGACCCCTGCACCTGCACCTGCGCCTGCACCTGCGCCTGCGCCTGCGCCTGCGCCTGCGCCTGCGCCG
>JBIQJS010000156.1:0-6085 GCA_044507405.1 Rubrivivax sp. | reverse complement strand
AGCGAGGCGCGGTCGTGCGCGGTGTGCACCGGCACGCCGAGGATGCGGCCGTAGGCGCGCAGCTGCTCGTGGGCGCCCACGCGGTAGGCGTCGAGCGTGATGAGGCCGAGGTTGTTGGCGCCGTGCTTGGCGGCAAAGGCGGCGGCGATCTTGGCCGCGCTCGTGGTCTTGCCGACGCCGGTGGCGCCGACGAGGGCGAACACGCCGCCCTGGTCTTCGAGGGCGTGCTCGGCTTCGCCGGTGATGAGGTTGCGCTCGAGCACGCTCGCGGCCCAGGCGGTCTCGTCGCCCACGTCATTGGGCAGGCTTTCGACGAGCTTGCGGGTGAGCGCGGGCGAGAAGCCGCAGTCGAGCAGCTTCTGGATCAGCTGGGCCTGCTGCGGATGGCGCTGCATCTTCTCCATGAAGGCGAGCGCGCCGAAGCGGTCCTCGATCAGGCCCTTCATCGAGCGCAGCTCGTTCATCATGTCCTGCTGCTCGCGTCGGGCGGCGGCCAGGCTCACCGCGCTCTGGTTGTCGGCGAGCGAAGGCACGGGCATGGCCGGCGCGGCCATCCCCGGGGCCTGGGCGGCCTGCGCGGCGGCGACAGCCTGCTGGGCCACGCGCACTTCCTCGCGCAGGATCGGGGGCTCGCGGCGCGGCGCCACGGGCGGGTTGACGATCGCCAGGCTCGGCGGCGCCTTGGGCGGCTGGGGCACGGCGCTGCGCGCGGCCAGGCGCTGCTCGAGCGCGCTGGGCAGGTCGGGCTCGACGTCCTGGCGTGCATCCATGAAGCCTTGCATCGAGTCGGCGAAATCCTGGCGCGAGTCGGCGAACTGCGGCTCCTGCGGGCGGCTCTGCGCGTTGAGCGCGGCCTGGCGGCGCTTGAGCATGCGCTCGCGTACGTAATCCTGGAACGACAGCGTGCTCATCGACAGGCGCGCCACGTCTTCCTGCACGTCCTGGGCGGGCTGCTGCGGCGCGGCGGCGGCCGGCGCAGCGGGCGCGCGGGCCGGCGCGGGGCGGGTGGCCGGGGCCTGCGGTGCCGTGCCACGCGCGGCGACCGAGGTGGCCGACAGGCGCTCGATCTGCTGCACGCTCTCGGGCGCCATGGCGAGCACTTCCACGCCTTCGGGGCAGGGCTTGGTCGACAACACCACGGCGTCTTCGCCGAAAGCCTGGCGCACCAGGGTCAGGGCGTCGCGCGAGGTGCGCGCTGTAAAGCGTTTGACGTTCATGGGTGGCTCCGCAGCACCGGGCTCGGGACGAGCTCACGGCATGGCTTCAAGTGTGTAAGAGGGTGTGCCAGGACGGTCGGACGAAGAGCGCACCGAAACCCGTTCATTTGGGTCGATGCGGTGCGGGTTCGGATGAGGTGGGTCACGACGGTCATGGGCACGGGCGCGTAGGGATCTCGCCAGGCCATTGTTCTTGGAAGCCCGCGCGACTTGAGCGGGATGAGAGGGGCGGAACCGGCGCTTTTCCCGCCACGGCCTTCGCACATGCCACGCGATGCGCAGCGCTTGTTGCGCCACGCGTACCACCCGGTTGCCCACTAATGCGCACTTCAGCGGCCTCAAGGCGCGCCGATGAGGGCCTTCCCTGTCTCAACAAATCGTCACAACCGTCGATAGCCCCGAGAGGTCGCTGCACGCGGGTGCTTTGCGGCACGCCACACGACGACTCCCACCAGAAGGCGGACGAGACATGACGCACACCGACGAGGTTCTCTACAGCAACGACCACGCGCGTGTCACGCGCCGCCCGCTGGACGGCCGCCCGGTCGTCGTCAAGCAGGCGATCGGCACCCAGGCCATCCGCCGCCTCGCGCACGAGGTCGCCATGCTGGAGCGCCTCGCCCACGTGCCCGGGGTCGCGAAGATCGCGCCCGTCACTGCCGAGCCGCACACGCTGGTGCTGGACGACGCCGGCGGCGTGTCGCTCGCAGAACATCTGCGTGAGCACACACTCGCCGTGCCGCAGGTCATCGCCTATGCGATGGGCGTGGCGCGCATCCTGGCCGAGGTGCACAAGGCGGGCGTGATCCACCGCGACATCGGCCCGGCCAACCTGCTGGTGCATCCCGAGACGCTCGCGCCCACGCTGATCGACTTCAACATCGCGAGCCTCGTCTCGGATGAGGCCGGCGAGGAGCCCGATGCCGACGGCGCCGCAGGTGGCATCGCCGGCACCCTTTCCTATATGTCGCCCGAGCAGACCGGGCGCACCGCGCACCGGCCCGACCAGCGCTCCGATCTCTATTCACTGGGCATCACGCTCTACGAGATGCTTGCCGGCCGCAAGCCCTTCGAGAGCACCGACCTGCTGGAGCTGGTGCATGCGCACCTGGTGCAGGTGCCCGAGGCGCCGGTGGCGATCCAGCCGCACGTGCCGCAGATCCTGAGCGACCTGGTGATGCGCCTGCTGGAGAAGGAACCGGATCGCCGCTACCAGAGCGCCGAAGGCCTGCTGCAGGACCTGGAGCGCATCGCCGAGGACACGTCGGCGAGCTTCACGCTCGGGCAGTGCGACTTCGGCACGCGGCTGCTCGCGCCGACGAAGCTGCTGGGCCGCGATTCGCAGGTCCAGGCGCTGCGCAGCGCCGTGGAGCGCGCCGCCCGCGGTGGCAGCGCCTGCGTGATGGTCTCGGGCCCGGCTGGCAGCGGCAAGAGCGCCCTGCTCGCCGAGCTGCGCCCGCTGGTCGCGGCGCACCACGGCTGGGTCGTCTACACCCTCTGCGACCCGGCGCGGCGCGACGTGCCCGGCGCCGTGTTCGACGGCTTCCAGTCGCTCGGCCGCCAGCTGCTCGCCGAGCCCGCGGAGCGCCTGGAAGCACACCGCAGCCGCATCCTGGCGGCCATCGGTGACAACCTCGGCGTGCCACTCACGCAGCTGCCCGAATTCCAGATGCTGCTGGGTGAACACCCCGCGCTCGTGATCGACGACCCGGCCGAGCAAGAAGCGCGCGGCATCGCCGCCGCCATGGCGCTGCTGCGCAGCGTGGCCAGCCCCGAGCGGCCGCTGGTGCTGGTCTACGACGACGTGCAGTGGGGCCCGCGCGGCTCGGGCCGCATCCTCGACGCGGCCGTGACCGCGGCGCAGCCGGTGCCGGGCCTGGCGGTCGTGTGCGCCTGCAACGATGCCGAGCTCGACGCCGACCATGCGCTGCACGGCCTGCTGGCGCGCTGGGCCGGCCTGCGCGCCGCACACGAGCGGCTGCAGCTCGATGGCCTGAACAAGACCGCCGCCGCCGAGTTCGTGGGCGCGGTGCTGCGCCTGCCCCAGGACGAGGCCGCGCGCCTGGCCACCGTGCTCGGCGAGCGCACGCTGCACAACCCCGGCGACACGCTCGCCGTGCTCAACGCGCTGCGCCGCGACGGTGTGCTGCAGCAGGCCCGCGGCTCCTGGCGCTGGGATGCCAAGGCGCTGCGCCGTCATGTCGGCGGCGCGAGCCCGGCCGAGCTCAAGCGCCGCCTGCACGCCATGCCGGCCGACACGCTGGCCGTGCTGCGCGCCCTCGCCTGCCTGGGCGCCGAGACCAGCGGCGACGTGCTCGCCTGGGCCACCGGCATCTCCGAGGCCGAGATCGCCGAGCGCACCGTGCCCGCGCTCGACGACGGCGTGCTGATCGGCAATGGCGTGGAGCCGCCGCAGCTGCGCCTCGCGAGCGATGCGGTGCAGACCGCCGTGCTCGCCGGCCTGTCGCCCGACGCGGTGCAGGCGCTGCACCTCGCGCTGGCACGCCGCCTGGCCGCGCATCTCGACGCACGCCCCGACCTCGAAGCCCGGGTCGCGCAGCAGTACCTCGCCGCCCAGCCCACGGCGTATGCGAACGAAGTGGAGGCGCGTGACGTCGCCCGCCTCTTCGAGCACGCCGCCGAGCGCATGCGCACCGCCAAGAGCCCGCTCGCCGAGCGCTACCTCGCCTGCGCCATCGAGGCGCTTGCGCCGGTGGCCACCGCCACCGATGCGGGGCAGATGTTCCACCTCAAGCGCGAGCACCACCGCGCGCTCTTCGAGCAGGGCCGCCTGGAGCAGGCCGATGCGGTGTACGAGGCGCTGGGCACCAGCGCCCCCGACCCGGTGGAGCTGCTCGAATCCACCCGCATCCAGATCTACGGCCTCATGAACCGCCGCCGCGGCAAGGACGGCATGAACCTCGGCCTCGGCCTGCTCTCGCGCCTGGGCTTGCCCAAGCCCGACGACGTGGGCCCCGAGATCGCCGAAGGCATCAGGAAGGTGACGGTCTGGTACCGCACCGCCGACCTCCAGAAGGATTTCACCGCCCCCGAGATCAGCGATGCGCGCATCGTCTCGTGGACGAAGATGCTGCCCGAGACCTCCAACAGCGCCTACACCGGCGACCTCGGCGTCTGGGCCTGGTGCATCCTCAAGGGCCCCAGCCTGTGGATCGACCACGGGCCGTCGCCGCGGCTGCTCTCCTCCTTCGCCGGCCTGCCCATGATCATGGTCGGCACGCCGCAGGACTACCGCGGCGCCTACATCGTCTCGCAGCACGCCATCGCCGTGGGCGATGCACGCGGCTACCAGCCCGCCGCCTCGTTCGTGCGCGTGATCTTCGGCATGGTGGCCGCGCACTGGGTCGACCCGATCGAGGAGACGGTCGAGAAGGTGGTGCGCCGCGCCCGCCACGACCTCAACAAGATCGGCGACGAATCCTTCGTCAGCAACACCTACCTCGCGGTGGACCTGCTCTTCGACTGCGCGCCCACGCTGACCCAGGTGGAAGAAGAGCTGGAAGAAGGCCTCGCCTTCTCGGCCCGCTCGAAGAACAAGGAGTTCGAGCTGCGCTACAAGCCGCGCCAGCAGCTCATCAAGGCGCTGCGTGGCCAGACGGGTGCGGCCGGCAGCCTGGACGACGACAGCTTCAACGGCGCCGAGCACGAGCGCACCGTGGACCCGGCCAGCGCCACGCAGGCCGCCTACCACGTGATGCAGACGCTGTGCGCCGGCATCTTCGGCAACGTGCCGCTGCTCATCGAGCACAGCACCAAGGCCTATGCGCTGCGCGCGCGCCTGCCGGGCTACTACGTCTCGATGATGCTGCGCGTGCTGCACGCGGTGGCGCTGGGCGAGCAGATCCGCAAGGCCGGTGAAGGCGACGACCGCGCCGCCCTCATCGCGAGCTTCGAGGAATGCCTGCAATGGGTGACCGGCCGCGCCGCCGACTGCCCGCACAACTACCTGCACCTGCAGCGCTGGCTGGAGGCCGAAAAGGCCTGGGCCACCGGCTCCGTGTGGCAGGCCGGCATCGCCTTCGAGGAGGCGGTGGCCGAAGCGCTGCGCCACGAGCGGCCGTGGCACCGCGCGCTCATCCATGAGCGCGCCGCCCTCTTCCACCTCAGCGAAGGCATGGAGCACCGCGCCCTGCCGCTGATGCTCGCCGCCAGCGAAGGCTGGGAGGCCTGGGGCGCCACCGCCAAGGTGAAGGAACTGCGCCGCCAGCACCCCTTCCTGCGCGCGGCCCTGCAAAAGCGCGGCAGCGACGGCAGCGCGCCGCGCAGCACCATGGTCGACACCGAGGCCGTGGACATGATCGCCGTGCTGCGCGCCTCGCAGGCGCTCAGCTCCGAGACCAGCCTCGGCAAGCTCACCGCCGCGGTTGGCAAGGTGCTCTCGGCCATCACCGGTGCGACCGGCGTGCGCCTCGTGATCAAGGCCGACGACGGCAGCGGCGCCTGGGTGCTGGCCGACACGCTGGCCAGCGAGACCGGCCCCGTCACCCTCGACCAAGCGGGCAGTGAGGCCACCCTTCCGCTTTCGGTCTTCCGCTACGCCGAGCGCACGAACCAGGTGCTGGTGGTGGACGACGTGACGAGCGACGACCGCTTCGCGGCCGACCCGTATGCCCAGAAGTACGCGCAGTGCTCGGTGATGATGGTGCCCATCCTCAAGCAGGGCGCGCTCAACGCGATGCTGATGCTCGAGAACGATCAGCGCCGCAAGGCGTTCAGCGCCGAGCGACTGGATTCGGTGGCGATGATCGCCGGCCAGCTCTCGGTCTCGCTCGACAACGCGCTGCTCTACGCCTCGCTCGAGAAGCGCGTGGCCGAGCGCACCGCGCAGCTGCGCCAGAAGACCAACG
>JBIQJS010000155.1:0-6085 GCA_044507405.1 Rubrivivax sp. | reverse complement strand
ATCGTCCCCACGTTCACGTGCGGCTTGGTCCGTTCAAATTTGCCTTTTGCCATTTCAGATTCTCCGTATCAAAGAGCAGTCCAGTGCGGTGTTTAAGGTCTCCGCCGAAGGCTTGATCCGCCTGCCACTGGCAGCCGACGGGGCAACGACGAAGACCGGCTTGTCTAACTGAATGCGATTACTTCGCGCGCGAGGTGATGATCGCGTCGGACACGTTCTTGGGAGCTTCGCTGTAGTGCTTGAACTCCATCGTGTACGTGGCACGACCTTGCGACATGGAGCGCAGCGTGGTCGAGTAGCCGAACATTTCCGACAGCGGGACTTCGGCCTTGATGATCTTGCCGCCGCCCACCATGTCGTCCATGCCCTGCACCATGCCGCGACGGGACGACAGGTCGCCCATCACGTTGCCGGCGTAGTCTTCCGGCGTCTCCACTTCCACGGCCATCATCGGCTCGAGGATCACGGGGCTGGCCTTGCGGCAGGCATCCTTGAAGCCCATCGACGCGGCCATCTTGAACGCGTTTTCGTTGGAGTCCACCTCGTGGTACGAACCGAAGGTCAGCGTGACCTTCACGTCGACCACCGGGAAGCCAGCGAGCACGCCGTTGGGCAGCGTGTCTTCGATGCCCTTCTTGACCGCCGGGATGAACTCGCGCGGCACCACGCCGCCCTTGATCGCGTCGACGAACTCGAAGCCCTTGCCCGGTTCCTGCGGCTCGATCGACAGCACGACGTGGCCGTACTGGCCCTTGCCGCCGGACTGGCGCACGAACTTGCCTTCGACGTCGGTCGCGGTCTTGCGGATCGTCTCGCGGTAGGCCACCTGCGGCTTGCCGACGTTGGCCTCGACACCGAACTCGCGCTTCATGCGGTCGACGATGATTTCGAGGTGGAGCTCACCCATGCCCGAGATGATGGTCTGGCCGGACTCTTCGTCGGTACGCACGCGGAACGACGGGTCTTCGGCGGCCAGACGACCCAGCGCGATGCCCATCTTTTCCTGGTCGGCCTTGGTCTTGGGCTCGACGGCCTGCGAGATCACGGGCTCGGGGAAGACCATCTTCTCGAGCGTGATGATGGCGTCCGGATCGCACAACGTCTCGCCCGTGGTCACTTCCTTCAGGCCCACGCAGGCGGCAATGTCACCGGCCAGAATTTCCTTGATCTCCTCACGCTGGTTGGCGTGCATCTGCAGGATCCGGCCGATGCGCTCCTTCTTGCCCTTGATCGGGTTGTAGACGGTCGCGCCGGACGTGAGCACGCCGGAGTACACGCGCACGAAGGTGAGCTGGCCGACGAACGGGTCGGTCATCAGCTTGAAGGCGAGCGCGGAGAACTTCTCGGCGTCGTCCGCCTTGCGGGTCGTTTCCTTGTCGCTCTCGTCGGTGCCGGCCACCGGGGGGATGTCCACGGGCGACGGCAGGTAGTCGATGACGGCGTCGAGCATGCGCTGCACGCCCTTGTTCTTGAACGCGGTGCCGCACAGCATCGGCTGGATCTCGGCCGCAATGGTGCGCGCGCGCAGACCCTGCTTGATCTCGGCCTCGCTCAGCTCGCCGCTTTCGAGGTACTTGTTCATCAGCTCTTCGCTGGCCTCGGCCGCCGACTCGATCATCTTCTCGCGCCATTCCTGCGCGGTGTCGGCCAGGTCGGCCGGGATGTCCTCGTACGCGAACTTCATGCCCTGCGTCGACTCGTCCCAGATGATCGCCTTCATCTTGAGCAGGTCCACGACGCCCTTGAAGTTGTCTTCAGCGCCGATGGGGATGACGATGGGGACCGGGTTCGCCTTGAGGCGCACGCGCATCTGGTCGTAGACCTTGAAGAAGTTGGCGCCGGTGCGGTCCATCTTGTTCACGAAGGCCAGGCGCGGCACCTTGTACTTGTTGGCCTGACGCCAGACGGTCTCGGACTGCGGCTGCACGCCACCCACGGCGCAATACACCATGCAGGCGCCGTCGAGCACGCGCATCGAGCGCTCCACCTCGATGGTGAAGTCCACGTGCCCCGGGGTGTCGATGATGTTGAAGCGGTGCTCCGGATAGGACAGGTCCATGCCCTTCCAGAAGCAGGTCACGGCAGCCGAGGTGATCGTGATGCCGCGCTCCTGCTCCTGCTCCATCCAGTCGGTGGTGGCCGCGCCGTCGTGCACCTCACCGAGTTTGTGGGTCACACCCGTGTAGAACAGGATGCGCTCGGTGGTCGTCGTCTTGCCGGCGTCGATGTGCGCCGAGATGCCGATGTTGCGATAGCGCTCGATGGGGGTCTTGCGGGCCATGGTGGCACTCCAGAAACTGAAAAGCGCGCCTACCGGTCACGATGACCGAGGCGCGCAGGGGACCGAAATTTAGAAGCGGAAGTGTGAGAAGGCCTTGTTGGCTTCGGCCATGCGGTGCACTTCGTCGCGCTTTTTCATCGCGCCGCCGCGGCCCTCGACGGCCTCCAGCAGCTCGTTGGCCAGACGCTGGGCCATCGACTTCTCGCCGCGCTTGCGCGAGGATTCCTTCAACCAGCGCATGGCCAGCGCCACGCGGCGGGTGGGACGAACTTCCACGGGAACTTGGTAGTTCGCACCGCCCACGCGGCGTGACTTCACTTCGACCATCGGCTTGATGTTGTTCAGCGCGACGTTGAAGATCTCGAGCGGATCCTTGCCCGACTTCTTCTCGACCTGCTCGAGCGCACCGTAGATGATGCGTTCGGCCACGGCCTTCTTGCCGGATTCCATGATCACGTTCATGAACTTGGAGAGCTCGACCGAGTTGAATTTCGGATCGGGGAGGATGTCCCGCTTGGGGACTTCGCGACGACGAGGCATTTCTCTTCCTTAGTCTTCAGTTGGCCCGGCCTTCCTGGCCTTGCCGCGGAACCGCACGCTGAGCGACTCCACTTACTCGGCACACCGCACGGTGTACCGCAACATGACGTGCGAGGCGGTACGCCTGCGCATGACAACTTGATCTATCAGGCCTTCTTGGGCCGCTTGGCACCGTACTTCGAACGTGCCTGCTTGCGGTCTTTCACGCCTTGCAGGTCGAGCGAGCCGCGCACGATGTGGTAGCGAACACCCGGCAGGTCCTTGACCCGGCCGCCGCGCACGAGCACGACGCTGTGCTCCTGCAGGTTGTGGCCTTCGCCGCCGATGTACGAGATGACCTCGAAACCGTTGGTCAGGCGCACCTTGGCGACCTTGCGAAGCGCCGAGTTCGGCTTCTTGGGCGTCGTGGTGTACACCCGGGTGCACACGCCTCGGCGCTGAGGGCCGCCCTGCATGGCAGGCGACTTGGACTTCGTGGGCTCGGTCTCGCGACCTTTGCGCACGAGCTGGTTGATGGTTGGCATTGGTAACTTGTTCCCGTTTGAAGCTACACGGGCGCCCGTCCCTCGCGAGAAAGGCGCCTTGACTCTTTTCCAGTAGAAATCATCGAGCGCTCCACTGGGAGACGAGCCCGAAGCCGTGAGCGATCACGGTGAGCCGCCCGACAAAGAGCGCAGCCCGCAGGCCACCTGTGACCCGCCGACAAAACCTGCTGAAAAGCCCGCGATTATATTCGTGGCAACCCTCACTCGCAAGCAAGGACTTGGACCCCACTCCCGACAGACCGGCCGTCGTGCTCGACACCAACGTCGTGCTCGACTGGCTCGTCTTCCGCAATCCCGAAGGCCGGCCGCTCTTCGAGGCGATCCAGCAGCGCCGGGTGCGCTGGATCGTGACGGCGCCGATGCAGGACGAATTGCTGCATGTGCTGGGGCGCGGCGTGGCCGCCGCGTACGCGCCTGACCTTTCGGCCGTCAATGAGAGTTGGCGCCTGCTTTCGGAATTGGTCTTGCCAGTGGAACCGCACGGCGAAGCTCTGCGCCTGCGGTGCACCGACGCCGACGATCAGAAATTCGTCGATCTGGCCGTCGCGCGGGCGCGCTGGCTGGTCAGCCGCGACCGGGCCGTGCTGAAGCTCGCTCGCCGTGCGCAGCGCCTGGGGCTCTTGGTCGTGCCACCGTCGCGCTGGCAACCGGCATGAAAAAGGGCGGCCGCAGCCGCCCTTGAAACCGGAAACCCGGAAGGCTTATTCTGCAGCGTCGCCACCCGCAGCCGGCGCGGCAGCAGCCGCCTCGTCCACGGCGGACATCTCTTGCGCCGCCTCTTCCAGCGCGATCGCACGGCGCTCGGCGTCGTCCAGCTCCTCCTTGGCACGACGGGCCTCGTGGAAGGCCATGCCGGTGCCGGCGGGGATCAGACGACCCACGATGACGTTTTCCTTCAGGCCACGCAGCTCGTCGCGCTTGCCCATGATGGCCGCCTCGGTGAGCACCCGGGTCGTTTCCTGGAAGGACGCGGCCGAGATGAACGAGTCAGTGGACAGCGACGCCTTGGTGATGCCCAGCAGCACGTCGGCGTGCGTGGCGATCTGCTTGCCTTCGGCACGCAGGCGGTCGTTGGTGTCCAGCAGCTCGGAGCGTTCGACCTGCTCGCCGGCGATGTAGGAGCTGTCGCCCGGGTTGACGATCTGCACGCGGCGCAGCATCTGGCGAACGATCACCTCGATGTGCTTGTCGTTGATCTTCACGCCCTGCAGACGGTAGACGTCCTGCACTTCGTCGACGATGTAGCGCGCCAGCTCCTCAATGCCGAGCAGGCGCAGGATGTCCTGCGGGTCTGCCGGGCCGTCGACGATCAGCTCGCCCTTGTTCACCACCTGGCCTTCGTGCACCAGGATGTTCTTTTCCTTGGGCACGAGTTCCTCGAACACCTTGCCTTCCGGATCGGTGATCTGCAGGCGCACCTTGCCCTTGGTCTCCTTGCCGAACGACACGGTGCCGGTGATCTCGGCCAGCGTGCCCTTGTCCTTCGGCGTACGGGCTTCGAAGAGCTCGGCCACACGCGGCAGACCGCCGGTGATGTCGCGGGTCTTCTGGCCTTCGACCGGAATACGCGCGAGCACTTCACCCGGGGCGAGGTCCTGGCCGTCGCGGATCTGGATCAGCGCGCCGACCTGGAAGCCGATGGTCACCGAGTGGTCGGTGCCCGGGATCTTGACCTCGTTGCCGCCCACGTCGAGCAGCTTGACCTGCGGGCGCACCACCTTGGTCGAGCCGCGGCGCTTCGGGTCGATCACGACCAGCGTGGACAGGCCGGTGATCTCGTCCACCTGCTTGGCGACCGTGACACCCTCTTCGACGTTCTCGAACTGCGCCTTGCCGGCGAACTCCGTGATGATCGGACGGGTCAGCGGATCCCAGTTGGCGAGCACCGTGCCGGCCTTGATGGCCTGGTCGGGCTTGATGTTGAGCGTCGCGCCGTACGGCACCTTGTGGCGCTCGCGCTCGCGGCCGTGCGGATCGGAGATGATGATCTCGCCCGAACGCGAGATCACCACCAGCTCACCCTTGCCGTTGGTCACGTAGCGCATGGTGGCGTTGAAGCCCACCGTGCCGTCGGACTTGGCTTCCACGCTGGAGGCCACCGCCGCACGCGATGCCGCGCCACCGATGTGGAAGGTACGCATCGTGAGCTGCGTGCCGGGTTCGCCGATCGACTGGGCCGCGATCACGCCCACGGCTTCGCCGCGGTTGACGATGCCGCCACGGCCGAGGTCACGGCCATAGCACTTGGCGCACAGGCCGAAGCGCGTGTCGCAGGTGAGCGCGGTGCGGACCTTGATCTCGTCCACGCCGGCCGCTTCGAGCTCGTCGAGCGTGTCCTCGTCCAGCATGCGGCCCGGGTCGGCCAGGACGGCGCTGGTTTCGGGATGCTGGACCTCGATCGCGGTCACGCGGCCGAGCACGCGGTCGCGCAGCGATTCGATGACTTCACCGCCTTCGACCAGGGCGCGCATGTTCATGCCGTTCTGCGTGCCGCAGTCGTCCTCGGTCACCACCAGGTCTTGCGTCACGTCGACCAGGCGGCGGGTCAGGTAACCCGAGTTCGCGGTCTTCAGTGCCGTGTCGGCCAGGCCCTTGCGAGCACCGTGGGTCGAGATGAAGTACTGCAACACATTGAGGCCTTCACGGAAGTTCGCCGTGATGGGGGTCTCGATGATGGAGCCGTCCGGCTTGGCCATCAGGCCGCGCATGCCGGCGAGCT
>JBIQJS010000154.1:4314-6174 GCA_044507405.1 Rubrivivax sp. | reverse complement strand
GCGCCGCCAGCTGAGCTGGCATCGCATCCAACGCCAATACCCAACCCCGTTCGGGCTGAGCTTGTCGAAGCCCTCGCGCCGTCATCCCGCATCCCGTTCGGGCTGAGGTATCGAAGCCGAGCGCAGGCCACCGAACCAGTTTGAGGCGTCCCGCCCCGTTCGCACCAACTTCGCGCGATCGGCACTGAAACGGTGAATCGCATGTCCAACCTGGTGCGCCGCCCCAGCGGTGCCTGGGCATGCCCCTTGCGCCTTCGGGCCCCATGTCGTCACCCCCCTCCGAGTCCACGCCCCTGCCGCTCGGCCCCGCCATGCGCCCGCTCGCCGAGCCGCACGAGCCGGTGCAGCGCGTCGTCAAGGTGCGCCGCGACTACAACGGCTGGGTCGCGCGCGAGACCATGGAGGACTACGCCCTGCGCTTCACGCCGCGCAGCTTTCGCAGCTGGAGCGAAATGCGCGTGGCCAACACCGCCTTCGGCGCGGCCTCCTTCCTCATCCTCGAAGCGGTGGGGGCCACGCTGCTCGTGCAGTACGGCTTCCTCAATGCCGCGCTCGCCATCCTCGCCACCGGGCTGATCATCTTCCTGGCCGGCCTGCCGATCAGCGTCTACGCCGCGCGCCACGGGCTCGACATGGACCTGCTCACGCGCGGCGCGGGCTTCGGCTACATCGGCTCGACGATCACCTCGCTCATCTACGCGAGCTTCACCTTCATCTTCTTCGCGCTGGAAGCGGCGGTGATGGCCTATGCGCTGGAGCTCGCCTTCGACATCCCGCCCGCCTGGGGCTACCTGATCTGCGCGGTGGTGGTGATCCCGCTCGTCACGCACGGGGTCACGGCCATCAGCCGGCTGCAGGTGTGGACGCAGCCGCTGTGGCTCGTGATGCTGGTCGTGCCGTATGTCTTCGTCTTCTGGCACAACCCGGGCGTGCTCGACGAGATCGTCCACTACGGTGGCGCGCCGGTGGTCGGGGGCGACGGCACGGGGTTCAACGTCTACCACTTCGGCGCGGCGATGACGGTGGGCATCGCGCTCATGACGCAGATGGGCGAGCAGGTCGACTACCTGCGCTTCATGCCCGAGAAGACGGCAAAGAACCGGCGCCGCTGGTGGGCCGGCGTGCTGATCGGCGGGCCGGGCTGGGTGGTGCCGGGGGTCTTCAAGATGCTGGGCGGCATGCTGCTCGCCTACCTCGCGATCAGCCACTCGGTGCCCACCGACCGTGCGGTCGATCCCAACCAGATGTACCTCGCGGCCTACGAGTACGTCTTCTCGCGCCCGGGCTGGGCGGTGGCCGCGACCATGGTGTTCGTGGTGATCTCGCAGCTCAAGATCAACGTCACCAACGCCTACGCCGGCTCGCTCGCGTGGAGCAACTTCTTCGCGCGCCTCACCCACAGCCACCCGGGCCGCGTGGTGTGGGTGGTGTTCAACACCGCCATCGCCCTGATGCTGATGGAGCTCGATGTCTTCCGCGCGCTCGGCGGGGTGCTGGGGCTGTACTCCAACATCGCCATCTCCTGGATCATGGCCGTCGTCGCCGACCTGGTGATCAACAAGCCGCTCGGCCTCTCGCCGCCGGGCATCGAGTTCAAGCGCGCGCACCTCTATGACGTGAACCCGGTGGGCGTGGGTGCGATGGGCGCCGCCTCGGTGCTGTCGATCGCCGCCTACCTCGGCTTCTTCGGGCCGCTGGCCGAGGCCTTCTCGGCGCTGATCGCGCTGGTGACGGCCATGGTGGTGTCGCCACTGATCGCGTGGTGGACGCGCGGGCGGTACTACATCGCGCGGTCGTCGGGGTCCGTGCGGGCAGAGGCACCAAACCTCGTTCGGCCTGAGCCCACCACCCCCGTTCTGG
>JBIQJS010000154.1:0-4214 GCA_044507405.1 Rubrivivax sp. | reverse complement strand
CCAACCCCGTTCGGGCTGAGCTTGTCGAAGCCCCCGTGTCAGGGCGAACGGACCGCTGCGTCATCTGCGAACGCGAATACGAATCCGACGACCTCGCCCACTGCCCCGCCTACCTCGGCAGCATCTGCTCGCTGTGCTGCTCGCTCGATGCACGCTGCAACGACCTCTGCAAGCCCGAGGCGCGGCTGTCCTCGCAGTGGTCGCGCGCGCTGCGCAGGCTGCTGCCGCAGCGCGTGTGGCCCTACATCGACACCGGGCTCGGGCACTACCTGCTGGTGATGGCGATCGTGGTGCCGCTGCTGGCCGGCGTGTTCGCGCTGCTCTACCAGCAGGAGCTGCGCAACCTGGGCGAGGCTGCCCAGGCCCTGGGCGAGCCGCTCAAGCTCGGCTTCGTGAAGGCGTTTGCGGCGCTGCTGCTCGTGGCCGGCATCGTCGCCTGGTGGCTGGTGCTCACGCACAAGAGCCGGCAGGTGGCGCAGGAGGAATCCAACCGCCAGACGCAGGCGGTGCACGAGCAAACGCTCGCGCTGCGGCGCGAGATCGATTCGCACCGCCAGACCGACCTGCAGCTGCAGGAGGCCAAGCTCGCGGCCGACCAGGCCAACCAGGCCAAGAGCCGCTACATCACGACCGTGAGCCATGAGCTGCGCACGCCGCTCAACAGCATCCTCGGCTACGCGCAGCTGCTGGAGGAAGACCCGTCCATCCCGGTGCACCGCAAGCAGGCGGTGAGCGTGATCCGCCGCGGCGGCGACCACCTGCTCTCGCTCATCGAGCACACGCTCGACATCGCGCGCATCGAAGGCGGCAAGCTGCGCCTGGAGCCGCGGCCGCTGCGCTTTCGAGAGAGCCTGCAGCAGATCGTGCAGATGTTCGAGCTGCAGGCCGCCGGCAAGGGCATCGCCTTCGTGGCCGACCTGGGCGACGTGATGCCCGAGGTGGTGCGCGCCGACGAGAAGCGCTTGCGCCAGATCCTCATCAACGTGCTGGGCAACGCGGTCAAGTTCACGCAGGCCGGACGCGTGGTCTTCCGCCTGCGCTACGCGCGCGAGATGGCGGTCTTCGAGATCGAGGACACCGGCCCCGGCATCGCGCCCGAGGAGCTCGCGCACATCTTCGAGCCCTTCGCGCGCGGGGGCGAGACCACGAGCGGCGCGACCCCCGGGACCGGCCTCGGCCTCACCATCGCCAAGATGCTCACCGACCTGATGGGCGGCGAGCTCACGGTGACGAGCGAGATCGGGCAGGGCACGGTGTTCCGCATTCGCCTCTTCCTGCCCGAGGCGCGCGGCGCCGTGGCCGCGCTCGAGGTGCCGCGTGCGCCGCGCACCGGCTACCGCGGCGAGCGCCGCCGCATCCTCATCGTCGACAACGAGGAGGTCGACCGCTCCCTGCTCGTGACCGTGCTGCAGCCGCTCGGCTTCGAGCTCATGCAGGCGGCCTCGGGCCACGAGGCGCTGGAGGTGGTGGCCGGCTACGCGCCGCACGCCATCCTCATGGACCTCGCCATGCCCGGCATCGACGGCTGGGCCACCATCCGCGCCATCCGCGCACAGCGCCTGAGCGATGCGCCGATCGCCATCGTCTCCGGCAACTCCTTCGACAAGGACCTTGAGAACGACGTCGGCATCACGCCGCAGGATTTCGTGCTCAAGCCGGTGCGCGTGCACGAGCTGCTCGACTGGCTGGGCTCGCGCCTCGCGCTCGAATGGCTGGAGGCCGCGCCTGCCTCCGCCGCGCCCGGCGCCGCGCCGGCCCCCGCGCCCTGGGTGCTGCCCGCCGCGGCGCATCTCAAGGCGCTCGACGAGCTGGTGCAGCTGGGGTACTTCCGCGGCATCGTGAAGAAGCTCGACGAGATCGAGCGCGACCATCCCGCCTGCGCGAGCTTCGTCGCCCACCTGCGCGGCCTGGCGCGCAATTTCCAGCTCGATGCCATGAGCGCCATGCTGCGCCGTGCCCTCCATGACCCCGCCACGCCCTGACCCCGCCACGCTCCCCGACCGCACCGCCAGCGATGTGGTGCTGGTGGTGGACGACGTGCCCGACAACCTCTCGCTGCTGCACGACGCGCTCGACGAGGCCGGCTACACCGTGCTCGTCGCCACCAGCGGCGAGACCGCGCTGCAGCGCGCCGCGCAGGCCGTGCCGGACGTGGTGCTGCTCGATGCCGTCATGCCCGGCATGGATGGCTTCGAGGTGGCGCGCCGCCTCAAGGCCGACCCCGACACGGCGCACATCCCCGTCATCTTCATGACCGGCCTCACCGACACCGAGCACGTGATGGCCGCCTTCGGCGCGGGCGGGGTGGACTACGTCACCAAGCCCATCCGCCCGCAGGAGGTGCTCGCCCGCATGTCGGTGCACATGCAGAGCGCCCGTCAGGCGCGCCAGGCCCGCAACGCGCTCGACGCCTTCGGCCACGCCACGATGGCGGTGCACGTGCGGAACGACCGCGGTGCCGAGGCCGGCCGGGCGGTGTGGCAGACGCCGCTCGCGCGCCAGCTCATGCAGCGCTACTTCGACGTGGCGCCCGGGCAGGTGCCCGAGACGCTGCTGCAATGGCTGCGCGAGCAGTCCGCGCTCGCCGGCGCCGGGCGCGAGCCCACGCCGCTCACCGTGACGCGCGAGTTCATGGGCCGTCCGGGCCAGCTCGTCTTCTCGCTGCAGGAGCGCACCAGCGACGACGACTGGCTGATGGTGCTGCGCGAGGTGTCGGACGCGGCCGTGGTGGACGCGCTCGTGCAGGCCTTCAAGCTCACCATGAAGGAGGCCGAGGTGCTGTACTGGGTGGTCAAGGGCAAGACCAACCGCGACATCGGCGACATCCTCGGCAGCAGCCCCGCCACGGTGAAGAAGCACCTGGAGCACGTCTTCGAGAAGCTCGGGGTGGAGACGCGCAACGCGGCGGCCTCGCTCGCGCTGAAGAAGGTCCGGCTGCTGGCGGGCTGATCTCGCGGCGTGACGGGCGTCACACCACCGCCGCCAACATGCTGTTTCACTGATCCGGCTCAAGCCTCGCCGGTGCCGACCGATATGCAGGGCCATGGCCTGCAGAGTCGAAGGCCCACAGGGAGAGGTGATCTTGAAGTTCCAGGACATGAAGGTGCGGACCCGGCTGATGTCGGGTTTTGCGGCGCTTGCCGCGCTCGTGGTGGTGGTCTCGGCGCTGGCGCTGCATGCGCTGGGCCGTGCCAATGACCGCTTCGCCGACTACATCGGCACCAGCGCCGAGCGCCAGTCGGTGGCGACCGAGATCCGGGGCGCGGCCAGCCGACGCGCCTTGGCGGCGCGCAACCTCGTGATGGTGAGCGAGCCGGCCGATCAGCAGCTCGAACACGCGGCGGTGGAGAAGGCCCACGCCGACATGAAGGTGCTGATGGCCCGCCTGCAGGAGGTCGTCACCGAGCAGGCCGGCGGCACCGAGCGTGACCGCGCGTTCGCCGCCGAGCTCGAGAAGATCGAGGCCGCCTACGAGCCGGTCGCGCTCGCCGTGGTGGGGCTCGCCCGAGAGGGCCGGCGCGACGACGCCATCGCCAGGATGAACCAGGACTGCCGGCCGTTGCTGGCCGCATTGCTCAAGACCACGACGGAATTCGTCGACTACGAGAGGCAGCAGGGCGCCCTGAGCGTGGCGGCGGCCGCCCAGGCGCATGCCCGCGAGCGCGCACTGCTGATCGCGCTGTGCATCGCGGCGGTGGCCGCGGCGGTGACGATGGGCTGGCTGATGTCGCGCGGCGTGACCTCACCGCTGACGCGCGCCGTGAAGCTCGCCGAAGCCGTGGCCGAGGGCGACCTGCGCAGCGAGATCGTGGTGGACCGCCAGGACGAGACGGGCCAGCTGCTGGCTGCGCTCCGGAAGATGAACGAAAACCTCTCGGGCATGGTCGCGCAGGTGCGCAGCTCGGCCGACGGCATCGCGAGCGCCTCGTCGCAGATCGCCAACGGCAACCAGGATCTCTCGGGCCGCACCGAGCAGCAGGCGAGCGCGCTGCAGCAGACGGCCGCCTCCATGCAGGAGATGACGCAGACCGTGCAGCGCAATGCCGACACCTCGCGCGAGGCCGGCGTGCTGGCCGAATCGGCGGCCGAGGTGGCGGGCCGTGGCGGTGCGGTGGTCGAGCGCGTGGTGAGCACCATGGGCGAGATCAGCAGCAGCTCGAAGAAGATCGCCGACATCATCGGCGTGATCGACGGCATCGCCTTCCAGACCAACA
>JBIQJS010000153.1:0-6181 GCA_044507405.1 Rubrivivax sp. | reverse complement strand
CGCCCGGCGCGCGGCTCCGCTGCAGCGCGATGAACTGCAGTTCGGCAAACACCAGCACCGCCGCGATCTGCACGCCGAGGAAGGCCTGGCCCAGGCCGCTCGGTTGCAGCCAGCCGCCGAAGGCGATCAGCCCGCAGTCGAGCGCCCAGCCGACGTTGAGCACGATGAGCGCCCACACCAGGCCGCGCGGCACGCTCGCACGGCGTGACAGCCAGCCGACGAAGGCGGCATAGGCGACGAGCGTCGCGCCGCCCCCGAGCATCAGCCAGGCGGGCAGTTGCAGCAGCGCCTGCAGCGCGGCGCCGCCGCCCAGCATGACGAGACCAGCCGCACCGCTCACCACGGCATCGGCGAGCAGGACCTTGCGCAGGAACGGGGTGACATCGAGGTGTGACATGAACATCTCCTTGGGTTGAAGGCACCGCCGGGATGGCGGCATGGGTCGCATCCTCGGCACGCGGCTGCGGCCAGTCCATGACGTCAGAGGTCATGGGTCCGGCAGGAACGCTGATGTAAGGTGCCGCGCATGCCTGCCGCCGCCACCCTCGCCGCCACCGCCTCGCCGCCCCCGTTCGGTGCCCTGCTGCGCGAGTGGCGCCAGCGCCGCCGCCTGAGCCAGCTCGACCTCGCCATGGACGCCGACATCTCCACGCGCCACCTGAGCTACGTCGAGACCGGCCGCGCCACGCCCAGCCGCGCGATGGTGCTGCACCTGGCCGAGCAGCTCGACGTGCCGCTGCGCGAGCGCAACACCCTGCTCACCGCCGCCGGCTACGCCCCGCTCTACCCCGAGCGTGCGCTCGACGACCCGGCCCTGCAGATCGCGCGGCAGACGGTGGAGCGGCTGCTGAAGGCCCACGAGCCGCACCCGGCGCTCGCCATCGACCGCCACTGGAACATGCTCGCCCACAACCAGCCGGTGCTGATGCTGATGGAGGGCGTGGCGCCCGAGCTGCTGCAGCCGCCCGTCAACGTGCTGCGCGTGAGCCTGCACCCGCAAGGCGTGGCGCCGCGCATCGTCAACCTGCGCGGCTGGCGCGATCACCTCTTCGACCGCCTGCGCCACCAGATCGCGGTGAGCGGCGACCCGGTGCTCGTGGACCTGCTCCAGGAGCTGCAGGGCTACCCCGTGCCGGAGGGCGCCGACGAGCACGAGCACATCCCCGTCAACGCGGTGGCCGTGCCGCTGCAGCTGCGCACGCCGGCCGGGGTGCTTTCGTTCCTGAGCACCACCACGGTCTTCGGCACGCCTGTCGATGTGACGCTCTCGGAGCTGGCGCTGGAAACCTTCTTCCCGGCCGATGAATTCACCGCGCAGGCCATGCGTCCGACGGAGACACGCCCGTGAAACGTGCACCGGACTGATCCAGCGCGGCTGTCGCTCTTGGAGGGGGCGGCGCGCATCGCCGGTCGGTGGCGGTGGAGGTGACGGCCGCATCGCGGCGCTCGATCTGAAATCTCCGTTCGGGCTGAGCCTGTCGAAGCCCTGCAGCTTCCGCCGACCTACTTGCCCACCACCGCGAACTGCGCCGAATTCGCCTCCAGCCACTGGCGCGCCAGGCGATCGTCCTGCTGGCGCGGATGGAAATCGCGCTTCAGGTAGGCCTTCCACGGCGTATAGGTCTGGCGCACGAGGCCGCGCCGGCCGAAGAGGTGGCTGACGGCACTGCGCCACGTCTTGACGCTGAAGAGCGCACCGTCGTGCCAGAGGTTGCGCAGCGTCTGCCGCGTCACGTCGGTGAGGAAAAGGAGGGTGACGCGCTTGAACCATTTCACGCGCCACTCGTGGTTGCCGCCGAGCGCGACGTAGACGTCGAAGGCCGTGCTGCGGTGCTCGCTCTCTTCGCTCGCGTGCCACATCCACATGGTGCGCAGGCGCGGCTCGGCGTCATCGAGCGCCCAGGTGTTGCGCAGCATCCATTCGGCGAGGATGGCGGTGAAGTGCTCGGTGGCGGCCGTGGCGGCCACGAGATGCCGCGCGTCCACCTCGTCGAAGATCGGCGTGCGCTGCTCAATGCGCTTTTCCCAGGTGTTGGCGTAGCCCTGCTTCGCCAGGTGCCCGTTGAAGAGGCCATGGATCCGCCGGTGCGTCGCCTCCTGGCCGATGAAGCCTTGCACTTCCTTGGCGAAGCGCTCGCGCTGCGCTTCGGGCAGCTGTTTCACGCCGGCGCGCAGCGAATCGATGAAGAACTGCTCGCCCAGCGGAAAGCTCATCGACAGCGCGTTGAAGAGCGCCGTGCGAAAGGCATCGCCACCGCACCAGCGGCGAGGGATGTCACGCTCCAGGTCGATCAGGAGGCGGCGAACGACGAGATCGGTCACGGCAGTATTCCCCAGGTTGGTACGCCTTCGTACCGGTCGGACGAATGTGCATGCCGCCTGTGGTACTGTCAAGTACCAATGCGCAATGCCCGGACGAAGTTCACGACATGCCGCTCTCTGCCGCACCCGACACCCCCCACCGCCGCCGCCTGCTCGACGCCATGGTCGAGTCGGTTGCGCAGAAGGGCTACGCCGACACCACCATCGCCGACCTGGCCGCCATCGCGCGTGTCTCGCGCCGCACCTTCTACGAGCATTTCGCGACCAAGGAGGAGTGCCTGATCGCGCTCTACGAGGCCGCGAGCAAGCAGGCGCTGGCGGTCCTGCGCGACGCGATCGACCCGGGTCACGACCCGCTGACCCAGGCCGAGCACGCGCTCGACGCCTACCTCGCCACCATGGCGAGCAACCCGGCGCTCCTGAAGACCCTTTTCGTCGCCATCCTCGGCCTCGGGCCCAGCGGGCTGCAGGCACGGCGGCGGGTCCACCGGCAACTGGCCGACTTCATCGTCGAGGTGGTGAACCGGCCGCACGAGGGCGCGCAGCACCCTCCGCTCACCGAGGCGCTCGCGACGAGCATCGTGGGCGGCATCCACGAGCTCATCCTGCAGAAGGTGGAACAGGACCACGTGGACGATCTGCCCGCGCTCACGGCCGCCACCGCGCAGTTCGTGCGCGCCGTGGTGTACGGCCCGCGCTGACCGCACCCGGACCGCGGGCGCGTCAGGGCTTCCGGACCTGGCTCTTGTCGAAGCCCGCGACCTGCTTGTAGCGCGCGGCGATGCCTTCGAGCTCCTCGCGCGGCATCACGTCGTGGATGTGCTTGAAGCCCTGCGGCGCGCGCTGCTCGGCGATCGCCATCACCTGCTCGGGGCCGTTCTGGCGGTTGGCGAGCACGATGTTGGCCGTCTTGGGCAGCCGCTCGGCCTCGTAGGCGTCGAGCGCCGCATCGAGGTTGGGCGTGCCGGCCAGCGCATCGGCCAGCGCACGCACGTCGAGGATGGCCTGCGAGGCGCCGTTGGAGCCGATGGGGTACATGGGGTGCGCCGCGTCGCCGAGCAGCGTCACGCGGCCCTGGCGCCAGTGCGGCAGCGGGTCGCGGTCCACCAGCGGGAACTCGTACACCGCCGAGGCGCCGCGGATCAGCCTGGGGATGTCGATCCACTCCCACTTCCAGCCGTCGAACGGCTCGGCGAAGACGCTGATGTCGACCTGGCGGTTCCAGTCGGTGCGCGTGGGCGTCTCGCCGGGCACGGAGAGCTCGGCAATCCAGTTGATGCGCGAACGGCCCGCTTCCGCGAGCTTGCGCGAGATCGGGTAGGCGACGAACTTCACGTCCGGGTGGCCGGCCATGAACATGGAGCGGCCGTCGCCGAAGGGCTCGCCCTCGGTGATCGCGCGCCAGAGCACGCGCTGGCCGTAGCGCGGCGGGCCTTCCTGCGGCCACATCTGCCTGCGCGCAGCGGAGTGGATGCCGTCGGCGGCCACCACCACGTCGGCTTCGACGGCGACGTGGCTGCCGTCGAGCAGGCGCTTGAAGCTCGCCTGCGCACGGCCGCCTTCGTTGGCGAAGCCGGTGAGCTCGTGGCCCAGCACGACGCGCTCGGGGCCGAGGCGGCGCAGCACGGCGTCGAGCAGGATCATGTGCAACTCGCCGCGGTGGATGGAGTACTGCGGCACGGGGTAGCCGGCGGCGATGCCGCGTGGCTCGCTCCAGATGGTCTGGCCGAACTTGTTGTAGTAGGTGAGCGACGCGGTCTCGATGGCCGTGGCGGCCAGCGCCTCCTGCAGCCCGAGGTCGGTGAGCTCCTTGACCGAATGGGGCAGCAGGTTCACGCCCACGCCCAGCGGGCGCAGCTGGGGCGCTGCTTCATAGACCGTGCAGGAGATGCCGCGCTGGTGCAGCGCCAGGGCCAGGGTGAGGCCGCCGATGCCGCCACCGGCAATCACGATGTTCATGCTTGGATTCAGACGTCGAGGGTGTAGATCTGCGCGGCGCGGCGCTCGGCTTCGCCGTGGCCGACGAGCACCTGCGACCAGGTGCCGTCGTTGCCGTTGCGGGTGGGCGTGAGGCCCCGGGTCATCACCGCCACCTCTTCGGAGCCGGCGTCGATGTCGTTCTCGTGGTGGTACTGGGCGTCGTAGAGCTTGGCGACCATCGCACCATCGGATTCGATGATGACGAGGTACTTGACGGGTTTCTTGTGCATGTCGCGTGCTTCCTCGGGGGTCACTTCGCCCAGCGGCGGGCGTTGTGGAACATCTGCATCCAGGGGCTGTGCGCGGCCGGGTCACCGCTCGTCCAGCTCATCTGCACGTTGCGGAAGACGCGCTCGGGGTGCGGCATCAGCGCCGTGAAGCGGCCATCGGCGGTGGTGACGGCCGTGAGGCCGCCCGCGCTGCCGTTCGGATTGGCCGGATAGGCCTCGGTGGGCGCGCCGGTGTTGTCGACGAAGCGCATGGCGCGGTGCACCTTGGCCGCGTCGCCCCGCTGCGAGAAGTCGGCATAGCCCTCGCCGTGCGCGACGGCGATGGGGATTCGGCTGCCTTCCATGCCGGCGAAGAAGATCGAGGGGCTCGGCAGCACCTCGACCATCGACAGGCGCGCCTCGAACTGCTCACTCTTGTTGCGCGTGAACTTCGGCCACGCCTCGGCGCCCGGGATGATGGGCGCGAGCGCGGCCATCATCTGGCAGCCGTTGCACACGCCGAGCGCGAAGGTCTCGGGGCGCTGGAAGAAGGCCGCGAACTGCTCGGCCAGCACGCCGTTGAACATGATCGAGCGCGCCCAGCCCTCGCCCGCACCGAGCGTGTCGCCGTACGAGAAGCCACCGCAGGCGACGAAGCCCTGGAACATGTCGAGCCTGGCCCGACCGGCCTGCAGGTCGGTCATGTGCACGTCGAACGTGTCGAAGCCAGCCTGGTGCATCGCGTAGCTCATCTCGACGTGGCTGTTGACGCCCTGCTCGCGCAGGATGGCGAGCTTGGGGCGGGCGCCCACCGTTCGGGCTGAGCTCGTCGAAGCCCCGGTCGCGCCGAGGGGCCCTTCGACAGGTTCAGGGCGAACGGAGGGCGGCTCGAACGTCAGATGCACGTGCAGGCCGGGATCGTCGGCACGGCCGACGGCCTCGTGCTCCTGATCGGCGCAGTCGGGGTTGTCGCGCAGCTTCGCGATGCGCCAGCTCACCTCGTCCCAGGCCTGGTGCAGGTCGCGCAGCGGCGCGCTGAAGACGCTCTTCGCATCGCGCCACACCTCGACCACGCCCTTGTCGTTGGGCTTGCCGATGAAGTGGCTGTGCTTCGAGAGACCGTGCTCGCGCAGCGTCTGCATCACCTCGTTGCGCACGGCGGTGGGCACCTGGATCACGACGCCCAGCTCCTCGTTGAAGAGCGCGCGCAGCGTGAGCTCGGCGCGGCGGGTGCTGACCTGCGTGGCCCAGTTCTTGGAGTCGCCGTACTCGGCCCGGCTGTCGCTGATGCCGTCGCCCTCGGTGACCAGCATGTCGACGTTGAGGCTCACGCCCAGGTGGCCCGCGAAGGCCATCTCGCACACCGTGGCCCAGAGGCCGCCGTCGCTGCGATCGTGATACGCAAGCAGCTTGCCTTCACCGCGCAGCTGGTTGATGGCCGCGACCAGCGCCTTGAGCTGCTGCGGGTCGTCCACGTCGGGCACCTCGTCGCCGAACTGGTTGAGCACCTGCGCGAGCATGGAGCCGCCCATGCGGCCCTTGCCATTGCCGAGGTCGATGAGGATGAGCGTGGTGTCGCCCGGCTGCAGCTGCGGCGTGAGCGTGGGCCGCACGTCGTCGATGCTGGCGAAGGCGCTCACGATCAGGCTCACCGGCGCGGTGACCTGCTT
>JBIQJS010000152.1:0-6190 GCA_044507405.1 Rubrivivax sp. | reverse complement strand
TCGGCGGCTGCGACAAGAACATGCCCGGCGGCATGATGGGCATGCTGCGCGCCAACGTGCCGTCGATCTACGTCTACGGCGGCACCATCCTGCCCGGCCACTACAAGGGCCAGGACCTGAACATCGTGAGCGTGTTCGAGGCCGTGGGCGAGTTCTCCGCCGGGCGCATGAGCGAGACCGACTTCTGCGAGATCGAGCGCCGCGCCATCCCCGGCAGCGGCTCGTGCGGCGGCATGTACACCGCCAACACCATGAGCTCGGCCTTCGAGGCGCTGGGCATGAGTCTGCCCTACTCCTCGACGATGGCGAACCCGCACGACGAGAAGGCCAACTCCGCGAAGGAATCGGCGCGCGTGCTGGTCGAGGCGGTGAGGAACGACCTCAAGCCGCGCGACATCGTCACCAAGCAGGCGATCGAGAACGCCGTGGCGGTGATCATGGCCACCGGCGGCTCCACCAACGCGGTGCTGCACTTCCTCGCCATCGCGCATGCCGCGGGCGTGGACTGGACGATCGACGACTTCGAGCGCATGCGCAAGAAGGTGCCGGTGTTCTGCGACCTCAAGCCCTCGGGCAAGTACCTCGCGGTCGACCTGCACAAGGCCGGCGGCATTCCGCAGGTGATGAAGATGCTGCTGAAGGCCGGCCTGCTGCACGGCGACTGCATGACCATCACCGGCAAGACCGTGGCCGAGATCCTGGCGGACGTGCCCGATGCGCCGCGCGCCGACCAGGATGTGATCCGCCCGATCGACCAGCCGCTGTATGCCGAAGGCCACCTCGCCATCCTCAAGGGCAACCTCTCGCCCGAGGGCTGCGTCGCCAAGATCACCGGCCTGAAGAACCCGGTCATCACCGGCCCCGCGCGGGTGTTCGACGACGAGCAGTCGGCGCTCGCGGCCATCATGGCGCAGCAGATCAAGGCGGGCGACGTGATGGTGCTGCGCTACCTCGGCCCCAAGGGCGGCCCCGGCATGCCGGAAATGCTCGCCCCCACGGGCGCGCTCATCGGCCAGGGCCTGGGCGAATCGGTGGGCCTCATCACCGACGGACGTTTCTCCGGTGGCACCTGGGGCATGGTGGTGGGCCACGTGGCGCCCGAGGCCTACGAGGGCGGCAACATCGCGCTCGTGCAGGAAGGTGACTCCATCACCATCGACGCCAAGACCTTGAAGCTCGAGCTGAACGTGCCCGAAGCGGAGCTCGAGAAGCGCCGTGCGGCGTGGAAGCGCCCTGCCCCGCGCTACACCCGCGGCGTGCTGGCGAAGTTCGCGAGGAACGCATCGAGCGCGAGCTCGGGCGCGGTGCTCGACAAGTTCGAGTGAGCCTCGGCATCCACCCATGAAACAAGCGGCCCGCGGGCCGCTTGTTTTTCTGGGGGCTTGATTCCGCGGGCCTGAGCCTTACTTCTTGGCCTTGCCGCGGCGGCCACGTGCGTCCATGCCGAGGTTGGCGAGGTTTTCCACCCGGCGCTTGGCGACACGGGCATCCATCTTGTCCATCTCGCGGCGCTTGGTGTAGCCGGTCGCATCGGCCCAGGCCCACCAGAGCACGGCGGCAAGCCACGGCCACAGCACGGCCCACCACGACCACAGGCCCACGGGGCCGAATTCGGTCATCTTCATCAACAGCAGCAAGAGGCCGAGGATCACGAAATACATGCAAAAGACCTCACGTCAGGCCCTGCCCTCACACCCGGTGGCGTCAACCCGCGCCCCGTAGAATGCGTTGGTTCCGGCAGTGCCGGAAATGTAATTCACCTGTCAGTCTTCGGCACCCGAAAGGAACCCATGAAGCTTTCGCTTTCCCTCATTTTTGCCGCTTCCGCTCTGGTGGCGGGCCCGGCCTTCGCCAATGCCGATCTGGCCCAGAAGAAGAACTGCATGGCCTGCCACGCCGCCGACAAGAAGCTGGTCGGCCCCTCCTACCAGGACGTGGCTGCCAAGTACGCCGGCCAGAAGGACGCCGTGGACAAGCTCTCGCAGAAGGTCATCAAGGGTGGCGCTGGTGTGTGGGGCCCCGTGCCCATGCCCGCCAATACCCAGGTGAGCGAGGCCGAAGCCAAGCAACTGGTGACCTGGATCCTGGCGCAGAAGAAGAAGTGATCGCCTGATCGGTCACGAAACGAGGCCCCGCTCGGGGCCTTTTTCTTTTGCCCGACACTGCGTCCATGCGCATCTTTGCGATCTCCGACCTGCACGTCGACTACGAGCCGAACGCCCGCTGGGTCGAGCAGGTGTCGCTCTCGGACTACCAGCGCGACGTGCTCATCGTCGCGGGCGACGTCTCCGACCGGCTCGACCGCGTGCAGGCCTGCCTCGAGACGCTCGCACGGCGCTTCCGCCAGGTGCTCTTCGTGCCGGGCAACCACGACCTCTGGGTGCGCCGCGACGACCCGGGACTCGATTCCTTCGGCAAGTTCGAGCGCGTGCGCGCGCTGGTGCACGCCGCGGGGGCCAGCATGGAGGTCTTTCATCACGGCAAGCTCAGCATCGTGCCGCTGCTCGGCTGGTACGACGGCAGCTTCGGCGAACCGAGCGCGGAGCTGCGTCTCGCCTGGATGGATTTCCGCGCCTGCCGCTGGCCCGAGGGCTACGAGTCCCAGCACACGGCGCAGGCCTTCATGGCCATGAACCGCTACCGCCGGCGCTCGCCCGATGAAGTCATCGTGTCGTACTCGCACTTCCTGCCGCGCATCGACGTGATGCCCTCGCGCATCCCGCTCGACAAGCGCTACATCTACCCCGTGCTCGGCAGCAGCGCCCTCGGGGAGCAGGTGCGGGCGCTCGGCTCGGCAGTGCACGTCTATGGCCACAGCCACGTGAACCGCCGCGTCGAGCTCGACGGCACGCTTTACGTCAACAACGCCTTCGCCTACCCGCACGAGACGCACATCGCGCGCAAGGCGCTGGTGTGCGTCCACGAGGCCCCGTGACGATGCTGACGCTGCAGGCCGCCGACGTGCACCTCTGGCTCGCCTTCTGCGCCGATGCCGACCGCGAGCTGCTGCACCAGCGCTACCGCGCGCTGATGACACCGGAGGAGCGCGCACGCGGCGACCGGTTCTACTTCGAGCGCGACCGTGCGCGCTACCGCGTCACACGGGCGCTGGTGCGCACGGTGCTCTCACGCTATGCGCCGATCGCGCCGCAGGACTGGCGCTTCGAGGCCAATGCCTGGGGCGCGCCGCGCATCGCCAATCCCGAACCCGAGGCGCGGAGCCTCTCGTTCAACCTCACGCACACGCACGACCTGGTGGTGCTGGCGGTGACGCGGCAGCGCGCCCTCGGCGTCGACACCGAGAACATCACCCGCGGTGCGCTGCTCGACGTGGCCGACCGGTTCTTCGCCCCCACGGAGTGCGAGCACCTGTGGGCCATGCCGGCCGAGCACCACACCACGCGCTTCTTCGAGCTGTGGACCTTGAAGGAGAGCTACATCAAGGCGCGCGGCATGGGCCTGTCCATTCCGCTGCACAAGTTCGCCTTCGACCTGCGCGAGCCCGGCGCGGTCGCGCTCACCACCCACCCCGAGCTGCAGGACCCGGCCGAGCGCTGGGCGCTGCGCCATCTGTGGGCCACGCCCGAGCATCCGGTGGCGCTGTGCGTGGAGCGGCCGGGCTATCCGGAATTCGCGCTGGACGCGCGGCGCATCGTGCCGCTGGAAGGCGAGCAGGCCTTCGAGTTGAAGGCCGCCCGCCGCAACTGAGCCGCCTGCGGATCAGTAGGCCTGGCCCAGCTGCTCCAGGATGGCCGGGTTCTCCAGCGTCGAGGTGTCCTGCGTGACCGCCTCGCCCTTGGCCACCGAGCGCAGCAGCCGTCGCATGATCTTGCCGCTGCGCGTCTTGGGCAGGTTGTCGCCGAAGCGGATGTCCTTCGGCTTGGCGATCGGGCCGATCTCCTTGCCCACCCAGTCGCGCAGCTGCTTGGCGATCGCCTTGGCCTCGTCGCCCGTCGGGCGCGGGCGCTTGAGCACGACGAAGGCGCAGATGGCTTCGCCGGTGGTCTCGTCGGGGCGGCCCACCACCGCAGCCTCGGCCACGAGGTCGGTGCAGGAGACGAGCGCCGACTCGATCTCCATCGTGCCCATGCGATGCCCCGAGACGTTGAGCACGTCGTCGATGCGGCCGGTGATGGTGAAGTAGCCGGTCTTCTCGTCGCGTACCGCGCCGTCGCCGGCCAGGTAGTACCGGCCCTGGAAGTCGGCCGGGTAGTAGCTCTTCTTGAAGCGCTCCGGGTCGCCCCAGATGGTGCGGATCATCGAGGGCCACGGCCGCTTGATGACGAGGATGCCGCCCTGCCCGTTCGGCACGTCCTTGCCGGTCTCGTCGACCACCGCCGCCTGGATGCCCGGGAAGGGAAGCGTGCAGGAGCCGGGCACGAGCGTGGTTGCGCCCGGCAGCGGCGTGATCACGTGGCCGCCGGTCTCGGTCTGCCAGAAGGTGTCGACGATCGGGCAGCGGCCGCCGCCCACGTTGGCGTGGTACCACTCCCAGGCGGCCGGGTTGATGGGCTCGCCCACCGAGCCGAGGATGCGCAGGCTCGTGAGGTCGTAGCGCCTGGGGTGCACGGCCTCGTTGCTCTCGGCCGCCTTGATCAGCGAGCGGATGGCCGTGGGCGCGGTGTAGAAGATCGTGACCTTGTGGTCCTGGATCATCTTCCAGAAGCGGCCGGCGTCCGGGTAGGTCGGCACGCCCTCGAAGACGATCTCGGTCGCGCCCAGCGCGAGCGGCCCGTAGGTGATGTAGGTGTGGCCGGTGACCCAGCCGATGTCGGCGGTGCACCAGAAGATGTCGTCGGGCTTGAGGTCGAAGGTCCACTTGGTGGTGAGCGCCGCGTGCAGCAGGTAGCCGCCGGTCGAGTGCTGCACGCCCTTGGGCTTGCCGGTGGAGCCCGAGGTGTAGAGCAGGAAGAGCGGGTGCTCCGCGCCCACCCACTCGGGCTCGCAGGTCTCGGGCTGCGAGGCGGTGAGTTCGTGCAGCCACTTGTCGAGCGACGGGTTCCAGGCGACGTTGCCGCCGGTGCGCTGGTAGACGACCACGCTCTTGATGGTGTCGCAGCCACCGAGCTTGAGCGCCTCGTCGACGATGGCCTTGAGCGGCAGCGGCTTGCCGCCGCGCTGCTGCTCGTCGGCGGTGATGACCATCACCGCGCCTGCGTCCTCGATGCGATCGCGCAGCGATTGCGCCGAGAAGCCGCCGAACACCACCGAGTGCGTGGCACCGATGCGCGCGCAGGCCTGCATCGCCACCACGCCTTCGACCGACATCGGCATGTAGATCACGACGCGGTCGCCCCGCTTCACGCCCTGCGCCTTGAGCGCGTTGGCCATGCGGCACGTCCTGGCGAGCAGCTCGCGGTAGGTGACACGTGTCACCTTTCCGTCGTCGGCCTCGAAGATGAGCGCCACCTTGTCGCCGAGGCCCGCCTCGACCTGCCTGTCCAGGCAGTTGTACGACGCGTTGAGCGTGCCGTCCTGGAACCACTCGAAGAACGGCGCCTTGCGCTCGTCGAGCACCTTGGTGAAAGGCTGCTTCCAGGCCACGAACTCACGCGCGAGGCGCGCCCAGTAGCCCTCGTAGTCGGCGGCGGCCTCGGCACACAGCCGCTCGTAGGCCGCCATGCCGGAGACATGCGCCTGCTCGGCGAGCGCGGCGGGCGGAGGATAGAGCTTGGTGTCTGTCATCGTGGTCTCCTGGCCTGTAGGTGTGGAACGGGCAGCACCTTAGGCACGCGCTCTTACGAACGGCTTACTCGGGCATGCCGTGTCCGATCGGGTCCTTCATGGTGTGACAACTAGAATTCGCGGCATCCGGACTATCCCTGAACGCCCTCCTCACAACATGGCTGACCCCACGCCTGCACAGGTCTCGCGGCGCATGCGCGCCCTTCCCCAGCTCATCTTCGCCAGCCGCTGGCTGCAACTTCCCCTCTACCTCGGCCTGATCCTCGCGCAGGGCGTCTACGTCTTCCATTTCTGGGTCGAGCTCGTGCACCTCATCGAGGCTGCGCTCGGTGACCAGACGGCCCTGCAGGCGATCTTCAGCGCCGTGGGCGTCTCCGGGCCGGCGGCGCAGGGTGGCAAGCTCACCGAGACGACCATCATGCTGGTCGTGCTCGGGCTCATCGACGTGGTGATGATCTCCAACCTGCTGATCATGGTGATCGTGGGCGGCTACGAGACCTTCGTC
>JBIQJS010000151.1:0-6208 GCA_044507405.1 Rubrivivax sp. | reverse complement strand
CGGTAGCGCTGGCGCTCGTAGATGTTGGCCTCGCGCAGCGCGGCGATGCGGTCCTCCAGCATCGCGCGCGAGTCGGCGTAGACGATGCCGGCGGCCAGCCCCTCGCGCTCGTTCTCGGCGTGGGTGATGCGGTAGTGGCAGTCGTCGGTGAAGAAGTCGGGCCACCGCTCCAGCGCGTCGCTGTCGATGGTCTCGGCGTAGGCCGCGTTGAAGGCGCACAGCGCCAGCAGGTCGATCATGGTGTGGGGCTCTTTCACTCTCTCTTTGGGGCCGTCGTGCTCAGACGCCCATGTGCTGCCGGTAGGCCTTCCAGAAGCCGCGCACCGAGGCCTCGGTGGCGCGGCCCTCGCTCGAGGCGGTGCCGTCGCCGCCCATCTCCACCACCGCCTCCAGCGCGCCCGCGCCGGCGATGCCGCGCTGCACGAAGCCGCCGACGGCGCCGTCCTCCATCGAGATGAAGCCGGCCGGCCCGATCAGGTTGGACTGCTTGAGCCGCACCTGGCGCTGCTCGGGCGTGTCGTCGGCATAGCCCAGGTAGGTCCAGTTCAGTTCGGTGCGCTCCACGCCCCTGGGCAGCACCTGGCGCACCGCCAGGCAGTTCTGGATCTGCTGCAGCACGAAGCCGGGGAAGACCGAGAGGATCTGCAGCGTCACGCCGTCCCCGTATTCCTGGAAGCCGGCCAGCAGGCTCGGGTCCTTGAGGCGGTAGTTCGCATCGTCCGAGCGCAGGCCCTGGTCGCGGTACGAGGCGTCCTTCTCGGCCTGCGCGTCGATCATGGAATAGCTCACGTGGTTGCCGCCGCTCTCGTCGACGATCACGCCGCCCTTCTGCGACAGGCGGTTGAGCTCGAAGGTGGTGAAGAACAGGTGCAGCAGGCTGGCGTGGTAGCTGTCGCGCACGTTCTCCACGTACAGCTTCCAGTTGTTGGGCAGCGCCTGCGTGAAGCGCCCGATCACCTCCACCGGCTTGTGCAGCACGCGCTCGATGCGTTCGCAGATCTCCTCGCCCAGGTACTCCTCGATGCCGGGCACCTCGTCGCCGAAGCTGCCGAAGAGCAGGCCGCAGAAGCTCGCCACGCGCAGCTTGCGCGGGCCGTGCGCCTCCTTGCAGAAGCCGGGCGGCATGCCGCCCTGGCCCTTGACGCCTTTCTCGAAGGCCACGCCGGTCAGGTCGCCCTGCCGGTTGTAGCTCCAGGCGTGGTAGACGCACTGGAAGTTCTCGGCGCGGCCCGACTTCTCCAGCGCGATCAGCGCGCCGCGGTGGGCGCAGCGGTTCTCGAAGGCGTAGACCTCGCCGTCCGCGTCGCGCACCACCACCACCGGCGTCTCGCCGACGAAGGTGGTGCGGTAGCTGCCGGCCTCGGGCAGCTCGGCCTCCAGGCACAGGTAGTTCCAGGTCTCGCCCTGGAAGATGCGCGCCTGCTCCTCGGCGGCGAGCTGCGCGTCGCGGTAGACGCCGTAGGGGATGCGCGTGAGCCCGGGGCCGGACCAGCGGACGGGTTGAAGGGTGGACGTGTCTTGCATGGGGCTGCTCAGTCGAGGCGGACGTTGGCGCTGCGGATGACCCGGTCCCACTTGGCGGACTCGGCGCGGATGAACTGGCCGGTGCGGGCCGGGTCCCAGCCGCGCGGCTCGGCGCCCTGCTCGGCGAACTTCTGCTGCACCTCGGGCTGGGTCAGTGCGCCGGCAAAGCTCTTCTGGAGCGCGGCCACCTTGGCCGCGGGGGTGCCCGGCGGCGCCACCACCGCGAACCAGGTCACGGCGTTCATCGACGGCAGCCCCTGCTCGGCGAAGGTGGGCACCTCGGGCAGTGCTGCGGAGCGCTGCTCGTCGGCCACGCCCAGGATGCGCAGCTTGCCCGCCTGGTGGAAGGGCAGCGACGAGCTGATGTTGTCGAAGAACACGTCGATCTGCCCGCCCACCAGGTCCACCAGCGCCGGCGCCGTGCCCTTGTAGGGGACGTGGACCATCTCCGTGCCCGTGAGCTGCATGAACAGGCTGGCCGTCAGGTGCGAGGTGGTGCCGTTGCCCTGCGAGCCGTAGGTCACCTTGCCCGGGTTGGCCTTGGCGTAGGCGATGAACTCCTGCACGTTCTTCACCGGCAGCCGCGGGTTGACCACCAGCACGTTGGGCACCGTCGCCAGCACCGTGACCGGCTCCCACTTCGACGGGTCGAAGGCCATCTTCCGGTACAGGTGGTGGTTGATGGCGATCGGCCCGGGCGGCGAGGCCAGCAGGGTGTTGCCGTCGGGTTCGGCGCGGAACACCGCCTCGGCGCCGATGTTGCCGCCGGCGCCGGTGCGGTTGTCGATCAGCACGCCGGCGGGGAACTGCGCGCGCAGCTTCTCGGCCACCACGCGCGGCAGGATGTCGGCCGTGCCGCCGGCGGGGTAGGGCACGATGATCTTGAGGGCTTGCGGGGTCTGTGCCGTGGCGCTGCCGAGCAGGCAGGCCGCGGTCAGGCAGGCGGCGCCGAGGCGCCGCGCGAGGGCGGTTGTCATCCTGTTGTGTCTCCGTGTCTGACGTTCATCGGGGGTGATCCAGTGTCCGGGCCGCATGCCTTCCGCCACAAGCCGGATGTGCGGCATGCGCAAAAATGGACACCCCGGCATGCGCAGGATCAAGATGCGATGGCAGACAAGAACTTCGTGAGCTCGCTCGACAAGGGCCTGCAGGTGCTGGGCTGCTTCGGCCGGCAGCACGCGCGGCTCACCGTCTCGGAGGCGGCGCGCCTGACCGGCAGCACGCCGGCCTCGGCGCGGCGCTCGCTGCTCACGCTGCAGGCGCTCGGCTACCTCGACAGCGACGGCAAGCGCTTCTGGATGCTGCCCAAGGCGCTGCTGATCGCGCACGCCTATCAGTTCCCGCCCGATGCCGCAGCTTGCGCAGCCGCTGCTGGTCGCTCTCTCCGAGCGCACCCGTGAGTCGGCCAGCCTGGGCATGCTTCTGGGCGACGATGTGGTGATCGTCGCTCGCGCAATTGCCCGGCGCAGCCTTTCGACGGGGCTGGCCATCGGATCGCGGCTTCCGAGCTATTGCTCGGCGCTCGGCGGGGTGTTGCTCGCCGCGTTCGAGCCCCTGGAGGCACGCAGACGTGTCGACCAGATGCAGCGCGCTGCACTGACACCGCGCACCCTCTGGCGTAGCAACGACGTCGTGGCCGAGGTGGCCCGCTGCCGCGAGCAGGGCTGGTCGGAGAGCGATGAGGAACTGGAACTCGGCGTGCGGTCGATGGCCATCCCGGTGTTCGACCGTGCGGGCGATACCGTCGGCGCCATGAGCATCGCGGTCCAGGCCGACCGTATGACGATGGCGGATTCCGTTCGACCATGCTGCCGGCGCTGCGTCGTGCGCGCGATGCGCTGGCGACCCGCTTGCCGGCGGATTGTGCGCACCCGGGCCGGGCGCAGTGGAGCCGCTGCGGCGGGCATCTCGGTACTTCGATGCAAAGCGTCGTAGGGGAAACCCTGGAACGACCAAGTTTCTTTCGCGATGCGCAAATATCCTGACGCTACATCAAGCCTTCGGTCACACCATCGCGCCCGCGGCTGCAAATCAATGCCGCGAACCAGTCGAAGGAGACATAAGATGCAGACAACAGTCATCACGATGCTGCTGGCGTCGGTGGCCCTAGCCGCGTGCGGTGGGGGCGGATCCACGCCGCTGCCGCTGCCGCTGCCGCAGCAGCAGCCGCCGCAGCAGGAGCCTCCGCCGCCCCCGGTGCCCTTGGCTTCGCGCGCCGCATGCGAGGCTCTGAAGGACGGAAATGGCGACATGGTGTGGCCAAATGCCGCGACGGTCGTGGAAGTCGCTGCCTGGCGTGACGCCGCGCCCGCCACCGCATCTGCGGCGGCGCTGCCCGAACACTGCGAGGTGTCCGGCACCATCGCGAAGCGCACCGGGATCGACGGCTATCCCTACGAAATCAAATTCCGCCTCCGGATGCCCGCAGAATGGAACGGTCGTTTCTTCATGGAAGGCGGCGGCGGAACCAACGGCTCGCTGTCCGCGGCTACCGGCAGCATTGGTGGGGGACAGATCGCAAGCGCGCTGTCTCGCAATTTCGCCACCATCGCAACGGATGGAGGTCACGACAACGCAGTGAACGACAATCCCGACGCGCTCGGCACCGTTGCCTTCGGATTGGATCCGCAGGCCCGTCTCGACATGGGCTACAACTCGTACGATCAGGTCACGCAGGCAGGCAAGGCCGCGGTGGCCAGGTTCTACGGACGCGCTGCCGACAAGTCCTATTTCATCGGCTGTTCGGAGGGCGGCCGCGAGGGCATGATGCTCTCGCAGCGCTTCCCTTCCCACTACGACGGCATCGTTGCCGGTGCACCAGGCTACCAGTTGCCGAAGGCCGGGATCAGCGGTGCGTGGACCACACAGTCCCTTGCGCCCGCCGCTGTCGGCTTGGATGCACAAGGCGTGCCGCTTATCAATAAGTCTTTCTCTGACGCCGACCTGCACCTTCTTTCACAGGCAATCCTGGGCACATGTGACGCCCTCGACGGCCTTGCGGATGGCATCGTTGACAATTACCGGGCATGCCAGGCAGCCTTTGACCCCGCCACGGCAGCCAATCCTGCAAACGGCCAGGCGCTCCAGTGCGTTGGCGCCAAGACTGCGGATTGCCTGAGCCCCGTCCAGGTCACTGCGATCAAGCGCGCGATGGCGGGGCCCGTGAATTCGGCGGGAACGCCGTTGTACAACAGATGGGCTTGGGACGCTGGCATGAGCGGACTGAGTGGCACGACCTATAACCAGGGGTGGCGCTCGTGGTGGCTCGGTAGCTTCAACAGCAGTGCCAACAACGCCCAGCGCGTGAGCGGCTTCTCGGCGCGCTCCTGGCTGGTCGATTTCGCCACACCGCCCGAACCGATGCCCTTGACGCAGGTTGCCGCGCGGATGATGAAATTCGATTTCGACATCGATCCGTTGAAGATTTGGGCGACCAGCGGACAGTTCACCCAATCCAGCATGGACTGGCACGGTGCAACTTCTACTGACCTTGCTGCCTTCCGCGATCGCGGCGGCAAGATGATCCTGTACCACGGCATGTCCGACGCCGCGTTCTCAGCCCTGGACACGGCCGACTATTACGAGAGACTTGGCGCAGCGATGCCAGGTGCTGCTGGATTCGCGCGCCTTTTTCTGGTGCCGGGTATGAATCATTGCAGCGGCGGTCCCGGGACCGACCGGTTCGACATGCTGACGCCCTTGGTCGCCTGGGTCGAGCGCGGCGAGGCGCCGGATCAGATCTCCGCCTGGTCGGGCACGCCAGGGTACTTCGGGGTGGCGGCACGCACGCGGCCACTTTGCCCGTATCCCCAAATCGCCCGCTACAAGGGTAGTGGAGACATCAACACCGAAGCGAACTTCGCCTGCGCGGCGCCGCCCTGAAAGGGGCCACGTAGCGTGGCGCCTTGCACGATTGCTCCGGCAAGGTGAAGTTTTCATGCTGCGTACTTGACGATCGGGTCCTGGAAGCAGGTCAAGACGCGATGACAGACAAAAACTTCGTGACTTCGCTCGACAAGGGTCTGCAGGTGCTGAGCTGCTTCGGCCGGCAGCACGCGCGACTGACAGTCTCGGAGGCGGCGCGCCTGACCGGCAGCACGCCGGCCTCGGCGCGGCGCTCGCTGCTCACGCTGCAGGCGCTCGGCTACCTCGACAGCGACGGCAAGCGCTTCTGGATGCTGCCCAAGGCGCTGCTGATCGCGCACGCCTACCTCGCCTCGCGCGCGACGCCCACGCTGGCGCAGCCGCTGCTGGATGCGCTGTCGGAGCGCACCCGCGAGTCGGCCTCGCTGGGCAAGCTGCTGGACGACGACGCGATCATCATCGCTCGCTCCACGGCGCGGCGCAGCCTGAGCATCGGGCTGGGCATCGGCTCGCGCCTGCCGGCCTACTGCTCGGCCATCGGCCGCGTGCTGCTGGCCAGCCTGCCGCCGGGCGAGGCCGAGCGCCGCGTGCGCGCCATGCCGCGCCAGCCGCTGACGCCGCGCACGGTGTACGAGGTGCGCCCCGTGCTGGCGCTGATCGCGCGCTGCCGCGAGCAGGGCTTCGCCGGCAGCGACGGCGAGCTGGAACTGGGCGTGCGCTCCATGGCCGTGCCGGTGCACGACCGCAGCGGCTCGCTGGTGGGTGCCATGAGCATCGCGGTGCGCGCCGAGCGCATGAGCTTCGCCGAGTTCCGCGAGGC
>JBIQJS010000150.1:0-6302 GCA_044507405.1 Rubrivivax sp. | reverse complement strand
CGAGCAGGCCGTGCTGCTGCTCGACGAGGCCGACAGCTTCCTGCGCAGCCGCCGCCTGGCCGAGCGCAACTACGAGGTCACCGAGGTCAACGAGATGCTCCAGGGCATGGAGCGCTTCGGCGGCGTCTTCATCTGCACCACCAACCTCTTCGACGAGCTCGACGAGGCTGCGCTGCGCCGCTTCAGCTTCAAGATCCGCTTCCTGCCGCTCAAGCCGGGGCAGCGCGAGCGCATGTTCGTGATCGAGGCCCTCGGCGGCGCCGCCGATGCGCTCACCTCCGAGCAGGCCGCGCGGCTGCACAAGCTCGACGCGCTCACCCCGGGCGACTTCGCCGCCGTCCAGCGGCAGGTCGACGTGCTCGGCGCCGGCTTCACGCCGGACGAGTTCCTCTCGCAGCTCGAGGCCGAGCACCGCGTGAAGCCGGAGGTGCGTCGCCGACGCGACATGGGCTTCCTGCACTGAGCCCGCCCGGGCGCATCAGCCCGGGCGCGCGCGACATCCGTCACGTTCATGGGGGCCACCCTCGATCAAGCCGGCCCTCCTCGTCGCCGATATGAGCCGGACGACGGTGTTCCGAGGGAACGATGGACGAGGCTTTTCTGACGTGGGGGTTTCGCGCCGAGCTGTGGGCAGCCTCCGCGGCCATGGCCGTGTTCGCCGCCTACGTGGCCCTCGACCTCGCCCGCGGCGTCTCCTCGCGGCATCGCTTCACGGTCTGGCGCACCGGCGTCGCCTCGGCCCTGGCCCTGGCCGCAGGCACCTGGGCGGCGCACTTCATCTCCGTGGCCAACGAGCCGATGCCTTTGCCGATGGGCTACCACGGCGCCTGGGCGCTGGCCGCGCTCGCGGTGGCGCTGCTGAGCTCGATGGTGGGCGTTCACATGAGCGCACGCCCCGAGCTGGGCGCCGGGCGGGTGTTGCTCGCCGCGGTGGTGCTGGGCGTGGGCGCCTGCGCCGTGCCCATGCTGGGCGTGCACGCACTCGACCTCTACCCTGCGCCGCGCTGGTCGGTGCCCACGCTTGCCGCCGGCGGCGTGCTGGCGTCCCTGTGCGCCGGCGCGGCGCTCGGCATCGTGGCCTGGCAGCGCCGCAAGCGCCCGCAGCTGGGCCTCGGCTGGCAGGCCTGCGTGGCGCTCGGCCTGGGCAGCGCGATCGCCACCGGCAACTACGGCACGCTGCACGCCGTGCGCCTCCTGCCCGAGACGCTCTCCCTCGCCACCCACCACACGACCCTCGCCACGGTGACGGCCCTGGCCGCGGTCGGCGTGCCGGCGCTGCTTGCGCTGCTGCTGATGAGCTCCATGCTCGAAGCCCGCTTCCGCCGCCTGCTACGGCGCACGCGCGACGAGGTCAAGCGCGCCGCGCAGACCGACCGCCTCACCTCGCTGCCCAACCGTTCGATGGTCGAAGAGGTCTTGCAGGCCGCCGCCGTGCAAGCCGACCGCCGCCACCACCGGCTCGCGCTGCTCTTCCTCAACGTCGACGGCCTGAAGGCGCTCAACGAATCGTTCGGCCAGTCCACCGGCGACGCGGTTCTGCGCGAGGTGGGCGTGCGCCTGCGCAGGATGGCCGGCCCGCACGACGTGATCGGCCGCGCCGGCGGCGATGAATTCCTGCTCCTGCTGGAAGGCAACCCGACCCGGCAGGACGCCCAGCGCATGGCCGAGCGCCTGCTCGGCGCGATGAACGAGCCCTGCCGCCTCGACGACCACGAGGTCCCGATCCCCTGCTCGGTGGGGGTCGCCCTCTACCCCGAGCACGGCAGCGCGGCCAAGCTGATCGCCCATGCGGCAGCCGCCATGCGCGAAGCCAAGCGCACCGGCGGTGCGAGCCTTGCCTTCTTCGAGGAACGCATGGTGGCCGGCTCGCGCGAGCAGGTGGAGCTGCTGCGCGACCTGCGCCGCGCCATCGCCCAGGGCGAGCTGCAGCTGCACTACCAGCCCAAGATCCACGCGCCGAGCAACCAGATCACCGGCGCCGAGGCGCTGATGCGCTGGAAGCACCCGCAGCGCGGCATGGTGGGCCCGCACGTCTTCATCCCGCTGGCCGAGCGCTACGGCCTCATCAATGCGCTCGGCAACTGGCTGATCGAAGAGGTCTGCCGCCAGATCCGCACCTGGCGCGACCAGGGCCTGCGCATGCGCGTGGCGATCAACCTCTCGGTGCACCAGCTGCGCCAGGCCGACCTCGTGGAGCGCATCGTGGCCGCGCTCGAACACCACCGCATCGACCCGGCGCTGCTCACCTGCGAGATCACCGAATCGGCGGCCATGGACGACACCCGCATCACGCTGCAGGTGATCGAGCGGCTCTCGGCGGTGGGCGTGCACCTGTCGATCGACGACTTCGGCACCGGCTACTCGTCGCTGTCCTACCTGCGCCAGCTCGCCGCCGAGGAGCTCAAGATCGACCGCAGCTTCGTCTGCGACCTCGAGACGAGCGCCGACGCACGCGCGATCGTCGACGCGGTGGTCAAGCTCGCCCAGGCGCTCGGCCTCAAGGTGGTCGCCGAGGGCGTGGAGACCGAGCAGCAGCAGGAGATCCTGCGCCAGCTCGGCTGCAACGAACTGCAGGGCTACCTCTTCGCCAAGCCGATGCCGGCCGATGCGCTGGCGCTGTGGGCCATGAACGACGAAGGCCCGCGCTCGCTGGACTTCCGGCCCTCGCTCTTCGGCGACACCGCCATCCTTCCGGTCGAGCCCGCCAAGACCTGAGCCACGCCGCGCCAGGGCCTTGGCCGCAAGGCAGCAGCCGCTTCCTACAATGCCGGCCATGAACGCCCCCGCCTACACCCGCGCCCAGGCGCTGCCCGAGGTCCTCCAGCAACGCATCGCCATCCTCGACGGCGCGATGGGCACGATGATCCAGCGCTACAAGCTCACCGAGGACCAGGTGCGCGGGGAGCGCTTCCGCGATCACGGCAAGGACCTGAAGAACAACGCCGACCTGCTGGTGCTGACCCAGCCCGACGTGATCCGCGAGATCCACGAGCAGTACCTCGCCGCCGGCGCCGACATCATCGAGACCAACACCTTCGGCGCGACCACCGTGGCTCAGGAGGATTTCGCCCTCGGCCACCTGGTGCGCGAGATCAACCTCGCCGCCGCCCGGCTGGCCCGCGAAGCCTGCGACCAATACAGCACCGCCGACAAGCCGCGCTTCGTGGCCGGCGCGCTCGGCCCCATGCCGCGCACCGCGAGCATCAGCCCCGACGTCAACGACCCGGGCGCGCGCAACATCACCTTCGACGAGCTGCGCGCCGCCTACCGCGAGCAGGCCGAGGCGCTGCTCGAGGGCGGCGTGGACCTCTTCCTCATCGAGACCATCTTCGACACGCTCAACGCCAAGGCCGCGATCTTCGCGCTCGACGAGCTGATGGAAGAGACCGGCGAGCGCCTGCCCGTCATCGTCTCGGGCACGGTGACCGATGCGTCCGGGCGCATCCTCTCGGGCCAGACCGTCACCGCCTTCTGGCACAGCGTGCGCCACGTCAGGCCGATCGCGGTCGGCCTGAACTGCGCCCTGGGCGCGGCGCTCATGCGGCCCTACATCGAGGAGCTCGCCAAGGTCGCGGGCGACACCTTCGTGAGCTGCTATCCCAACGCCGGCCTGCCCAACCCGATGAGCGAGACGGGCTTCGACGAGACCCCCGAGGTGACCGGCGGCCTGCTGGAGGAGTTCGCGAAGTCGGGCTTCCTCAACATCGCCGGCGGCTGCTGCGGCACCACGCCGGCGCACATCGCCGAGATCGCGAGGCGGGTGTCGGCCTACCGGCCGCGCGCGAAGCACGACCCGCTCTTCAGCGGCCTGCTGGCCGCCTGAGCGGCCGCTACGCGAGCGCGACCAGTCGCGCCATCTGGAGGCGCACCTTCACCTCCTGGGGCGCGACGCCGCCCGTCACGTCGTGCGGTGACACCCGCGTGTCGCGCAGCACCGGCTCGCCGAGCGGCGTGCCGGTCCTGCTTACGATGCTCGCGACCTTGGGCGCCTTGGCATGCGCGCCGTGGCGCAGCACCACGGCGATCTCCCCGCTCGCCAGCCGCACGTAGCTGCCCGGCGGGTAGAGGCCGGTGGCCTGAATGATCGCCTTGCCGGCTTCGTCGGCCTGGCGGTGCTCGTCGAGATAGGCCGCCTTGATCGCATCGGCGGCGGCGAGCGCCGGCCGCGCGCGCCGCATGCCCAGGCGCGCGGCGTAGATGTCGGCGCGCTGCAGCAACCGCGCGAGCTGGAGGCCCGGCGGCTGGTCGGCCAGCGGCCCGGGCACGGTGGCATGGTGGTGCGCCACCGCCTCCAGCCACAGGGGATCGCGCACCCCGGCCTCGCGCAGGCTGACGACGGCGCGCTCGGCGTGGTCGTCGACGAGGGCGCGCTGCTCGGGCGTGAGCGGCCCTTCCTGCAACGCGAGCTGGTCCTGCAGCACCGTCATGGCGATGTTCATGGTCAGCGCGGCGCAGCGCAGCGAGTGCCGCATCCCGGGCGTGCAGGCCGGCAGCTGGCGCGCGGCCAGCTCGCACAGCACGGCCACCAGCAGCCCGTGCGTCACGCTGTAGTGGTGGGCGTCGCTGCTCGTCGCCTGCACCAGCAGCAGGAGCGCGAGGTCGGCATCGCGCTCGACGAGGGCCAGGTGCTCGGCCTGGAACTTCTCCAGCCGGGCGAGGAAATCGGCGGCCGTGGGCACCTGCAGCAGCACGCGTCCGTGCATCTGCAGGTTGGACCAGGCGGTCACGGGGTCGACGGCCTCCACCTGCGAGGTGGCGCTCGGCGCCATCACCACCTCGTCGGGCTGGGCCCGCGCGATGTGGCCGAGCTTGCTGTTCTGGCGCAGCAGGGTGTCGAGCTTGCCGGCGAGCGCGCGGCGCAGCAGGTCGCCTTCGAGCTCGTCGACGTAGAGCGTGCGCGAGACCAGGCGCAGCCGCTGCTCCTCGGTCGCGACCAGCACGCCCTTGGCCAGCAGCAGGTGGCCGGTCGCGTCACGCACCGACACCGGCGCCGGGTGACCGGTGCGCAGGATCTCGGGCGGAAGCTGGATGACGGGCATTGGCGTGCAGGCGGGCAAGCGGGCAGGCGAACAGGCAGGCAAACAGGCGGACAGCCGCCGGCGCCCGAGCCGGGCACCCTGTGGGGGATTTCGACGCCCGGGCGTCGAACTTGAGCCGGGCTGCCGGCGCCTACTTCGCCGCGCGCGCCTTGTCGCCGATGAGGATCTCGACGCGGCGATTGGCAGCGCGCCCGGCCTCGTCGTCGTTGCTGGCGATCGGGTCGCGCGCGCCGCGCCCGGCCACCGCGATGCGCACCGGCGACAGGCCACGGGCGACCAGCCAGTCGCGCGTGGCGGCGGCGCGGTCGAGCGAGAGCGCGTCGTTGGCCGCCGCGCTGCCCTTGGCATCGGTGTGGCCCACGATGCGCAGCTCGGCCGTGGGCACGCCGCGCAGGGCGAGCACGATGCGGTCGAGCACCGCGGTCGCGCCCGGCTTGAGCGCCGAGCGATTGGGCGGGAAGGCGAGGTCGCCGGGCAGCGTGACCCACAGCCGCTCGTCGGTGGTGCGGGCGAGGGTGACGCCGCTGCCGTCGAGCGCGTTCACGAGCTGCCGCTCGGCCGCTTCGAGCTGGGGCGACAGGCCCCGGCCGTCGGTGCTGCCCTTGCCATAGACCGGGCCGCTGGCCGACCCCGGCGCGGAGCCGGCGACCGACGGCACGGTCTTGGTGGGCGGGGTGGACGTGCAGGCCGCGCCGAGGGCCGCGAGGGACACCAGCACCAGCCGGCGCAGAGGAGGAGTGAGCGTCATGGTCGGGCGATTCTTGGGGAGACCCGACATTGGAACCGCTGTAACCCCACGCGACCAGGGGATGCTGCGTCCACGTCGCCACGAGGCGCAGGGCGATCAGCGCACACCCGCGGCGCTAGAATCCGCGGCTTCCAAGGAGCGTTGCGACGGCGCCGGCCCGGTCTTTCCGACCGCCAGTGCCGCCAGGCTTGGAAGCTCGCAACGACGCTCACCCCTGCATGCCACAGCCGCATGCGCCGCGGGTGAGCACCACGGCGCCTGCGGTGTATCGCCGACACCTGCCATGACCGCCGCCTCGCATCCCGTTCCGCCCATGAAGCTCTCCGGCCTGGAGCCGGTGGAGATCGGCCAGGGCACGCTCTTCGTCAACATCGGCGAGCGCACCAACGTCACCGGCTCGAAGGCCTTCGCACGCCTGATCCTCAACGGCCAGTTCGAGGAGGCGCTCGCGGTCGCGCGGCAGCAGGTCGAGAACGGCGCCCAGGTCATCGACGTCAACATGGACGAGGCCATGC
>JBIQJS010000149.1:0-6380 GCA_044507405.1 Rubrivivax sp. | reverse complement strand
CTGCTCTACCAGCACCTGGCGCAATCGGGCAAGGGCGAGATGGAGCGGCGCCTGGCGATCCTCGCGTGGCAGGGCAACGAAGGATTCCTGCGTGCGGCACTTTCCGAGCCCGAGCAGCAGTGGCTCGTGCAGGTGCAGGCCGTGGACAGGAGCGCGCTGCCCGAGAAGCTGCGTCACAACCTGCCGGAGTGGCTGGCGACGACGCTGCAGGCGGCGCTCGGCGACGACTTCTGGCCGCTCGTGGAAAGCCTGAACGCTGGCGCGCCGCTCGACCTGCGCGTGAACACGCTGAAGGCCAAACGCGAGGACGTGCAGCGTGCGCTCGCCGAGGCCCGCATCGTGGCCGAGCCCACGCCCTATTCGCCCTGGGGCCTGCGCGTGCAGGGCAAGCCGGCGCTCAACCGGCTGGACGTCTTCAACCGCGGCGACGTGGAAGTGCAGGACGAAGGCAGCCAGCTGTTGTCGCTGCTGACCGACCCGAAGCGCGGCGAGATGGTGGTGGATTTCTGCGCTGGGGCGGGCGGCAAGACGCTCGCGCTCGGCGCAGCCATGCGCAACACCGGGCGGCTCTATGCCTTCGATACGTCCGGGCACCGCCTGGCCGCGCTCAAGCCGCGGCTCGCGCGCAGCGGGCTCTCGAACGTCTACCCGGCGCAGATCGCCCACGAGCGCGACGAGCGCATCAAGCGCCTGGCCGGCAAGATCGACCGGGTGCTGGTCGACGCACCGTGTTCCGGCCTCGGCACCTTGCGGCGCAATCCCGACCTGAAATGGCGTCAGACCGAGGATTCCGTCGGCGAATTGCGCCAGAAGCAGGCGGCCATCCTCGACAGTGCGGCGCGGCTGGTGAAACCCGGTGGCCGGCTGGTGTATGCCACCTGCAGCGTGCTGGACGTCGAAAACGAAGCGGTCGTGGAGGCGTTCACCGCAGCACGCGCCCGGGAATTCAAACCCCTGCGGGTGTCCGACCTGCTGGAGAAGGCGCATGTCGCACAGGCGGACACGCTGGTCCGTGGCGACTTCCTGCGCCTGTGGCCCCATCGTCACGGCACCGACGGTTTTTTTGCCGCCGCATGGGAACGTTGCTGACATTCCCCTTCTCCAATCCCCGACAAGCGATGTAGAAGTCAGGGCGTGCAAACGTCTCGCTTTTCCGGCTTCGCGCCGGGGTCGCGCTTCTACAATGCCCCTCCGTCGGGTTTTGACGGTATTTAAGGTAGCTGATGAACGAATTGATGTCTTTGTGGGAGGGTCTGGTCGCCTGGCTGGCCGGCGGTCTGGTGGAAGCGACCTGGTGGCAGATCGTGCTGTACACGCTGCTGACCACGCACATCACGATCGCGTCCGTCACGATCTTCCTGCACCGCTCGCAGGCGCACCGTGCCCTGGACCTGCACAAGATTCCCTCGCACTTCTTCCGCTTCTGGCTGTGGCTGGGCACGGGCATGGTGACCAAGGAATGGGTCGCCATCCATCGCAAGCACCACGCCAAGTGCGAAACGCAGGACGACCCGCACAGCCCGGTCGCCCACGGCATCAAGACGGTGCTGTTGACCGGCAGCGAGCTGTACCGCGCCGAGGCCAAGAACCAGGAGACGCTCGCCAAGTTCGGCCACGGCACGCCCGATGACTGGATGGAGCGCAACGTCTACAGCCGCTTCACCTGGCAGGGTGTCGGGATCCTGCTGATCCTGGACCTGATGCTCTTCGGCGCCATCGGCCTCACGGTCTGGGCGGTGCAGATGCTGTGGATCCCGATCACCGCCGCCGGCATCATCAACGGCCTCGGCCACTGGTGGGGCTACCGCAACTTCGAAGCGGCCGACGCCAGCACCAATGTCTCGCCGTGGGGGATCATCATCGGCGGCGAAGAGCTCCACAACAACCATCACACTTACCCGACCTCGGCCAAGCTGTCGGTGAAGAAGTACGAGTTCGACATCGGCTGGGCCTACATCCGCCTGCTGGAGATGATGGGCCTGGCCAAGGTCCGCAAGACGCCGCCGATGCTCAAGCTCGGCCACATCAAGCCGGTGGCCGACGCCAAGACGCTCGAGGCGCTGATCGCCAACCGCTACGAGGTGATGGCCAAGTACGCCCGGGGACTGCGCAGCGCCTGCCGCGAGGAGGTCAAGCGCCTCAAGGCCGAAGGCGCCCACGGCACCGCCAAGCTCGCCAACATGCGTCTGGCGCGCCGCTGGCTGCACCGCGATGCCGACAAGATCCCGACCCATGTGAAGGCGCAGGTCGAGAGCGTGTGCGACCACAGCCCGGCGCTCGCCAAGCTCGTGGACATGCGCGAGGAACTGCGTTCGCTGTGGACCCGCACCAACGTCTCTGCCGAGCAGCTGGTGGCGGACCTGCAAGCCTGGTGCAAGAAGGCCGAGGAGAGCGGCATTTCCGCCTTGCAGGAGTTCGCGCTCAAGCTGCGCGCGGCGCACGCCTGACAACGCTCGACGAGCGACCAGAAGCAAGGGCCCGCTGTGCGGGCCCTTCTTTTTTGGCCCCGAGGATCAGGGCAGCACCACGGCAATGGCCGACAAAAAACCCGCCGGGCTTGCGCCGGGCGGGCTCTTGCGGAAGCCGGGCTGAATCACTTCAGCTTGGTTTCCTTGTACATCACGTGCTTGCGAGCCTTGGGATCGAACTTCATGATTTCGATCTTCTCGGGCGTGGTCTTCTTGTTCTTGTCGGTCGTGTAGAAGTGACCGGTGCCGGCAGTCGATTCCAGCTTGATCTTTTCGCGTCCACCTTTTGCCATGGTCGGCTCCTAAATCAGAGTTCGCCGCGGGCACGCAGGTCGGCGACGACTTGCTCGATGCCCACCTTGTCGATCAGGCGCAGTGCAGCGTTCGACACGCGCAGCCGCACCCAGCGGTTTTCGTTTTCAAGCCAGAACCGGCGGTATTGCAGGTTGGGCAGGAAACGGCGCTTGGTCTTGTTGTTGGCGTGGGAAACATTGTTCCCCACCATCGGGCGCTTGCCCGTGACTTGACAGACGCGTGCCATGACGCTTCTCCGTGTGATCTGTTTGACTGGAGCCGAGGGCGCGAGGGTGCAGAGCTGCAGCCGGGCCATTTCGGCAAAGACGGCGATTATAGCCAGCTTTTCACCCGCTGCCCACCCGGCCCTGCCGGGCGGGTTTCAGAGGTCCAGGAAACGCTGGGCGTCGAGGGCCGCCATGCAGCCGGTGCCGGCACTGGTGATGGCCTGGCGGTAGACGTGATCCTGCACGTCGCCGGCGGCGAAGACGCCCGGAACGCTGGTCATGGTCGCCATGCCGTTCAGCCCGCTTTGCGTGACGATGTAGCCGTCTTTCATCTCCAGCTGGCCCTTGAAGATGTCGGTGTTGGGCTGGTGGCCGATGGCGATGAAGCAGCCCTTGACCGCGAGCTCGCTCGTGCTGCCGTCCTGCGTGCTCTTGATGCGCACGCCGGTCACGCCGGTGGCGTCCCCCAGCACCTCGTCGAGCGTCTGCCAGAGGTGCAGTTGCATGGAGCCGGCCTGCACCTTCTCCATCAGCTTGTCCACGAGGATGGCCTCGGCCCGGAACTTGTCGCGGCGGTGGATGAGGTGGACCTTGCTCGCGATGTTGGACAGGTACAGCGCCTCTTCGACGGCCGTGTTGCCGCCGCCCACGACGCAGACTTCCTGCCCGCGGTAGAAGAAGCCGTCGCAGGTGGCGCAGCCACTCACGCCGCGACCCATGAAGGTCTCTTCCGACGGCAGGCCGAGGTACTTGGCCGAGGCGCCGGTCGCGATGATGAGCGCGTCACAGGTGTACGTGCCGGAGTCGCCCACGAGCGTGAACGGGCGCTTGGAGAGGTCCACCTGGTTGATGTGATCGAAGACGATCTGCGTGTTGAAGCGTTCGGCGTGCTGCAGGAAGCGCTGCATGAGTTCAGGCCCTTGCACGCCCATCACGTCGGCGGGCCAGTTGTCGACCTCGGTGGTGGTCATGAGTTGCCCGCCCTGGGCGATGCCGGTGATCAGCATCGGCTTGAGGTTCGCGCGTGCGGCGTAGATGGCGGCGGTGTAGCCCGCGGGGCCGGAGCCCAGGATCAGGACCTGGGCGTGCTGGGTGTTGTTCTGTGTCATGTCGGATCAGGTCGAGCGAGAAACAGCGAGAGGACGCCAGTCTGACATGGGGTTGACGCCGACTGGCATGAATTCGTGTAATGGTGACAATTGCCCGTTTGCAAGGAAAACGTTAGTTTTCCACGTTTGATTCGTTCGGGCGCGATCCCAACAACAGGAGGTTCTCCGATGGCCATGTTGTCCAATCTGGACTTGATCCGGCGCGTGCCGCTGTTCTCGCTGCTGACCAATGAACAGGCCACGGCGATTGCCGACAGCGTGGTGAAGCGCCGGTTCCGCCGCGGGGAGATCATCGTCGAGCATGGCAAGAAGTCGAATGCGCTGTTCATCCTGCTGACGGGCCGTGCGCGCGTGCTGACCTCCGATTCGCGCGGCCGCGAGGTCATTCTCGCCGTGCTGCACCCGGGCAACTACGTCGGCGAGATGAGCCTCATCGACAACGAACCGCACTCGGCCACCGTGCGCGCCGAGGTGCAGACCGACATGCTGATCCTCGGCCGCGCCGAATTCGCCCGCTGCCTGCCCGAGAACTCCAGCCTCTCCTACGCCATCATGCGCGGCCTGGTGCAGCGCCTGCGCAGCGCCGACCGCCAGATCGAATCGCTCGCGTTGCTCGACGTCTACGGCCGCGTCGCGCGCTCGCTGCTCGACATGGCCGAAGACGACGGCGACGTGAAGATCATCCGCAACAAGGTGTCGCGCCAGGACATGGCCAAGATCGTCGGCGCCTCGCGCGAGATGGTCAGCCGCGTCATGAAGGACCTCGAAGACCGCGGCATGGTCGAGACCCAGGAAAACGGCTCGGTCATCATCAAGGAACGCCTGACCGGCTGACCTTGCAAGGCAGGGCGCTTCCGCCGGAGCGCCCCACCGCATCGGCCACAATGGCTGCATGACGTTTCCCCTCGGATCGCTGCGCCCCGAAGGCGGCTCGGCCGCCACGTCTGGCGGCACCAAGGCCCGTGACGCGGCCACTGCCCAAGCTCCTCTCGGTCCCGTCGGCCTGCGCGCACGCTTCGGCGTGCTCGCCGGTGGCGTGGCGCTGCTGCTGGCATTGATCGCGCTGGCCACGCACCATCCCGCCGATGCAGCCTTCTCCACCTCCGGCGCCACGGCCGAGCCGCTCAACAAGATCGGCGCGCTCGGCGCAGGTTTCTCGGACATGGCCTTCGTGCTCTTCGGCTACTCGGCCTGGTGGGGCATGCTGATCGGATTTCGTGCCTGGCTGAGCGCGTTGGCGCGCGTGCTGCGCGGCGGCGAGCCGCCACATCATCCGAGGCCGCAGTCGCCGCTGTGGATGTTCTGGCTGGGGGTCGCCCTCCTGATGAGCGCGAGTTGCGCGCTCGAGTGGACACGGCTCTATCAATTCGAGGGGCAGGTCGCCGGAGGCAACGCGGGCGGCGTGCTGGGCTACCTGCTCGGGCCGGTCAGCCAGCGCTGGCTGGGATTCGCAGGCTCGGGCGTGCTGTGGATCGCGACGCTGGTGGCCGGCCTCTCGCTCTCCTTCCGCTTTTCATGGCTGCGCGCGGCCGAAGGCATCGGGCAGTGGGTCGACTCGCTGCGCGAGAAGCGCGTGGAGCGCATCGAGCGCGCCGAAGACCAGCGCATCGGCGAGCAGGCGCTGCGCGAGCGTGAGCACGTGGTGGAGGTCGAGCACCAGCTGCACGAAGAGCACGTGCCCATCGTGATCGAGACGCCGGTGATCGAGGTGCCCAAGTCCGAGCGTGTGGTGAAGGAGCGCCAGAAGCCGCTCTTCACCGAGCTTGCCGACACCAAGCTGCCGCAGGTCGACCTGCTCGATGCTGCGCCGGGTCGCCAGGAGACGGTGACGCCCGAGACGCTGGAGATGACCTCGCGTCTCATCGAGAAGAAGCTCAAGGACTTCGGCGTCGAGGTGCGCGTGGTCGCCGCGTCCCCGGGCCCGGTCATCACGCGCTACGAGATCGAGCCGGCCACCGGCGTGAAGGGCTCGCAGATCGTCAACCTCGCCAAGGACCTGGCGCGCTCGCTGAGCCTCATCAGCATCCGCGTGGTCGAGGTGATCCCGGGCAAGAACTACATGGCGCTGGAGCTGCCCAACGCCAAGCGCCAGACCATCCGCCTGTCCGAGATCCTCGGCTCCCAGGTCTACAACGACGCGGCCTCTCAGCTCACCATGGGGCTGGGCAAGGACATCATCGGCGCGCCGGTCGTGGCCGACCTCGCCAAGATGCCGCACTGCCTCGTCGCCGGCACCACCGGCTCGGGCAAGTCGGTGGGCATCAACGCGATGATCCTGTCGC
>JBIQJS010000148.1:0-6399 GCA_044507405.1 Rubrivivax sp. | reverse complement strand
AGCCGTCGATGTAGGCCGTCTCGTCGATCTCGCGCGGGATGCCGCTCATGAAGCCCTCGAGGATCCACACCGCCAGCGGCACGTTGAACACCAGGTGCGCGAGCGCCACCGCGATGTGCGTGTCCATCAGCCCGACGGTGGTGTAGAGCTGGAAGAAGGGCAGCAGGAACACCGCCGGCGGCGTCATGCGGTTGGTGAGCAGCCAGAAGAAGACGTGCTTGTCGCCGAGGAAGCGGTAGCGGCTGAAGGCGTAGGCGGCCGGCAGCGCCACCAGCAGCGACACCACCGTGTTGATCGCCACGTAGATCAGCGAATTGATGTAGCCCGAGTACCAGCTCTCGTCGGTGAAGATCACCGTGTAGTTGTCGAGCGTGAACTCCTCGGGCCACAGGCTGAAGGTGGACAGGATCTCGACGTTCGTCTTGAACGACATGTTGAGCATCCAGTACACCGGCAGGATGGCGAACACGAGGTACGCCAGCAGGAAGAGGCTGCGCTTTCTGAACCGCCGCTCATCCATGTGCGGCCTCCTTGGATTGCGTGCCCACGCGCTGCATCCAGTTGTAGAGGATGAAGCACAGCAGCAGGATGATGAGGAAGTAGATCAGCGAGAAGGCGGCCGCTGGGCCGAGATCGAACTGGCCGACCGCCTTCTGCGTGAGGTACTGCGAGAGGAAGGTGGTCGCATTGCCCGGCCCGCCGCCCGTGAGCACGAAGGGCTCGGTGTAGATCATGAAGCTGTCCATGAAGCGCAGCAGCACCGCGATCATCAGCACGCCCCGGAGCTTGGGCAGCTGGATGTAGCGGAAGACGGCGAACTTGCTCGCCCCGTCGATGCGCGCGGCCTGGTAGTAGGCGTCGGGGATGGCGCGCAGCCCGGCGAAGCACAGGAGCGCGACGAGTGGCGTCCAGTGCCACACGTCCATCACCAGTACCGTGAGCCAGGCGTCGGTCGCATAGCCGGTGTAGCTGTAGTCGATGCCCAGCCACGCGAGGAAGGCGCCCAGCAGGCCGATGTCGGTGCGGCCGTAGATCTGCCAGATGGTGCCCACCACGTTCCAGGGAATGAGCAGCGAGATCGCCACCAGCACCAGCACGGCCGACGACTTCCACCCCTTGGCCGGCATCGAGAGCGCGAGGCAGATGCCCAGCGGAATCTCCACCAGCAGCACCGCGAGTGAGAAGCCCATCTGGCGCAGGAGCGCGCCCTGCAGGTCTTCGTCGCGCATGACCTCGGCGAACCACTCGGTGCCCACGAAGACGCGCCGCTCGGGCGAGATGATGTCCTGCACCGAGTAGTTCACCACCGTCATCAGCGGCAGGATGGCCGAGAAGGCCACGCAGATGACGACCGGCAGGATCAGCAGCCAGGCTTTCTGGTTCACCGGCTTCATGACACGAGCTCCTCGTTCTTGTAATAACAGGTGTGCGTGCCGCGCACGCCGAACCAGGCCGTCTCGCCGACCGCCGGCGGCCGGGTCTCGGGCGCGAGCCGCGCACGGATCACGCTCGCGCCCGCGCTCGCGGTGAGGAGCCAGTAGGTGCCGACGTCCTGGCGCTGCGTCACGGTCGCCTGCAGCGCGCCGGCGGCGTGGGGTTCGGTGAGCGTCACGTACTCCGGCCGCACGCCCAGCGTGTCGGCGCCTTCGGGGGCGCCGGGCACGATGCCCGCGGGCAGGAAGTTCATGCCCGGCGAGCCGATGAAGTGGCCGACGAACATGTGCTGCGGGCGCTCGAAGAGCTGGTCGGCCGAGCCGATCTGCACCGCGCGGCCGCGCGTCATCACCACCACCTCCTCGGCGAAGGTCAGCGCCTCCACCTGGTCGTGCGTCACGTAGATGAGCGTGAGCTTCAGCTCGTGGTGGATCTGCTTGAGCTTGCGGCGCAGCTGCCACTTGAGGTGCGGGTCGATCACGGTGAGCGGCTCGTCGAAGAGCACTGCGCTCACGTCCTCGCGCACGAGGCCCCGGCCGAGCGAGATCTTCTGCTTCTGGTCGGCCGCGAGGCCGGCGGCGCGCAGGTCGAGCTGGTGGCTCATCTCGAGCATCTCCGCGATGGCGCCCACGCGCTGGCGGATCTTCTCGGCCGGCACGCCGCGGTTCTTGAGCGGGAAGGCGAGGTTCTCGGCCACCGTCATCGTGTCGTAGATGACCGGGAACTGGAACACCTGCGCGATGTTGCGCTGCTGGGGCGTCTGCTTCGTGACGTCGCTGCCGTCGAACTTCACCGTGCCCTGCGAGGGGGTGACGAGGCCCGAGATGATGTTGAGCAGCGTGGTCTTGCCGCAGCCCGAAGGGCCGAGCAGCGCATAGGCGCCGCCGTCGCGGAAGCTCATGTCGAGCGGCAGGAGCGCGTAGTCCTCGTCGCGCTGCGGGTTCGGGCGGTACGAGTGGGCGAGCGCCAGGTCGATGCGGGCCATGTCAGGTCATCCCCCGCGTGGGTGCGACGACGAGCGCGCCATCGGCTCCGAAGACGTAGACGTGCGTCGGGTGGACGTGCAGCGTGACGTGGGCGCCGAGCTCGAAGAAATGCACACCGGTGAGTTGGGCCACCAGTTCGCCGGCGGCGGTGTCCACGTGCACGAAGGTGTCGGAGCCCGAGATCTCGGCCAGCTCCACGCGGCCGGGCAGGGCCACGTCGCCGGGGCGTGCGTCCACGTGCAGCGCGCTCGCGCGGATGCCGAGGGTGACGGGGCCGGCGCCGTCCACCCGTTCGGGCTGAGCTTGTCGAAGCCCCTCGACCAGCTCAGGGCGAACGGAGGCTGAAGCGACCAGGTTCATCGGCGGGTCGCTGAAGGCGCGCGCCACGCGGATGGACTTCGGCTTGTGGAAGACCTCGGCGGTGGGGCCGTACTGCAGCAGCTCGCCGGCATCCATCACAGCCGTATAACCGCCTAGAAGCAGTGCTTCGGTGGGCTCGGTGGTGGCGTAGACGACGGTGGAGTCGCCGGCCGCGAAGAGCTGCGTGAGCTCGTCGCGCAGCTCCTCGCGCAGCTTGTAGTCGAGGTTCACGAGCGGCTCGTCGAGCAGCATCAGCGGGGCGCTCTTGGCGAGTGCGCGGGCGAGCGCCACGCGCTGCTGCTGGCCGCCCGAGAGCTCGGCCGGCAGGCGCTTGAGGAAAGGCTCGATGTGCAGCTTGGCGGCGAGCTCCTGCACGCGAGCGGCGATGTGCTTCTCGCCGCGCAGCTTGAGCGGCGAGGCGATGTTGTCGTACACGGTCATCGAGGGGTAGTTGATGAACTGCTGGTACACCATGGCGACGTTGCGCTCGCGCACCGGCATGCCGGTCACGTCGGCCGCGTCCACGAGCACGCGGCCGTGGCTGGGCGCGTCCAGCCCCGCCATCAGGCGCATGAGCGTGGTCTTGCCCGCCTGCGTGGCCCCCAGCAGCACCGTCACCGCGCGCGGGGCGAGGGCCAGGTCCAGCGGGTAGAGGTGGGTTTCGGGGCCCACGGTCTTGTCGACCCGCTCCAGGGTCAACTGCATGTCGTCGTCCTCACGTCGTTCGGTGCTCCAGGGTTCATCGGGTCGGTGCCCCAGCGCGCGGCCCACCAGCGGGCGACGGCGTGGCGTTCGGTTTCGGTCAGGTGCAGGCCGAGCTTGGTCCGGCGCCACAGCACGTCGTCGCTGCTGCGCGCCCATTCGTGGTCGTGCAGGTAGACGAGCTCGGCTTCGTGCAGGCCGGGGGCGATCTCTTCGCCCAGGCCGGCGCCGTTGGCCACGAGCTCGATGCGCGCGCCGTAGCAGCGCGCGAGCCGCCGCCGCGTGGCGGCCGGCCACTGCGGATGGCGCTCGGCGAGCGCGGCGTCGAAGCGCTCGAAATCGGTGTCGGGGCGCCCGGGCGGGCCGATCCAGGCCGAGAGGTCGCCGCCGGGCAGGTAGGCGCTCGCCGTCCAGGCCGGCTGGCGGATGTGCAGCCGCTTGCACAGGCCATCGGCCGCTTCTTCGGCGAGCTTCCTGAAGGTGGTGATCTTGCCGCCCCACACCGTGAGCAGGGTGGCCCCGCCAGCGCTGTCGTAGTCGAGCAGGTAGTCGCGCGTCACGGCCGAGGCGTCGGCGCGCTCGTCGTCCATCAGCGGGCGCACGCCGGCGTAGGTCCACACCACGTCGGCCGGCGTCACGGGCTGCGCGAAATAGCGGCTCGCCTGCTCGCAGAGGTAGGCGATCTCGCGCTCGTCGATCTGCGCCTTGCCGATCGGGCTGTCGCTCTCGACGTCGGTGGTGCCGATGAGCGTGAACGCACCCTCGTAGGGGATGGCGAAGATGATGCGCCGGTCGGTGTTCTGGAAGATGTAGGCATGGTCGTGGTCGAAGAGCTTCTTCACCACGATGTGGCTGCCCTTGACGAGCCGCAGCGACTTGGTGTCCTTCAGATGCGCGTGCTCATGGAGGAACTGCGCCGCCCAGGGGCCGGCCGCGTTGACGAGCGCCCGCGCCTTCCACTGCTGCGTGGCGCCGTCGCGCGCCTGCAGGGTGACCGCCCAGCCGCTCGCGCCGCGGCGTGCGTCGGTGCAGGTCCAGCCGGTGAACACGCGCGCGCCGCGCGCGGCGGCGTCGACCGCGTTGAGCACCACGAGGCGCGCGTCGTCCACCCAGCCGTCGGAGTAGACGAAGCCCCGGCGGAAGTGCGGCTTGAGCGGCCGGCCAGCAGGGTGCTGGCGCAGGTCCACGCCTTCGGAGCCGGGTAGCACCTCGCGACGGGCGAGGTGGTCGTACAGGAAGAGCCCGGCGCGGATCAGCAGCGCCGGGCGCATCGACGGGTCGTGCGGCATCACGAACCGCAGCGGCCACATGATGTGCGGCGCGCTTTTCAGCAGCACCTCGCGCTCGGCCAGCGCCTTGCGCACCAGCGAGAACTCGTAGTACTCCAGGTAGCGCAGACCGCCATGGATCAGCTTGGTCGACGACGAGGAGGTGTGCGCCGCCAGGTCGTCCTTCTCGCACAGCACCACCGACAGCCCGCGCCCCGCGAGGTCGCGCGCGATGCCGGCCCCGTTGATGCCGCCGCCGACGATGAGCACATCGCACTCGCGCACGGCGGAAGGTGGTGCGGCGGGCGCGGCCGGTCCGGCTGCGCCCGGTGGGCGGTGATCCAAGTTGTCTCCGATCAGAAAGAGTGACCGTTCGCGCCTGCGGTGCGCTTCGATGACCACGCGTCTCCCATGGAAACGCGAACTGCCTCACAGGCGTTTTCGGTTTGTGTTCGTTTGTTTTCCTCTTTTTTCTTTTTAGCGGACAAACGAAAGGGCTGCAAGAGCACATCCCCCGGGCTGCCGCGGCGTCGGCGGGCCGCTACGCTCGCCACCCAGACCTGGCCCGACCTGTGACCGCATGACCCCCAATCCGAGACAAGCCTTGCTGATCCAGGAGGTGCGCCACCGCGGTGCCGTCACCGTGGAAGCGCTGGCCGAGCAGTTCGGCGTGACGCTGCAGACCGTGCGCCGCGACGTGAAGCAACTGGCCGCCGCGGGGCTGCTCGCGCGCTTTCACGGCGGTGTGCGATTGCCGACCTCGACGACCGAGAACATCGCCTATCGGCAACGCCAGCAGCTCAACGAGCAGGCCAAGCAGCGCATTGCGCGGCGCGTGGCGGCGGCGGTGCCCGAGGGGTGTTCGCTCATCATCAACATCGGCACGACCACCGAGGCGATCGCGCGCGAGCTGCTGCACCACAAGGGCTTGCGCGTGATCACCAACAACCTGAACGTGGCGGCGATCCTGTCCGACAACCCGGCCTGCGAGGTGATCGTGGCGGGTGGCGTCGTGCGCTCGCGCGACCGTGGGATCGTGGGCGAGGTGACGGTGGACTTCATCTCGCAGTTCAAGGTCGACATCGGCTTGATCGGCATCTCGGGGATCGAGGATGACGGGACGCTGCGCGACTTCGACTACCGCGAGGTGAAGGTGGCGCGCGCCATCATCGAGCACTCGCGCCAGGTGTGGCTGGCGGCGGACCACTCCAAGTTCAACCGGCCGGCGATGGTGAAGCTGGCTGGCCTCGATGAGGTGGACATGTTGTTCACGGATGAGGCGCCGCCGGAGCCGTTTCCTTCTTTGCTTGCGGATGCTGGGGTGCAATGCGAAGTGGCGGCTTGAGCGGGGGTTTTTCACTGCGTGAGGCTGCTGCCGGGATGTGCGCCCGGCGGCGCAGTCACTTTCTTTTGCTTGCCCAAAAGAAAGTAACCCAAGAAAAGGGCACCCCGTTCGCCGGTCGCCCTAGGGGCGACTGCTCTGCGCTGCTCGGTCTTTGGGGGCGGGGCAGAAACTCGCTCCGCCAGCAAAGCTGGCTGCGCTCGGACATCTGCCCCAAGTCAGATTTGACGAAGCGCGCTGGCGCGCGCGCCCCCAAAGCCCTGCGCTGCTCGACGGCTCTCAGGGGCCCCGAATACGGCCGCCAGCT